>CAZCAI010000004.1:0-33753 GCA_964496595.1 uncultured Anaerolineales bacterium
ACTGGGTTGTGGATGGGGATAGTACGATTGCACCCGGCGAATTCCTGAAGAGCCTTGAATCCAAGTTCCAATTATCATGAGAGATACAAAGAGAATCATATGACCAGGAAACCAAACATATCCATTGAACGAATGGCGCATCTGCTCCAGGCACGGGGATGGCGCTTGGCGGTGGCGGAATCGGCGCCGGGCGGAGAGTTGGGCGCGAGCATCATCGCGCTGCCGGGCAGCTCGGCGTACTTCTGGGGCGGGGTGATCGCCTACGCCAACGACGTCAAGGTCGGGATGTTAGGCGTCCGGCCGGCGACGTTGGCGCGCTGGGGCGCGGTCAGCCCGCAGGCAGCGTGGCAGATGGCGGCGGGCGTCCGGCGCCGGCTAGGCGTCGAGGTCGGCCTGAGCATCACGGGCATCGCCGGCCCGACAGGCGCCACAGCCTACAAGCCGGTGGGCCTCTACTACCTCGGCCTGGCCGTCCCTGGCGAGCGCCGCGTCTGGCGTCACCGCTGGGAGGGAGATCGCGCCGCGAACAATCACGCCGCCGTCCAGGCAGCGGTCGAGCATCTGGCTGCGTATCTGGAAGCATAAGACCTATCTCTCCCCCAAAAACCCCACATCAAGTTGTAAAAGCGCAGAGAATTCCAAACCTTCTTTTTCGCCTCCGCCCTATCTGTGGTACAATATTCCAGACGTTGATCATCATCCACCCAAAAAAGAGGTGATTTATGATCCGCACAACCTTTGACCGTGAGTTACAGACCGTACAAGATGAAATGCTAGCGCTGGGCAGCATTATCGAGGAAGCATTGACCGCCGCCGTGGAAAGCCTCAAGGCGCGCGATTTTGAACGCTCGCGCGCAATCATCCTCCAGGATCACGAGATCAACCAAAAGCGCTTCGAGATCGAGCAGAAGGTGATTGGACTAATCACAAACCACCAATTGATGGCGAGCGATTCCCGGATGTTGGCCGCCATTTTAGAATTGACCTCCGAGTTGGAACGCATCGGCGATTATGCCAAGGGGATCGCCAAGGTCAATCTCCAGATCGGGCGCGCGGAGCTGATCATGCCCGCGCTCTCCGACATCACCCCAATGGCCGAGAAAGCGCGCGCGATGCTCCATCGGGGGATGCAAGCCTTTGTTAAAGGCGATGTCGAGGCCGCGCGCGCCATCCCCAAGGAGGACGAAGAGATCGACGCCCACTACGAGCAGATCTACCGCACATTGATCACCCACATCATAGAAGATCCCCTCTCGATTGAGCAGGCCAACTATCTGCTCTGGGTCGCCCACAACCTGGAGCGCGCCGGCGACCGCGTCATCAATCTCTGCGAGCGCGTCATCTTCACCGTGACCGGCGAGTTGGAGGAGCTGGACGCGGACGAGGAGCTGGCGCTCCTCAATTCACCGCTGCTCGATCTGCCCGCCGAGCCATCATGACGCCCCCGCCGGAGACCTTCGCCATCGGCGCGCACCGCCCCATCTACCTCTGGGCCGGGCCGGGCACCGTGCGGATGAATCGCCTCAAATTTATGGACGCCCCGGTGGACGAGGCGATCCATCACGAGGCACACACGGCCACAGGCGCGCTGCGCGTCGCGCAGGAGGCGCAGTGCACCTGGGCCTACCTGATGTACGATTGGGGTTTCCCGCCGGAGGTGGCGCAGGCGGATTGGGCCGACTTCGCGCGCGCCGTGCAGGTCTATCACGTGGCCGATGTGCGCGTCTTCGGCTACGTCCAGACCTCCAATTGCGTCTTCGCGGGCAGCCACCGCGATAAAGATTGGTACGCGCGCGATCCGCGCGGGCGGCGCATCTACTACTACACCGGACGCTATATGACCTGCTGGCAGCATCCGGCGTGGCGCGAGCGGCTCCGCAAGATGATCCGGGGGATTCTCCAGGCCGGCACCGACGGCGTCTTCTTCGATAATCCGTGGTACGGCGCGCAGCCGCTGCACGTCGGGGGGACGTGGATCGGGCCGGCGGGCTGCTACTGCGAGCGCTGCCGCGCGGCCTTCCGCAACGCCGCCGACGCGGAGATCCCCCCAGAGATCCGCCCCGACGACCCGCTCAGCCGCCGCTACCTCCACTGGCGCGCCGAGCAGGTGACCGCCACACTGCGCGAGTTGGCCGCCTACGCGCGCGACCTCGAGCCGGATACAGCGATCAGCGCCAACGACTTCGACGCCGTGATGCGCCCCAGCAAACTCATCTACGGCATCGATCTGGCGGAACTGGCGGAGGTGCAGGACGTGATGATGATCGAGGATTACGGCCTGCCGCGCTGGGAAAATCCCACCCTGCTGAACAACGCCCTGACGATCCGCACGGCGCGAGCGCTCATCGGCGACACGCCGCTGAGCGTCGATCCCTACGACAAGGGCATCGGCTTCGATCAGGTCTACGCGCCCCGGTGCTTCCAGCAGGGGATCGCGGAGGAGGCGGCCTGCGGCGCGACGATGGTCGTGAAGGGCACGGAGTACGTCGCAGCGGATGGCGCCTTCACGCTGCTGACGGCGGCGCCGTACGCGCCGCAGCGCGAGGCCATCGGCGCAGTGCATCGCTGGCTGGAGGAGCACGCCGATCTCTATAACGGCGAAAATCGCCAGTCGACCGCGCGGGTGGGCCTGCTCTTCCCCGCCGATGACGCGCTCTGGTTCGATTGGGATCGCTTAGCGCCCGGCTACTTCGGCGCGGGGCTGACGCTGCTGGCCGCGGGCATCCCGTGGCGCGTGGTCACGTCGGAGGACGACCTGTGCAATTTGGAGATTCTTCTGCGCTTCGATGACACCACCTCGACCGCCTCGCCGCCCGCCGGCCTGCGCGTGATCGACGTGCCCTCGCTGCCGGGGTGGACAGCGCCCACATCCCGCGCCGACCGACTGATGCAACGCGACGGTATCCGCAAGATCACCACTCGCGCCATCGACTGGCTCTACCGCGCCTACTTTCGCCGCCGCTGGGCGCGCGCGTTAGGGAATCGTCTGAATTTAGCGCACTTCTTCGCCCAATCGCCCCGCTACGAACTGCCGCCGCCCGCCACGCGCCGCGCGCTTCTGGATGCGCTGGGCGCTCATCCACACCCGCACGTGATCGCCACAGCGCCGGTGTTGGCCGCCGCCTGGCGTCAGGGAGCTAAAGGTCGGCAACAACTCCACCTCGTCAACTACGCGGCCGAGCCACAAACCGTGACCGTGGTCTTCGCCCGGCCCACCAAAGGCAACAGGCTATCCTTCGGCATGCCGCCCACGTCGTTCGAGAGCGAGGGCGCCAAGCTCAAACTGACGGTAGATCTCTACAGCGTGCTGACCTACACCTGACCGAGCGAGACGAGTTTCTCACCCAGGGCATACGCCGCGTCCATCAGCTCGGCGTTCTCCCGCACCTCGCCCGCCTCCCCGGCGCTGCCGTGCACCATCCCCACGATCTCCGCGCCGACGTAGGTGAAGCTATCCTGAAAGGCGCGCAGCGCATTGACCGCGCCGGAGCTGAAAGCGTCGGGATCGGCGTAGGTCAGCACAATCCCCACACGCTTTTGCCCCAGCACGTGCCCCTCCGGGCCGCCCAGCGCGTAGCAGCGATCCAAGAAGAGCTTCGTCTGCGCGGACATCGTGAACCAGTAGACGGGGCCGGCGATCAGCAGCGCATCGGCGCGGCGCAGCTCCGGGTAGATGAGTTGCATCTCATCCTCGATGATGCAGCTCGCGGTTGTACTCTCACGGCACGCATCGCAGGCGGCGCACGGCTCGATGTCCATTGCGTGCAGGAAGAAGGTGGTCACCTTCGCGCCCGCAGCTTTCGCCCCGGCGATGGCGCGACGGGCCAGCGTGGCGCTGTTTCCCTCGCGGCGCGGACTTCCTAAGACGACAATTAGATGTGGTTGTGGCATACAGACCTCCTATGTGATGGCACTTCATTTTATCGCGTAGCAGATGCCCAGCTACGAGCAATGTAATCGTTTAGTCTTGAGGTGCAACGCACTTTTGGGCTTGTCGCCAGGCACATACTGCATGAGGCGGCACTTTCCTTCAGTTCAAGTGCGTTGCACCTTGGCCTTCTCGCCAAAACCAAACAGATACCAAGCGATTTTCTCTATTTTTCAGGGATCAAGCGCAGGGTGATGATCTCGTAGGGGGTGAAGTCGATCCGCACGCGATGGCCATCCGGCGCGAGGGGGTGGTCGTTCTCCTCCAGCAGATTCGTCCGCCACGCCGCCGCGACGGGGAAATCGCACGTGAGCGTCGCCCGCCCGCGTTGCCGCTGGCTTTCGTAGAGGCGGACGATCAGCCCGCGCCCGTCCTCGGCCTGCTTGACCGTCTCGATGACGACGTTGGGCCGATCCAGCGAGAGCAGCGACGAGGCCTCTGCCGCTATCTCCGCGCCCGCGCCCGATGCGACGAGCACCGGATCATTGAGGGCGTAAGCCGCCCCGACAGTCGTCTCGTCCCAACCGCCGGCGTGGGGCAGCAAGCTGTAGGTGAAGTGATGCTCGCCCTGATCGGCCTCCGGGTCCGGCTCGGTGGGGCTGCGCAGCAGGCTGAGGCGCATCACGTTGCCGTGGACATCGTGCCCGTACTTGCAATCGTTGAGCAGGCTGACGCCGTAATCACCCTCGCTCACATCGATCCACTTCTGGGCGCAGACCTCGAAGCGCGCCCAATCCCAACTGGTGTTGCGATGCGTGGGGCGCTGGACGTTGCCCCATTGGATCTCGTAGGTCGCGACCGGGGAGAGGATCTCCACCGGGAACGCCGCCTTGAGCAGGATGTGACGCTCGCGCCAATCGATGGTCGTCTCGAAATCGAGGCGAGGGCTGTTGTGGGCGAGCGAGATGCGCTGGACGTATTCGCTGTGCAGGATGCGCCGCCGAATCTCCAGCGTGGCGCGCAGCGGCGCGGCTTCGATCACCTCTACCGAAGCAGCAGGATCGGCGCGCCACATCTTCTCCTCGAAGAAAATGTCCACGTCCCAGGCATCCCAGTTGAGCGGGCGATCCTCGAAGGCCTGGAATTGATTCGCGACCGCGCCCGGCGCCAGCACCTCGCGCGCGTGGGCCTTGTCGTAGATGCGCGTGATGTCCCCCTCGGCGTTGAACTCGACCCGCACCTTGGCATTCTCCAGATGCGTCGATGAAGCAGTCAACGAGGACGAGGCTTCTGGAGGAGCGCCCTCGGCAACCGTCAGCGGCGTGATGCTGTACGGCGGCAGTTCGCCGGCAGCGATCCATACCCCGCCCACAGTGGCTTGCGTCGGCACGGGCGTCCCATCCGGGCGCACGAGGTGTTGATCCGCCGATAGTTCCCTATCCCAAAAAGCCAAATCCCGCCGGGCGAAGCTGGTGGGATTGACGAGAAGCAGATCGCCGCCTGCGGCCTCGGCCAGCACGGCCAACGCCTCCGCGCGGATGTCGGCGGCGGTGGCTTGCACCTCATCGTACTGGGCCAACGCCTCCTTGTAGACCGGCCCGATGCTGCTGCCGGGGATGATGTCGTGGAATTGGTTGAGGCAGACCAACTGCCACGCGGTGCGCAGCTTCGCCGTTGGATAGTGATAGCTCTCATCCAATCGCGCCGTCAATCGCGCCGCCCACGCCGCTAAGAACTCCGCATCGTGGAGGGCAAATTCGCTCTTGCGATTCGCACGCTTGGTGCGGCCCTGCGTGGTGTAGGTGCCGCGATGGATCTCCAGGTAGAGTTCGCCATCCCAGACCGGCAACTGATCCCCGACCTGCGCTTCCAGCGTGCGGAAGAACTCCCCCGCGCCCCGTTGATGCACGCGCGGCGTCGCCGGGAAATTCTTCATCTCGCGCAGATTCTCCAACATCTCGCGCGTGGGGCCGCCGCCGCCATCCCCGTAGCCGAAGGTCAGCAGCCACGGCGCGGCGCTCAACTCCTTCTGCGCCGCGTTCGTCCACGTGCCGATCACGTCCGTGGGGCGGGCGGGCGAATTGTACGTGCTAAAGAAGCCCGGCGCCTCGTTCTCCTGCGTCACGCCGAAGTGGGTGAGCACGCGGGTGCCGTCGATGCCCTGCCACCAGAAGCTCTCGTGCGGCAGGCGATTGTACTGGTTCCAGCTCAGCTTGGTGGTGAAGAAGTAGCGCAATCCCGCCTGACGGATCAACTGGGGCAGGCTCGCCGCGTAGCCGAAGACATCCGGCAGCCAGAGGACGGGCGCCAGCGACTCCGCGCCGAAGTGCTCGCGGAAGAAGGCTTGGCCCAGGATGAATTGGCGCGCCAGCGACTCCGGGCCGGTGATGTTGCAATCCATCTCCACCCAGGTGCCGCCGATGGGTTCCCAACGGCCCTCGGCCGCGCGCTGCTGCACCGCCGCGAAGAGCGCGGGATCATCCTCCTGCACAAAGGCGTAGAGCTGGGCCTGGCTCTGCGAGAAGTGATAGTCGGGGAATTCCTCCATCAGGCGGAGGACATTGTAGAAGGTGCGGCGCGTCTTCCGGTGCGTCTGCGCCAGCGGCCAGAGCCACGCCACATCGATGTGGGCGTGGCCTGTGGCGACGAGATCGACGCCCAGCGCCGGCCCCGCCGCGACGATGCCATCGCGCAGCAGGTCGTGGGCCGCCGGAACGCTGGCGTAGAAGCGCGACCCGAATGGTTGGCGCGTATCCAAGGCCTGGAAGGCCTCGTCCAGCGCGGTGAGGAGTTGCGCGCGCGCCGGATCGCGCGCCGCCAATTGCTCGGCCACACCCAAAGCGACGCGGGCCGTGGTGATAAAGGCGCGCGTCGGCGGATCGATCTGGACGACGGCGCACGGCTGCATCAACACACGCTCGCCGGGTCGCGCCAACAGCCAGCCCATCCAGCCGTGAAGGGTCAGCGTGTGCGAGGCGCCATCGCGATAGCGATCGGGCAATCGAATCTCCTGATGGTGGCGGTCACAGGCGGCGAGCGGCTCGCCATCGACGTAGACCAGCGCCTCCGGGTGGCTGAAGTCGTTTGTCTCGCCGATGGGGAGATAGAGCGCCGCCGGGCGCCCGGCCTCCCATGCGGCAGGCGCCTCGAAGGCGCCGCGTAGGACAAAATCGGCCAACGGCTCGCCCCAGTAGGCCGGCGGCTGGATCGTCTCGCCCTGCGCAACATCCGAGGGAGCAAGTGATGGCGTCTCATCCGGGCCGGCAAGCTGCTGGTATCGAAACGGCGGCAGCGGCGCGCGCTCGCGATAGACCAAGGGCGCGATCAAATCTAAGCGCTGGGCAATCTTCTCAGCGGTACGACGAATTTCGTGTTTCAAAATGTCCTCCTTGGCTGGGCTTTGGTTAGATTTTATTCCATTCTGTCCTTTTCCAACAAAAACGTCAACGGGATATGCACGCGCTCACGCCAGGCCGGTTCTGAGTGCTCCGCGCCCTCGAACACGCGCGTAATCCAGTCTTTGCCTTCGGTGTAGCCGGCGGCGCGCATCATCGCATCCACGCGAGCCTGGTAGGGCGGGTACTGTGCATCCAGCGTGACCGTGCCGTGGTCAAAGTACAGGCGATGCGCGCCGGGGTCTGGCAACATCTCCGGCAGATAATCGACCAGAATGCCCTCGGCGGCGATCCAGTGCGTAGAGAGACAGCCCGCGCCGCCGAAGACTTCCGGGTAGGTGCAGAGCGCCGCCAGCGAGATCAACCCGCCCATGCTCGAACCCATCACGAAGGTGTGCGCCCGATCTGGCCGCGTGCGATAATGCGCATCGATAAAGGGCTTGAGTTCCTCAACGATGAAGCGCAAATACGCATCCCCTATCGGCGGGCGGCCGCGCTCAGCCGCGAAGGTCGCCCGCAACTGGGCGCTGTTGGGTGCCGCATTGAACGGCGCGGGGATCATATATTCGGGCCAGCGTAGCGGCGTGTTCCAAATCCCCACTACGATGACCGGGGGAATGGCGCCCGCATCCGCCAACTGCGCAATGGCGGCGTCAATTTCCCAGGCCTCCCCAGCATAGGCAGTCGCCGGATCAAAGAGGTTCTGGCCATCGTGCATGTAGAGCACGGGGAAGCGCCGATTGTCATCGGCCCGGTATCCCGGCGGCAGCCACACATCAATGCGGCGAGGACGTACGTAATCCGATGAGAAAGATTTGTGCTTATGCAATATTCCAGGCAACATTACATTCCTCCGTCAGTTGTCAAGTCAATTAGCGCGCCACTGACCGGCGCCAGTGTGATGGTGCGGTCACATAGCGTGAGGGTGTGCGTTTCCTCGCTGCGATTAAATGCTACCAGCACCGTCTCCAAAGCCTCTCGATACGTATATGCGTAAGTCTGGGTCGCATCATCCATATGCACCGTGCGCCGTTCGCCGCGCCAGATCGCCGGGTGATCGCGTCGTATGTGCAGCAGATCGCGGATAGTGTCGTGCAACGCTGGATGCGGCGGATCGTCCCAGGGCATCGGCAGCCGGCACTCGCTCATACCGCAACTCCCGGCCTCATTGATCGCGCGCTGCTGCGATATCCCCATCTCGGTGCCGTTGTAGACGATGGGCGGCCCACTCAACGTCAGCAGGCATAGAACGGCGAGCTTAAGCTTGCGCACATCACCCTCCGCAATCCACAAGAAGCGATCCATATCATGATTATCTACGAAACTGGGCAAACTAAAAGCAGAGGGGAAATAGTGCGCGTGACCCGCGAGGAAAGCGTCGAAGGCGCTAAAGGGCATCGTCCCAAAACCAAACGTATCGCGCAAAGCCTGAGCCAGCGGGAAATCCAAGGTGCCGTGCAGGCGACCGGCGTAGCTGCGCAGCACCGGCGGCGGGGCGGTGATCTCCCCGAATATCCAGGCATCGGGTTTGACCGCTTCGACCTGGGCGCGCACGGCGGTCCAGAAGTCGTGCGCGGGGCCGCTGGCGTAGTCGAGGCGCAGGCCGTCGAAACCGACGTCCTCAAGCCAGAAGCGGATGCTGCGCAACAGGTGTTCGCGGACGGCAAGGTAGTCAGTGTTGAGCTGCGGCAGCTCGGGGATGTCGAAGTAGGCCACGTAGTCGTCGGGCCACGAGCGCCAGGTGAACCAGTGATACTCGTCGCTCTCGCGGTCGGTGCGGGCCTTAATAAAGGCCGGATGCTCGCGGCCCACGTGGTTGGCGACGAAGTCGAGCAGCACGCGGATGCCGCGCGCGTGCGCCTCGCGAAGTAGTTCTCGCGCGTCATCGAGCGTCCCCAATCGGGGATTGACCGCGAAATAATCCAGGCCGTGGTAGCCGTGGTAGGCGTTATCGGGCTGGATGGGCGAGATCCACAGGCAGTTAAAGCCCAGATCGGCCACGTAGTCGAGCTTCTCGATGACGCCGCGCAGCGTGCCACCGAAGGCTTGGCTCAAGTCCTCGGTTTGGGCCCAGTCACGGCCCGCGCCGGGGTTGAAGCGGTCGACGAAAATCTGGTAGATGCGCACCTCCTCCGACCAGGCGGGCGCGCCTCCCGCGCCGACGAGGTAGGAGAATGTCTCTCCATCATCAGCGGGAATGGATGCGTTGTCATCGCGCGGCAGCGCCTCCACCGTGTAACGCACAATCGTGCCCATCGAATAGGCTGGCAGTGTCGCTTCCCAGGTCTGGATGTAGCGCCAGGTGAGCGTGTCCCATCGCGTATCGACCAACATCAGGGGGACAACCCGTGCTTCAGGCGCCGTGAGCACACATTGCACCGCTGCGACGGCCTGATCAACCGCTGCCTCGACGGTGATGGTGGGGGTATCGTCTGCCTGGGGCATCGCGGGCGCGATCCGGTGCCGATGCCAGACGCCCTGATGTGCGCGAGCGACCTTCTGGGCGCGTGTTTCAGTCATAGCAAACTCTGTGCCAAACATATTCTCATTCATCTTCTGCATACGCTATCCTTTGACCGCGCCCTGAGTCAGACCACCGACGATATAATCTTGCAAAATGACGTAGATGATGACAATGGGCAACGCGCCTAACACCGCACCAGCCGCATAAGGCCCCCAGTTCTGGCCGTAATCATCTTGGATCAACTGCTGCAAGCCTAACATCAGGGTAAAGAGCTTCTGATCCTGGATCATGATGCGGGCCAACACCCAATTGCTGTACACGCCCATGAACGCCAGTAGCGCCACCACTGAGATGATAGGCCGCGCCAGGGGGAAGATGATGCGCCAGAAGATTTGCCAATGCGTCGCACCATCGATCATCGCCGATTCGTCAATATCGCGCGGGATGGAATCGAAGAAGCCCTTCATCAGCCATACGTTGAGGCCCATCGCGCTGCCCATGTAGAGCAGAATCAGGCCGCCGTGACTGTTGAAGCCCAGCCAGGGGATGTACTCGCCGATCTGGCGCATCAGCGCGTAGAGCGCCGTCATCGCCAGCAGGGCCGGGAAGACCTGCACCAACAGCACCAGCAGGAGCAATTGATTGCGCCCCTGGAAGCGGAAACGCGAGAAGCTGAAGGCCGCTAACATTGTCATCAACACGGTGAGCACGGTGGCGATGAGCGAGACTTTGATGGTATTGAACATCCATAGCCCAAAGGGACGTTCAATCAGAATCGTGCGGAAGTGTTTCAATGTCGGCTGATCGGGGATCAGCTTTTGGCCGCTCAAGCCGCTGGTGGGATTGAAGGCCGCTGATACCGTCCACATAATCGGAAAGAGCGAGAAGCTCAGCACGACCAACGCCAGCAACAGTTTAAGCGCATTGCTGATCCGGCGACGGTTGCGCTGTGACTGCATAATGCGGTCCCAGAACGAAACATTGGGGCTAGACATTTTCACTTGCCTCCTCCCAGCGTCGCATGGCGCGATTCTGGAATAATGTGATGGTTGCCAAAATGATAAAAATGACCAGAGAGATAGCCGAAGCGTAGCCGAAATCCTGCCCGCCGCCGCCCCCGAAGGCCAAGCGGTAGACATAGCTGATAAGGATGTCGGAGTGCCCCGCCGGCGTCGAGGTACCGACCATCGGCGGCCCGCCATCGTTAAAGAGATAGACGACGTTCAGTGAGTTAAAATTGGCCGTGAACGAGCCAATCAGTAGCGGCCCCACCCCGATTAACAACATCGGCAAGGTCAGGTGCCAGAACTGTTGCCACGCATTCGCCCCGTCGATATCGGCGGCTTCGTACATATCTGTCGGGATCGCTTGCAGCGCGCCGCTGTTGACCAGCATAAAGTAGGGGTAGGCCAACCAGACGTTGATCATAATCAAGGCGCCCCTGACCCACAAGGGATCAGAGAAAATCGGTGGCCAGCCGACCGGCATCCCCAGCAACCTCGCCAAATTTGTGCTGATGACGCCATCAAGCGGGTTGAGCATGCCGCGCCAGATCAAGATAGTGATCACATTCGGCACGGCCCACGGAATAATCAACAGGCCCTTGATGAGCTTCTGGAGCGGCATCTCGCGCCCAAACGCCAGCGCGATCATCAAGCCTAAGCTGAAGGCCAACAGGACGCTCAGCGCAGCGAAGGCAAAGGTCCACAAGAAAATGCTCAGGAGCGGGCCGCGAAACGAGGGATTGGTGAAAAAGCGGGTGAAGTTGCGCATCCCGACGCCGACTTGATACCCCGGAGATAGGGCTTCTCCCGTCTCGGCAATAAATTGCCCCTTCTCCTCATCGGCGTGATAGACCAAATCTAACTTGCGATCCCGCAAGGTATCGGTGGATTCATCGTAGATGTAGCGTGGCTCCATTGCCGCTGCCACGCCCAGTTGGGAGGTCAACTGCACCTCGCGCCCCTCCGCCTGGAAAGTCAAATCCTGCAAATTAGAGAGCGATTGCACCAATTCAACGGTATTCAGCGCTTCATAGCCGGCCACCGATATGGGCACCCCCTCGTCATCTAATGGCCCGATGGCCGGCTGGGTTTGCGCGCCCTCCGGCAGCGCCAAAAATCCTTCGCCGTCGGATTCTGACACTAGCCATAAGGCATAGTCACTCTCCGGGCTGCGGAATACCGTGTAGCGATAGGTCATCCCGCTCTCCGGTAAAAATTGCCGTTGCGTCAGCACTTGAATCGCCTGTTCCTTTTGGAGCAAGTGCCCGGTGCCATAGTTGGTAAAAGAGATGTAAATCGTGAAAATGATGGGGTAAATACTGAGGAGTAACATAAAGGCCAAACCGGGCGCCATCCAGCGTAGCGGATAGGCATCTTCCTTGAGAAAGACATAGTTGATTCCCGCTGTAATCAACGCTAACATCACGCCCAATTGCCAATATCCATCTCCGAACAACGTCACGACAAAAACCGATGCCATCGCATCCAACACCATCAGGCCCAACAGGCGCAGACCGATGCGCGAAAGGCTCATCTTTGGGGAAGATTCTTCAGTCATCGCGTTACCTCCTAAGTAAGCGAACCCTCCCGGAGACTATGATCTCCGGGAGGGAGATTAAATTTACTGCTTCTCGATTGCCTCGCGGATTTGATCAGCGGCGTTAGTGAACGCGGATTCAGGCGTATCGCCGCCCTGCGCCACCAGCGTCAGCGCATTTGTCCATGCTTCCCACACCGCGCCCATCTCCTGGATGGCAGGCATCGGGGTGCCATTGGCCCCGGCCTCAGCAAAGCCCACCAGGTCAGGATCATCCAAGGTTTCCAGCAAAGGCAGATAAGCCGGGGGACGTGGCTCCATATCGTAGATTGCCTGCATTGTCTCCTGTGTGGCTACGAACTCGTTCAGGAACACCTGGGCCAGAAGCGGCTCTTTGCTGAAGGCGTTGATCATAAAGCCCTGCACGCCCAAGAACGGCTGAGCCTCTTGCGCCTGCGCGGGGATCTCGCTGATCTCGTAGTTGACACCGGATTCCCGAATGCGCGCCAGGAACCACGGCCCGGTGATGATCATCGCGGCCTTACCATCCTCGAACCAGGACACCATCGTCTCGCCGTCCATCGCGGGCGGCTGCAACTCCTCGTCGATAAAACCGGCGTACCACTGCGCAGCAGTGATGGAACCTTCGTTATCCATGCCCACATCCTGCGGATTCCAACTGCCGTCGGCGTTTTGACCGAAGATGTAACCGCCAAACGCGGTTTGGATGGGGAAGAAGTGGTAGGGATCGCCCTCCATACGCACGAAGCCATATTGATTCGTATCCACATCCTCATCGTTGTTCGCCGTCAGCTCACGAGAGATGTCCGTCACTTCATCCCAGGTGGCCGGCGCGTCGGGGACCAGGTCGGTATTGTAGAAGAAGGCCACGTTCTCGACCGCGTTCGGCATCCCGTACAGTTCGCCCTGATACGTGAACGCTTCCAGCGCGGCCGGCGCGAACTCCGCCGCCTTGTCGCCCAAATCAAGTGGCGCCAAGAGACCACTGGCGCCCAACTCGCCCAGCCAGTCGTGCGCACCGACAATGATGTCTGGTCCTTCGCCGGCGGGCGCCGCGACCGTGAAAATATCGCGCACGTCGCCCATCGCCAACTCTTCGACCACGATCTCGATGCCATACTCGGCCTCGAATTCATCCGCCAGTTCGCGCAGCGGCTCGGCACGATTTTCATCCGCCCAAATCACCAATCCGCCCTCGACAGACGCGCTGGGTGGTTCGGCCAGGCCTTCGCTTTCTGCCACAATCTCTTTGCTGACCGGATCAAACGTAATCGTCACCGGCGCATCCTGAGTCAAATTGATCGTCTTATTGCCGTCCATCCCCTCCGGGAAGCTCACATCCCACGAGCCGTTCACCGTGACCTTGTATTCATAAGCTCCTTTCGTGAGATCGAAGGTGCCCGACCAAGTATTGCTGGCCTCATCGTACGCGAGCGCCGTCGCTTCACAATCGGGCATCCAGTCCTCATCACAACCCAGTTGCGCCTGCATCGTGCCGGCCACAAACGCCGATTCGTACTCCTCCACCGGCGCTTCGCCAATCCCCTCGCTCTCAACCGTCGTCAGCTTGGTCTCAGGATCGAAGGTGAAGGTCACCGGCGCGCGCTCCGCCATCGAAAGTGCGTAATTGGTACCCATCCCCGACTTGCCGCCGACGCCAAAACTGACATCCCAATTACCATTCAGCGTGATAGAGTATTCGTAACTGCCGGGATCAATCTCGAAGGTGCCCGTCCAGGTATTGCTGGCCTCATCATAGGTGAGCGCCGTCGCATCACAATCAGCCGTCCAGTTGTCCTCGCAGCCCAATTGCGTCTGCATCGTGCCCACCAGCGTGATCAGATCATCTGAGGAAAGCTCCACCGGCTCCTCGGTCGCTTCTTCCGTCGCTTCCTCCGCCGGTTCCGTTGGCGCCTCGGTGGGCGCTTCCGTGGGGGTCGCCTTCGGGCCACACGCAGTAAGGATCATCGATCCTACCAACAACATCAAAACGGCCAATCTCCAAAGTCGCGTCTTCATTTTTCTCCTCGCTTTTTAACTAAGAATGGTTAAGAATCGATCTAAAACACCGGGGCCTGAACATCAACTCCGATAGCCACCTCCTTAATAGCCCATCGCTGAACCGAATAATAGTTTATACATCAACTATATGGTTAAAAAAACGCCAATCAGCGCCCAAAACCGTTTACATATCAACTATAACATATATTAGTTGACTTGTCAACTGTTTTCGGGACGAACTTGGAGGAATTTCAGAAATTGCTTGGGGATACGAAAATATCAAGCGTCGGCTTGAGCTTTTTGCTCTTGAACCAAGGCCGCCAGATGCTCATTCAATGCATCGAGATTCTCATGTAGACCGCCCTGCTCCAAATCACACAAGCAGGAGAAACGGCGTTCGTTAAGGTCTTGATAGGCTTTGTCAGCGCGCTCCCTCAATTCCTCGCCGGCTGGGGTGAGGTATAATCGCAGCGCCCGATTATCCTCTGGATCGACTTGGCGCGTAAGGTACCCATCCTCTTCCATGCTTTTGACGATGCGCGTGGTGTTGCCTTTGGTGCATAGCAGCTTCTCGCTCAACTCATTCTGTGATAAGCCGGGATGCTTATGAAGATGCATCAGCGTGTGATAGCGGGTGTTGCTCAAGCCAAACTGCTGCAAAAGCGAGATGTCACTATCATCCAAAAGCATGTGGGTTTTGGTCAAGGCGGAATATAATTCATCTGCGAGGCTCATATCTCCTCCCTCATGTACACTTAGTTTATATATAAACTATATCATGAGGCCGGAGAATCGTCAATGACGTGCTTGTGGAAATACATCTTTGGAGTAAACTTACGTTGTCCTCATCTTTACAGGAGATACACTCAGGAGACCCCTCAAAGCACAAACAGAGCAAGAGCAAAGGAGCTTGGACATGCACGCTATGCCCCAATATACCCTGATCCAGGAGAAGACGGAGGCCCTGATCGATTGGGCGGCCACGACGCGCGCGGAGGCCGCGACGCCCTTCGAGGCCGCGCGGAAGATCGTGCGCCGCTTGGGCGCGCACTATCGCGAGGGACACGCCGAGGTGGGCTTTTGGGCGCCCCATCTGACTGATCCCGACAATCCCGCGCAGCAGATCGCTCTGGAGTTGCTGACGCCGCTCGATCCCATCGATGTGCAGGCGCCCAAGCAGAAGACGCGCTTCCAGCGCACGCGATTGCCGCTCGTCCAGGATGGCGAATACTGCTGGGGCGTCATCACGGGGATGCAGCCCGGCCATCGCGATCAGTTAGGCACATTCTATTGGCTGGCCTATCAAGACAAACACGATGTCTGGCACAACCTGCCCGATCCACTGGCCGCCTCGGTGCCGTTCGGGACGCAAGCGCCCGCCGAGTTCTACGACATCGAGCACATGCAGCAGGCGCGCGCCGATCGCGAGCACTTCGCCCATCTGGACACGCGGCCCGATCCCGACGGCGCGCCGCGCATCACCGGGCCGACCAACATCCTGCAAATCCACGTCGGCACGGCCTCGCCCGAAGGGACGTTGGCCGGCCTGACGCGCATCTATCGGGAGATCGGCCAGAAGATGGAGGCGGGCGAGCCACTGACCGCCGCCGAGCAGAATTACATCGCCTACGACGCGATCCAACTGATGCCCATCGAGCCGACGATTGAATATGAGGCCGGCCCCGCGTTCTGGCAGCCGCTGGCAGACGAACCGCAGGACGAGGTCTTTACCGTGGCGCTCCGCAGCCCCGATATGACCAACTGGGGCTACGACATTATGACGGTCGCCTCGCCGGCGCCCAACCCGGTGGCGCTGGGCAGCCAGCGCCCCGACGAGTTGGTCGATCTCATCGCGACGCTGCACAACTTCCCCGGCAAGCCGATCATGATGGTCTTCGACATCGTCTACGGCCACGCGGATAACCAATCGCTGCCGCTGCTGCCGCCGCAGTTCTTCACCGGGCCGAATATGTACGGGCAAGACCTCAACTTCCGCCATCCGGTGGTGCGGGCGATGCTGCTGGAGATGCAACGCCGCAAGAGCAACTACGGCGTGGATGGCATCCGCGTCGATGGCGCGCAGGACTTCAAGTACTGGGATGCGGATGCACAGGTCTTGCGGCACGACGATGACTATCTCACGCTGATGAACGACATCGAGCAGGAGGTGGCGGGGCAGCGCTATCGCCCGTGGATGATCTTCGAGGATGGCCGGCCCTGGCCGCGCGACGATTGGGAGTTGGCCTCCACCTATCACGAGGTGACCGATCAGCACCCGAACGTCGTCCAGTGGGGGCCGCTAACCTTTGCGCACAACACGCCCTTCCTCTTCACCTTCTGGATCAGCAAATGGTGGCGCATTCGCGAGATCACGCGCATCGGCAGCGATTGGATCACGGGCTGCGCTAATCACGACACGCTGCGGCGCGGCACGCAGGTCGATCCAGAGGCGCGGATCAACACCTACTTGGGCGATACCCTGCCCGAAATCTTCAAGAAGGCGTATGATAATCCGGCGGCCAAGCTCTTCGATTATGCCTGCATGCCGGGGATTCCGATGGACTTCATCAACGCCTCGATGCGCGCGCCGTGGGGCTTCATCCGCAACACGGATGATCGCTACGGGGTCAAGGTCGTCTCCGAGGAAGCGCACTTTTTGGATTGGATTATGAATGAGGCGCTCTTTGCCCAGGATCACGTCTTCAAGCGCCTCAAAGCGATGAGCTTCGTCCATTTGGATGGCCTGCGCCGTTTTATGCGTGCGCTGGATCACACCGTGCAGATCACCCACTATGACCTGCCCGCGATGGCCAAACTGCTCCAAAACGTCGAGCCGCCGTTGGATAGGCCAACCTTCACCGTCGCCACGCTCAAGGAGATCGCCCGCGCCTGGATGGACGATGTCTATGAGATCTGCAACGTGAGCCACTATCGGGAGTCAGTATCAGCGCGCACGTCGGATTTCAACAGGGCGGTGCGGGAGTTCCGGCGCGCGCGTCCCTGGCTGATCAACGATCTGCGCCCCGACGAGCACTTCGATCACCAGCGGCCCGTCAACGGCACCGTGCTCTTCTACGGCCTGCGCCGCGCCCCCGAACCCAAAGATGAGGATGCGCCCCGCGAGGAGGTGCTCTTCATCGCCAATATGGAAGGCGCGCCGCGCACACTCACGCCTCTAGAGCTACCCATCCCCGATCTACCGCGTGAGGGTTGGGAGCTTGCGCTCGCCTCGCCCGATATCGACGCGGCTGAGATCGCGCCCGACCGGCCCATCACGCTGCACGATAGCCAAGGCATCGTCTTCACCCGAAAATAAAAAGGGGACTATCTTAAAAATCATTTGCAAATCGAGCAAAATGGCTTATAATAGGCAGTCAGTAGGGAGGTGCGAAACTATGCCGTTATATGAATATGAATGCAAAGAATGTGGGTTACGATTCGAACGCCGCCAGAGCTTCTCGGACGAGCGGATCAAAATCTGCCCCGAATGCGAGGGGCCGGTGATCCGCCTGATCCAGCCGGCCGGGATTATCTTCAAGGGATCGGGGTTCTACGTGACGGATAATCGCACACCTTCATCCACCGCCGTACCTGGCTCACGGAAGGATGAACCGGAAGCGAAGGGGGAATCGTCGTCTTCGTCGTCCCCTTCGACCTCATCAGCATCCTCAAACGGCGACGGGAAAGAGTAACTCACCTCGTTACATTCAATACAATATCCAAACGGGGCGCGATGTCTTAATCGACATCGCGCCCCGTTCTGTGTAGGTTGTACCTATGGCCGAGAGATGGCATTCCGACTGCCAGACACACTATTCGCAATTCATCATTCGCAATTCGTAGGAGATAGCGGTCGGAATGACATCCCGACAGACGGATTACCAATCCGTCCTACGCCTATCTTTGCAGAACTCCATGCTGAAGCAAGCCAATCCCCAGGCCCGCGCCCTGCCCCCAGACACGCAGGAAGGTCACGCCGGGCCACAGTAGCGCGACGAGGCGATCTCGCGGCCAGGCCCAGCGCACGAAGGGCACGGTCGTGGTGAAGAAGGCGAGCAACAGAGCCAACGCGCCCCACAGCAGCGGAGGCCACAGGAGCGAGGCGACTAGCACGAGGCCCAAGAGTAAGTTTAGCGCGAACTGGATCTTCAACGTCGGATCGGTATGCGTGTCGCCCTGGATCTTATCGGGGAAGCGGAGGTAGAGGAGCGAGCGCCAATAACCGAAGCGCGCCTTCCGCGCCAAGTAGGCCCGCAGTGTCGCCGGATGGCGATGCCACACCCAGGCATCGGGCACGAAGACGAAGCGATGGCCCTCACGCGCCAGCCGAAACGAGAGGTCGATGTCCTCCGCCGAGGGGATGGGGAAGGCGGTATCGAAGCCGCCGTGTTCGACCAGCAGCGCGCGCCGATAGGCGGCGGCGTAGGTATCGATGAAGTCGATGCGCGGCAACTCCGCCATCCGCTCGTAGCGAATGTCAAACTCCAATTGAACCAGGCGCGCGATGGTCGAGGTCTGCCGCGTGCGGTACGTCCCCTTCGCGCCCATCACCTCTGGATCATCAAACGGCGCCGTCATCCGCTCTAACCAGGTCGGGGCCGGCTCGCAGTCGGCATCGGTGAAGAGCACGATCTCGCCCCGCGCCGCCTCGATGCCGGCGTTGCGCGCCGCTGACGGCCCGCCGTGCTGAATGCGCAGCACGTGATCCGCGCCCGCCGCGCGCGCCGCCGCGCCCGTCGCATCCGAGGAACTGTCATCCACCACTAAGATCTCGTAGCGCTCGCGAGCCACGGACTGGGCCGCCAAGGCCGCCACACACTTGCCAATCACATCGTCGGCGTTGTAGGCGGGGACGATAATCGAATAGTCATAGGTCATCGCATTATGCTGACTCAAGGGCACCTCCTTGTAGGCGCGACCACAAAATCAACAAGCCCGCCGCGATCAAGGGCGGCCCCATCACCACCAAGTGCAACACGAGCCCCACGGCCAGCGCGCGGTCGCTCGAGACGCCGAACAACCCCAGCGCGACGACGCAGACGCCCTCGAAGACGCCCAGCCGTCCTGGCGTGGGCACCGCCGCGCCGCCCAACATCAGCGCCGCCTGGAGGAAGATCGCCGCGCCGATAGAGTGAATGCCGAAGGCAGCCATCACGGCCCAGTTGGCCGCCATCCCCAAGCCCCACGTGACCACCGTCCATAGCAGCGCCCACGCGGAGGATTTGGGCTGGCGAATCGCCTCCAAACCTTGCGCGATGCCCTGCAAACGCGGCATCAGCGCCGCGACCCAGGCGTCGGGCAGCCAGGTCAACAGCTTCCGCAGCCACGCGAAGAGCGTCGCTTGCCAGTGCAATCCGGCCCAGAGCACGCCCATGCCCAAGATAAAGACCAAGGCGGTGCCCCACGTCGATTGCTGGAACCATTGCGTCTGCGGCCCCCACGCCAACAGCAACAGCCCGCAGACGACCAGCGCCAGGAGATCCCACACCTTCTCGATGGCGATGCTACCCAGCGCCTCCGATGCGCCGACATCGCGCTCCGGGCTGATCCACATCGCGCGGACGACGTGGCCGCCCTGCATCGGCACCACCAAATTCGCCGCCTGGCCGACCAAGAGCGCAGTCATCACGGGAAGCAGCCGCGCCATCGAGCGATAAAGCAGCGCCTGCCAGCGCCACGCCCGCGAGAAAAAGGTGCCCGCAATCGCCAACGTACTCACCAGCACCCAGCGATAATTCGCCGAGGTGAGCGCCTGCTGCACGGCCAACCAATCCAGCTCCCGCGCCAGCAGCCACGCGATCACCGCCAGCGTGATCAAGCCAAAGCCCCAGCGAACGAGCCGCCCGTTGGCGACCTTGCGCATCTGCACCGTATTCAACTTACCGAGTTGCTCACTTGCCCATCGATTCATAAATACTTACGCCATACCTTCCTTCTCACCTTCTATTTTTTCACTCGTTCGTAGTCAGGCACGAAACGAAGTGGCGTGCCGTCATGATCTCCTAAAAAAACTCCTCCGCTTGAGCCTTTTAGGCTCCGCTTCGAGGCTGACTACAAACCGACCTAGTCCCGCACATACGAAAGCCACGTCTCCCCGAACGGCGTCCACGTACCCGTCTCTAAATTGATGATGTTGCCGGTGGGATAGTCCGGGTAGCCCAGGCTGAACCAGCACCAGCGCTGCACCAAACGTCCGCCATCGGTCGGATCGCCCAGCGCCGGATCGGAGGCCGTGAGGAAGAATTGCCACGTCTCGCGCAGGAACTCGGCCATCCGCGCCTCCGGGAATCCGTAATCCGGCGGCATCGGGACGCCAAACTCGGAGATGATGAGCGGCTGTCCTCTGTAACCGTGCGCGGCCATCCAGCGCCGAAACTCATAGATCTGGGCGCGAAACGCCGCCAAATTGCCGGAATCATCCACGCCGTAGAGGACGCCGGTGTTGTCGGGTAAGCCCGGCGGAATATCGACGCCCCACGCATCGCGCTCCTCGCGCAGCATGTAGTTGTGGATGTGCCACGCCTGCGCGGGCAGCGACGCGCCGTAACTCGCGTGGTAGGCCGCCAGCGCCCGCTCTAGATAGCGATGTCGCAGCGCCGAGGGCTGCGCGATGCCGCCCGCCGCCACCACAGCGCCGGGATCGCCCGCTTTGATGGCCGTGTAGGCCTCGTGATAAAGCTGGGCGTAGACCTCCGGCGTGACGTTGTCCTGCCAGCGCACATCCGGCTCGTTGGAGATCAACCAGAGCGAGCCGGGGCGCGCCGCCGCGACCGCCGTCAACGTCGGGGCCTCCGGCGAGAGCTTTCCGCCCCGGAAGCGCACGGTCTGTGCGTACTCCACGCCGGGCGGGATCACGGGCGACGAGCGCGCCGCCCAATCCATCACCCAACCGACCTCCAACGCAGCAAGCACATCCACGATCTGCGAGGAGCTTGCGCCGTAGGGAACGGACACGCCCAAGCGGAAGCGCTCACCCGGCGGGACGTTGAAGCCCGCAGGCGGCGGGGGCGGCGGCGCATCCACGAGACTCTCTGGCGTTGGTGTGGGCGCGGACGTCGAGGTCATCGCGACCTCGGCGGTGGGGATGACGGCGGATGCTTGAGAAAGTGTGGGCGTAGGTGTGGGCGGCGGTGTCGATGGGAGCGAAGCCGGCGCTTTCGTGGACGTCGGCGCCGGGGACGGCGTGCGCGCCGTCCCCGGCGTGCGCGTCGGGATCAGCGGCTCCGGCGTGCGCGTGGACGCTGGCGTCGAGGTCGACGTCGGCCCGACCAGCAGCAACGCAGTCGCAGCGCCATCCGGCAGCGTCGAAAGGCCGATCAAGATCCCGCCGATCAAGATCAGCCCCAGGCCCGCGATGGGTATGATGTAGGTGTAACGTTTTTTTGTCATATCTAAGACACAGTGTATTGCGTATTGCGTAATTCGTAATAAAAGTTCATTCGTCTTGATGCCCTTGCATCGGCAGGGCGGGATCGCCCAGCAAGATGAAGCTCACCTCGGCGTCTCGCGCGGAGGCGGCGCGCCAGCCTTGGAGCAGCGCATCGCCCAGGCGCGCGCCCTCGACCCAGGCTTGGCGGAACGCCAGCGCCATCGGGCGCTGGTCGGCGGTCGTCGTCTCGCCCGTCGGCCCGACGAGCGCCGCTACACCCTCCGGCGCGCGGAGCCACGCCTCGCCCAGCCCCTCGTGCGTCGGATGGGTGATGTTGGCGCATAGGCACGTCCAGGCGACGACGACGGTCGGCGCCCGCCACGCGCCGGCATCCTCGCGGGTGAGAAGCTGCTGGTCGCTCAGCATCGGCAGGCTTCCGTGCCCCGAGTAGGTTATTATAACCGATCTATCCGATTCTGCGCGCAGCCAACGGAGGAGCTTGGCGCGTGCATCCGTCTCCGATGCGGAGAGGCGCGCATCGGAGGGGGCCACTTCCGCCAGGTCATCGGCCAGCGCATCGAAGGACGGCTCATCATCGACAAGTAACATGTGTCGGAGCGGCGGCGACCACGCTAACGTTTTCTCCACCATAACCGCGACCTCGGTCGCTGTTGTCGCCGGGAAACGGCCCACGGCAATCAATGGTTCACCATCCTGGCCCTGAACCAGCGCGTGATCGGAGGGCGTGCGGCCCATCACCGCCGTTCGCACCCATCCGGTCGGAACCAGCGGCTGATCCGGCTGCCAGAGCGCCGCCGGATCGGCCACGGCATCACCCACCAGCAGGAGATAGCGCAATTGCCCTCGGTCGTGCAGCGTTTGCACGGCATCTCGAATGGCGCGCGCGGTCGGCAAGCCCTCGCTAAATGTATCGTAGACCTGCGCGGGTGTGACGAGCGTCACAGTCAGACCCTCGGTCTCGCGCACGGCCAGCAAGGGAGCCAGCGGCGCGTGGAACTCGCGGGGCGCGATGATCAAGTAGGAGGTCGCCAGCAGCGTGGGCATGGAGAGCGCCTCCCGCGGGCGGATGAGATCCGGGGCCGGCGCCGCCTCTGGCCGGCCGATCCAGCCCTGCCCGCCGGGTTCCTGGGGAAGACAACGCCGTCCACCTTCAACCTGGGCGATTTCGCCCACTTCCGCGTGCCAGATCTCTCCGGATGATGAGGCTATCAGGAGATGAACGTCGTCGGGCACGTCCTCCCAACAGGCCGCCGAAGCGCTCGTCGCGCGCCACTGCGCCCATCCTTCATCATCACCGAAGCGTAGGTTGCGCGTCCAGGTAATCGTGATGGCGTCAATCCACGTCACATCGACGGGCGCGCCGGTATCGCCGGGCGCATCTAAGACCAAGGTGTGCAAGTCGGCGCCGTCGGTCGCCAACGCCACATCTTCGACCGCCCACGCCGTCATTTCGGAGCCATCCCAGAAGTGATCGCTCACCTCCGCACCGTCCCACAGGACGCGCAGGTGATGATCCGGCGATTGGGGCGCGCGGCTCTGACCCCACACGCGCAGACCCAAGGCGACGGGGCCGGAAACGGCGTCGGTCAGGGGGAGCGTGAGCGTCAGGACATCGGGCGCGAAGAGCGAGCGCCAGAACCACGGGCGCGTTGTCGGGGCGGCGGCGCGGTAGACGAGATCGGGGGCGTGGCGCAGCGTGGCGGTCGTTGTCACCTGGAAGGGCGCGTGCAGCGAGGTTGACGGCGCGGATGACATTGGCGTCCCCGGCGACCCCAATGTCAAAGTGTACGTGCCCGCCGGGCCGAGATCCTCCAGATCCATCGTCGTCTGGCCGGAGAAGAGCAGGCCGGGGCCATGCGGCGCGTCGATCCACTGGGTCGGGACGTCGCGTCCGGCCTGTTGGAGGCGCACGTTTTCGTGGCTCAGCGTCGTGGGATCGAGGCCCTGGGCGCGCCACCAATCGGCGCCTAACCAGCGCGGGCCATCGGCGCGGACGGCGAGCGTCCATTGAAAAGGGGGCGAGGGCGGCGTGGCCGGGCTTGAGGGGGAAGTCGAAGGGCGCGCGCCACATCTGGCGAGGCCGAGGCCGGCCAACAGCACAAGGCCAACCGCCAGCAGGAGGCTATGCGGATGACGTCTCACTGATGCTGGCTCCGATGTTGACTCCACAGCCAGGCACCCACGCCGATGAGCAGCAGGCCCACGCCGATGCCGCCGCCGAGTAGGAGAAGATTAAGGGCGCGATCGGGGCGCACCGAGGAGGTCGGCGCCTCGCCTTCCACGGCGGGACGGGTCGGGGTCGGAGAGGCGGTAGGGGACGGCGCGGGTGTGGCGGCATCGCCTTCAGCAAGCGCGCGCGAGGTCGCGGGCGCCGACGGCGTCACGATGGGCGAATCCGCCTCCACGCCGGGTTCGGGCGTGGGAGATCGGGGCGGCGTGACGGTCGGGGTCGGCGCATCGGCATCGGGAGTAGGAGTTGGCGTCGCCGTCGCGCCGGGCGTCGCCGTCGTGATGCGGAAGGGGGTCGCCGTGGCGGTGGCGTTCGAGGCGTCCTCGCACGCGCCGGTGACGCTCAAGGCGATCTTGAAATCCTCCTCGGTGTCATCCTTGTAAAGCACTCGCAGCGTGTGGGTCTCATCCTCGCACGGGCAGACGGTCGTTGTGTCGGTGTTGGAGACGAGCTGCCCATCCAAATATGCTTCCTGAACGTGTTCGACGCGCCAACGCAACGTCGTACACGTACCGGCGGCCAGATCCTCCTGATCCGCCTGGAACATGACGGAGGGCGTGGGTGTAGGGGGCGGCGCGGTGGTCGTCGGTTGGGGCGAGGGGGAGGCCGTTGGCGTCCGCGTGGGACGGCGCGTGGGGGTAGCGGTGGCCTGCGGCTTCGGCGTGGACGTGGGCGTCGGCGTGTCGTTGACCATCGGCGTCACCGGCCCGAACATCTCGCCCTCGCTGCCGTCGTCCGGCGCATCCTGGAGCTGATACTCGTAGGCGACGCCGGGCGTCACGTTCACGTCATAGGCATCGTAGCGGGCGCCGACGATATCGTTTTCGCCGGGCACAAAATCTACGGGGCTTTCCTCGCCGGGGATTTCGACAAAAATCGTCTCAAACTCGCCCTCTTCCCCCTCACGACGCCAGATCAAGAAGCCCAAATTGCCAGTCTCGCTGGCCGTCTCCCAATGGAGGTGGACCTCACTATCCTCCCACTCGGCGGTGAATTCGGTCACGGTGACGGCGGCGTAGACGCCGGAGACGGTGACAGCCAACAGCAGCAGAAGTAGAATCCAGCTTTTGAGGCGGGAGAGCACGCCCCACACCTCGCCGCCGACGCGATGGCCTAGAGCGCGCACGCGCTCGCGGCGTTGGCGGCGGGGCGCCCGGCGATAGTAGCAGGCATCGTCGCGATAGGCGGCGGTTACGCGGCCGCGGATCGCGGCGGGCGGCCACGGGGGATCGAGCCGCCGATGGGCGTCGCCCTTGGTGAGGACGCGATCCGCGCGCCGGCCCACGTAGCGATGGAGGTAATTCTCGCGCTCGCCGCGCACGAGCACCCAATCGCCCAGGCGGAGCGCCGCGTCAGTGATCGGCTCGACCATCACCACATCGCCCGGGCGGAGCGTGGGGGCCATGCTCGCCCCGCGCACACGCAGCCGCACCGGTTGGTCAAGATCGTCCGTGAATATATCGGCCCAAGCCCGTGACCATTTCTTTGTCTCCATACGGAGAATTATACCGCAAAAGAGGTCTTGTTCAATGATTGTCTTGTTTTATGGAAGGTACTGGGGAATCAGCGGGGAAACTTCGGGGTTTATCTTCTGGCAGTCAAGAGCGAAGTGCAGAAGCAATTTATACTATCAATACGCTATACCGGCTTCCCATTTGATCTCATCGATCTCTTGCCGCAACAGCGGCAGCCGGTTCTGGATAATGTCCCAAACAATTTCGTCCGAAACAACATCATACCCATGAGCAAGTACATTTCGGAAGCCAATGATGCGATGGTATTCACTGATCCTCGAAAGTAATTGCATATCAACCTGCTTCAGACGGTTGAGGGCTTCGCCAACAATCTCAAACTGCCGTTCGACCGCAGAGCGCAACATAACATCCGTTTTATAATCCTCAAACTTTTTGTCCGCAGTGAATTCAGTGATCAGATCAACCGCCTGATCCACATCATAGATCAGCTTTTTAGCCGCCAGTTCCATAGACCACCATCCTATCCCGCAAGATCGCTTGTCGAAAATACGGGTTCTTGATCGCTCTTTCTTCAACCAAATCAACAGAACGTTCAAAAAGCCGCTCCAAGGCCTCTTTCAAGCCAAAATAACGATCAAACGCGCCATGGGGGCGAGAATCTTCAAAGACGACCAGAAAATCCATGTCGCTTTGCTGAGGATCAAAATCCTCTCTGGTTACCGAACCAAACACTTCTAATCGCTGGACGCCATAGGCAACACACAACTCGATGAGTTTATCCTCATACGCTTTAATCTCTAGCGCCATTTCCTCTCCTGTTTATATAGATTTCCTCGAACGTCTATCGGATATTTTAGGTATTTGGACACGCGAACCACGTTGCTCCGATCTGGGGATTCGGATAAAATCGACATAAGATTGAGCGCCTATACTACCCTCATTGTACATCACCTTACGAAAGTCACCAAAGCGCGGGCGCTTCTAAGAGACAATCGCGAGGCGGACTCCGCTCATCAGGTTTGATTTTTTATCGAAGCTATTGTACTATGTCTTACAGCTAAACGCATCATTCTCCCCGAGCGGGCAAACGAAGCAGTTCTGAGGTATCTACGATCCACGAGGTTGCACGCTAAGGAATTTATCGCCCACATCAACCCCAACTTCGTTTGCCTTGAACTGGGCTAAGGACGCTCTGGCGCAACTAAGGCAATTTTCCCAGTCGATCTGCTTCGAATTCCCTGAGCAACCTCCTATTCCTTATAACGTAGTAGATAATGTAACCCTAAAACAACCAGGAGTGCGAATATGAAACTTGTGACCTATCTGATCGCGGC
This sequence comes from uncultured Anaerolineales bacterium, assembly GCA_964496595.1. GTDB lineage: Bacteria > Chloroflexota > Anaerolineae > B4-G1 > SLSP01 > JAAAOZ01. Next base: position 26,720 of record CAZCAI010000004.1, read on the forward strand.
GTTGCTGGGTTTCTTTGGTGTGATGTTCATCGTTGGCGGATCGGGAGGTATGGGATGGATCACGATCATCGTGGGCGTAATCTTGATAGCCAGCGCCGGCATGTTAATCTACCTGACGCAGGTGCGCCCGCAGAAGACGGAGACGACGATAATCCAGAAGATCGATCTCTCTGGCGATGTCAATTTGGAACAGATGAAGTGCCGCAACTGCAACGGCACGTTGGATCGGGACGCGCTGGAGATCAAGGCCGGCGCAATTTTTGTCCATTGCCCCTACTGTGGCGCGACGTACCAGATCGAAGAGGCGCCCAAGTGGTAATTTCAGAGCTGATTTCGTTAGGATAGAATGAACGCGCAACCTTGGTGGGCGCGCCTACGGGCGGAGGTGCAATCGTGGCTTGAACCCGCGCCGCCCCCGCCGGAGCCGGGCCTCTACACCTACCGGATCACCCCAGAGGAGGGCGAGCGGCGCATCCACCTGCGCGTCCAGCCGGAGGGCCACGGCGCGCTCTTCATCGATGTCACCGATGTCATCCACCTCAACGCCACGGCCACCGAGATTGCCAAACTGGCCCTGGATGACGTCCCGGCGGCGGCGGCGCGCGACCTGATGGCTCGGCGCTTTGCGGATGTGGATAATGTGCAATTGGCGCGCGATGTGACCCAGATCTACGAGATGGTAGCGACGTTGCGCGCCCCAGAGAGCGGCTGTCGCATCTGCGCGGTCGGCGACCGGGTGGACTTTCGTCCGCTCTTCAGCGCGCCCGCGAACGCCCCCTACAAAGTCGATGTGGCGCTCACGTATGCGTGCAACAACGCCTGCCCCCATTGCTACAACCCCGCCGAACGCTTCGAAATGTCCACGCTCTCGCTGGACGAGTGGCGGCGCGTCTTCGACAAGCTGAACGAGATCGGCGTCCCGCACGTGATCCTCACCGGCGGCGAGCCGACGCTGCATCCCGATCTGCCGGAGATCATCCGCTACGCCGACGCGCACGGTCACATCGTGGGGATGAACACCAACGGGCGACAGATGGCGCGGCCCGATTTGATGTCAACGCTGGCCGAGGCGGGCCTCAATCACGTGCAGATCACGCTGGAGTCGTGCCGGGCGGCGGAGCACAACGCGATGGTCGGCCTGCCGGGATCGCGGGCCTTCGCGGAGACCGTCCAGGGGATCGAGAACGCCTTGGAGAGCGGCATCCACACCATCACCAACACCACCTTGACCCGCCAAAATCAGGCGCGCGCCGTGGAGGTCGTCGATTTTCTGCACGATCTGGGCGTGCGAACCTTCGCGATGAATGGGATGATCTACGCGGGCGGCGGCCTCGCGACGCCGGACGCGATCCCCGCCGAGGAGATGGCGCCGCTGCTGATCCAGGTGCGCGAGCGCGCCGAGGCGCTGGGGATGCGCTTCCTCTGGTACACGGTGACGGAGTACTGTCGCTTCTCGCCGGTTGAATTGGGGCTGGATCCCAAGCGCTGCAACGCCGCCGAGTACTCGATGTGCATTGAGCCAAACGGCGACGTTCTCCCTTGCCAATCGTACTATGTTACAGCGGGCAACCTCCTCTCCGACCCATGGGACGAGATTTGGAACAGCGCGCTCTTCCGCAGCTTTCGGGATCGCGAGGAGGATCCAGAGGCGGCGGGGTTGCCCCGCAAATGCTGGGATTGCCCCGATCTGCCGATGTGCGGCGGCGGCTGCCGGCTGGAGCGCGAGGCGCAGCAGATCGGCGCGCCCGAACGGGGTTGCGGGCGGGCCGGCGCGCGCGTTTCGCAAGCAACGTAGGCCGTTCAATCATAAACTCAGGAAGGAGTTTTTATATGAACATTCAAGAACTAATCAAAGATTTGTGGGAGCGCATCTTCGTCACCGAACGCGATGAGCCGGAGAGCGCGCCGCCCATCGAACCCGGTCTCTATCACGCGATGGAAGAGGCCGATGGGATGTACACGCGCTTCCATCTGCGGGTCGAGCGCGACGGCAGCGGCCTGTTGATCGCCAACGCGGCGGCGGCGGCCCAACTCTCCCCCAGCGGCGCTGTGATCGCCAAGGGGCTGCTGGACGGTCAGGACGAGGAACAGATCTTAGATCGCCTGCGCTCCTGCTTCGAGGGCGGCGCCGAGAAAAAGATGCGCGCGGACATCGCGCAGGTCACCGGCCTCATCCGGCAGATCACCCATCCGCACGACGCCTACCCGCTCTTCACACTCAACGACGCCGCCTTCTCGCCCTACGAAGCGCAGTTGATCGCCCCGCTCCAGGCCACCGTGCCGCTGGCCGATCCAACCCGAATGACGCCGCTGCTGCGCCGGCTCTGGGAGGTGGGCATCCCCAACGTTACCGTCCTGGCGCCGGAGGAATTCGAGCGCGACGATTTGATCCGCGCCATCGAGCTGGCGGAGGATCTGGGAATGATCGCCGGCGCGCGAGGCCGCGCGACCGATCTCTGGGACGAGGATATGCTTCAGGATATGATGATGGCGGGGGTGGATCACGTGACCGTGCTCTACGCGGCCGCCGATCCCGCGCTACACGACGCGCTCTGCGGCGAGGGCGATCACGCGGCGGCCACCGCGCTCTTCGGCTGGCTGGAGGCCCACGAGATCTGCGCCATCGCCGAGATGCCGCTCACGCAACGCACCGCGCAGGAGTTGGAGGCGCCCGTCGCGGAGATGGCCGAGTTGGGCGTGGATAACATCGCGTTCGTGGCCTACGTCCACACCCAGGGGCCGGCATCAGATGAAGGCGCGGGCGAGGCCCTCGCAGGCGAGGCCCTCGCCTTGGCCGCACTCCCGCAACTCGAAGCGCGCGTGGAGGAGGCCGCGACGCAGACCCAGATGCGCTTCCTCTGGACGCCACCGATGCCGCGCCGCGCCGAAATCCCACTGGCGGCACAGGTCCGTCAAGGGCCGCGCTGCGCCGAGGATACGGCCGTGCGCGTCGAACCGAACGGCGAAGTTATCCCCTCGCGCGGCCCGATTCAGAGCGTCGGCAACATTCTCAAGGATGATTGGGAAACTATCTGGCAACACGAGTCCTTCCGCATCTACCGCGAGAAGGTCGAGCCGCCCCTCACGTACAATGAACAACAATTCGAATATCCCAATCCGGACGATCTCCAAATCCCGGTGATGGACACGGAGTCTACAGAACATCAAACGGACGCACAGACAGGAGGCGCCGAATGAAAATGACGAAGAACTTACGACACATCGCGCTCATCCCGGTGATAGCACTACTCCTCACACTCGTGGGCAATCCCGCGCTGGCGCAAAATTACAGCTTCGCCGTCCCCCAGATGCAGATGCAGGTCTACGTTCAGCCCGACGCCTCCATTCGCATCGTCTACGACATCACCTTCGAGAACTACGGCTCGCCCATCGACGTGGTGGACATCGGGACGCCCAACGATAATTACGACATCGGCAATATGAGCGCCGCCATCGATGGCGTTCCGCTGACCGACATCCGCACATCCGAGTACATCGATACCGGCGTGGAGGTCCATCTCGACGGCCAGGAAATCCGCTCCGGCGAGCAGGGCACGCTCCACTTCGAGTTCACGATGCCCAATATGATCTATCAGGACACGACGGACAAGGAGAAAGCCTCGCTCCAAATCACACCCACGTGGTTCGATAGCGATCTGGTGCGGGGCACGACGCATCTCCAACTGGCTGTCCACATCCCCGAAGGCGTCGAGCCGGATGAGGTCGTCTATCAAAAAGAGGAATTTACCAACAAGGTCATCTTTGACGATCGTGTCGTCACGATCTGGGAATGGCCGGAGACTAAAATCACAAACGAACATCTGGTCGGCGTCTCCTTCCCCCAGCGCGTGATGCAACGAGTCATCGAGATGAACATCTTCCAGCTCACCAACAAATGGCTCACCGATAACCCGATGGTCTATTTGATGTTAGGCGCCTTCAACATCGCCCTCCTGAGCTTCCTCTTCTTCCGATTTACAGGCGGCACCGGCTGCACGGTTTACGTGCTGCTGCTGGGCGGCGCGATTTTCCTCTTTTTCATCGGCCCGCTGATGGTGCTCCTCAGCATCCCGCTCCTGATCGCGCTGATCCTCTTCAACGAGACCACGCTGATGAAACGCAAGGGTAAGCGTAAGAAGCGCACCTACCTGCCGGCGATTGCGGAGGTCGAGGGCGGCGGGATCAAGCGCGGGCTAACGGCGCCGGAAGCGGCAGTCATTCTAGAGATGCCGCTCAACAAGGTGCTCACACTGGTGATCTTCGGCTTGTTAGAGAAGGGCATTTTAGAGCAGGTGAAGGCCGATCCGCTCCAGATCAAGGTCGCTGAGGATTTCAAGGTGACGGACAAATCGGACCTGGACACCATCAAGAAACGCCGCTCCTATCGCCAAAACGTCGCGCAGACCAAAGGCACGGTCGTCCACAGCTACGAGGATCGCTTCTTAGATATCATTGAGATCAACCCGGACAAGCCGGTGCAGGGAATCGACTTCAGCAAGCCGATGGAGTGGCTGATCAAGATCGCCGCCGCCAAGATGAAGGGCTTTGATCTCTCCGATACGCAAGATTATTACCGCCGGGTGATCGACCGGGCGATGCAACAGGCGTCGTCCATCGGCGAGATCGAGCAGCGGGAGAAATATTTAGACAAGTACCTGCCGTGGGTGATGATGAATGAGGAGTACCCCACCGTCATGACCCATCACGGGCATCACTATTGGCCGATTTGGGCGCGCCGCTCCCTGCGCCCCACTGTAAGCGGCGGCGGCTTTCTGGGCGGCGGCAAACCTGGAGGCGAGATCGGCGGCAGCGGCGGACGCAGCACCTTTGGCGATGTGAGCGCTTCGTTCGCCGGCTGGGCCGAGACCACAATGGGCGGCATGGCCGCTGCGATTCTGCCCGGCTCGTTGCAAGCACCCCAGCCCAAGGGCGGCGTCATCGATCTCAGCGGGGTAGACAAGGTCACGGGCGACGTCTTCACCGCACTGATGGAATCTTCGGAGGGCAGCGGCGGGAGCGGTGGGAGTGACTGCGCGTGTGCGTGCGCCGGTTGCGCCTGCGCGTGCGCCTGCGCGGGCGGCGGTCGCTAACGGCGCGATGACGCAGCGTCAGGGGATGCACGCACTTCCCTCGGCGGCGCTGTTGACGCATCAAGCCACGTGGTTGGCGCCGGCCCGCGCGCGCCTGCTGCGGCGCATTCACATTGCGCGCCGGGAGCGCGTCTTGGAGATAGGCGCGGGGCGGGGCGCCATCACCGCCGAGTTGGCGCGCCGCGCCGGGGGCACGGTCATCGCTTTAGATCGCGAGGTCGTGGCCTTGAAGGAGATCCAGGCCGAGGGCGCGCATCTTGTCGGCGGCGACGCGCAACGATTACCCTTTCCGGCCGCACATTTCGATCTCATCTTCTCCCAACTCACCACGCTGTGGATCGACAACGTCGCAGCGGCTGTGCGGGAAGTCTGGCGCGTCCTGATGGGCGATGGCGTGTGGATCGCGTTAGCGCCAGATTACGGCGGGATGATCGAATATCCGCCGGAGATCGCCGCCCGCGAATTGTGGATCACGGGGCTACGACGCGCGGGCGCCGATCCGCAGGTGGGGCGCAAGCTACCCGGCCTATGCGCCGAGCAGGGCTTCGAGGTGCGGGTCGATCTCTTCGAAGCACTGCGCCCGCCGGCCCCGGAGCGCTTCGATCTGCTGCGCGGGCTGCCTCTCACGCCAGACGAACGCGCCGCACTCGATCACATCGTGAGTCAAGCCCAAGCGCTAACGGGGCCGTGGTCACAGGTGGGGCATCTACCATTCTTTCTAATCACCGCCACAAAGCCGCGTTGACTTGACAATCGACCTGGCTATGCCATACTTGACGAAATCCATTTTTAACAGTCAGGACTATCCAAAAGAGGAGAAAAATCCATGGGAAACCTAACGGCGATTACAGAGGACAACTTTGAGGAAGAGGTTATCAATGCTTCACTACCGGTGCTGGTCGATTTCTGGGCAGAATGGTGCCCGCCCTGTCGCGCGCTCGGCCCCACGCTGGAGGAATTCGCTCCAAAAATGGCGGGGAAACTCAAGATCGTCAAGGCGAATATCGAGGAACCCGCCGGCCACAGACTGGCGACGGAGTACAGCGTGATGAATATTCCTACGATGATCCTCTTCAAGGATGGGGAAGAAGCTCATCGTCTGGTGGGGAATAAATCGGAGAAGCAACTGGAGAAAGCGCTAACACCTCACTTATAAGAGGCTTCGAGAGTTGAGCAAAAATTTACCCTTGCGAAGGCTCGTAAAAATCTCCCGATCTTTACAAGATGATGCGCTGATGTCTACAGCGCCCTACGCAAGGGACGCTTAAATTCAAAACACCTCCCGGCCTTCGGGAGGTGTTTTTTGTAAAAATGCGGGGATGCGGCCATGCGCCGGGGCTACGACTTCTTAATCTTAGCCCCAAGCTGCGCGTGTTCTTCCGGCGCCAGCGCCGCCACCGAGATGCCGCGCTCTCTGGCGAGGGCTTCGAGTTGGCGGAAGCGTTGGGCAAAGCGGAGGTTCGCTTCGCGCAGGGCGCTTTCCGGGTCCATCTCGCGCCATCGCGCCCATGTCACGAGGGCCAGGAGCAACTCACCTAATGCGTGGTGTTGATCTTCCTGCCCATCCGCCGCATCCCATGTCGCCATCGCCTCCTCGACGTAGGATTCTACTTCGGTGATGGATTTCCAGTCGCCTCCCACACGCGCGGCGCGCCCTACGTAGGCCATCGCCTGCGCTAAAGCTGGCAGCGCCGTCGGGATGCTATCCAACGCCGAGCGCTGCGCCTCCCCATTAGCGACGCGCTCCTCGCGCTTGAGCGCCTCCCAATTCTTAGTCACGGTCTCGGCGCCGTCCACCTCGACCTGGCCCCAGACGTGGGGGTGTCGATGCTTGAGTTTCGCATCGATGCCGGCAATGACCTCCGCCATATCAAATTCCCCGCTTTCGATGGCGATTTGGGTATGTAACACCACCTGCAACAGCAAATCGCCCAGCTCCTCGCG
>CAZCAI010000004.1:33853-75210 GCA_964496595.1 uncultured Anaerolineales bacterium
TCGGAGGCGATGGCGCGGCTGTATACCTGCCCAATCAACGCGGGCAGATCGGAGTTCAGTGGGGGATGATGGCGCGCGACCATCTCTAAAGCATCTACGACTTGCAAGCCGTCGAGCGCGTCATAGGCTAACGCGGTCAACGCAGGCTCTAAAAAACTCAAGCCAGCCACAATCCGAATGGGAAGTCCCTGATCGGTCGTGGCGGAAAGAAGGCGTGTGACGGTCGATTCGCCCATCAAAGGATGACCGGGGACGGCATACGCCACGCCCTGCGGACGCTCTGCCAACGCCAGGATCTGCGCCGTGATCTGCGCGTAGACATCCTCGAAGGTCTCCGCCGCTTCATAGAGGTGATCGAAGGAATGCACGTCCAATTCAGCGGGCAGATTGCTCGCCGCCGGGTGATGGGTCGTGCGCAACCACACCTCGTCAAGCTGCGAGAGAAATTCCCATGCTTCGCGCGTCAAGTCTTTGGGCGATCCCGGCCCCAATCCAATGATGGTCAAATGTCCCATAGAGCACTTCCCTTGGTTCTGCAACACAACAAACAGGTAGGCAGCGCTCGCTGCCTACCTGATAACTTGTTTAACGGGAATATAGCAACCCGATGACGGGCGCTAAAACATTAACGCTTGGTGTATTGCGGCGCCTTGCGCGCGCGTTTGAGACCCGGCTTCTTGCGTTCCTTCATACGAGGATCGCGAGTCAAGAAGCCAGCGTGCCGGAGCACAGGGCGATGATCGGGGTTGACCTTGAGCAGCGCTCGCGCCACACCCATGCGCACAGCCTCAGATTGGCCCGTCACGCCGCCGCCCCGGGTCTGCACGGTGACATTAAAATCACCGAAAGTGCCGGTAGCCTCAAAGGCGTCTACGACAGCGCGCCAGTCCATTTCGCGGCAGAAATAGTCGCGATAGGGCTTACCGTTGACTAGAATTTGACCATCTCCATCTGGATAAAGACGAACCCGCGCCGTCGATGTCTTGCGGCGACCTAAACCCTCATAATACATTCATCCGCCTCCTTACAGCTCCAAAATCTCAGGCTGTTGCGCCTGATGAGGATGTTCTCCTCCTGGATATACCTTGAGTTTTTTGTAGATCCGACGTCCCAATGGGCCACGCGGCAACATCCCCTTGACGGCGTGCTCGATGACGCGCTCAGGATGCAACTCCAACATCCGGCGCAATGAAACGGCCTTCAATGAACCGGGATAACCGGAGTGCCGATAATAGAATTTTTGATCTAATTTACGGCCGGTGACATTCACCTTCTCCGCATTGACCACGACGACATAATCGCCCATATCGGTGTAGGGCGTGTAGCTCGGCTTGCCCTTACCCCGCAGGAGGCTGGCGATTTCAGTCGCCAACCGTCCTAATGTCTGATCCTTTGCATCAACCACATACCATTTTCGTTCGACCTCATCTGGCTTAGCCATATAGGTCTTGTGTAAGATTGCTCGTTTCACTTTTGCTATACTCCCTGATATAAGATCCAAATAACCTTATGCTTTTTACTCATATAGGACAGCCTTCAAAGAAAGCCCACACGCTGTAATAGCCGGGCCGGCGCGATTGCGATCTCGCGTTTGCAAGATGTCGGCAAACTCCTCCGGCGTCAATGCGCCATAGCCGACCCGCAACATCGTTCCCACCAACATCCGTACCATTCGATATAAGAATGCGTTTGCTTCAATATCAAAGTACAACCACGTGTGTGCGGTTTGATCACCCAAGTGACCATAAGCTGTCCCTTCCGCCCACGACCACGTCGCGAGGTAGACCTCCCGAACAGTGTTATCTCCTTGAGGCGGTGAACCAAACGCCGCGAAGTCGTGCCGACCTACCAAAATCTCCGCCGCCGCTTGCATCGCCTTGCGATCTAATGTCTGCGAGATATGCAAACTAGTGCGATGAACCAATGGATTAGGAATCGGCGCCTGGTAAATTGTGTATCGATAGTAACGTCGTATGGCGTCAAAACGAGGATGAAAGTCCTCGTCGACTTCGGACAGATGAACAACGGCGATGTGCTCCGAGAGCAGGGCGTTCATCCCACGATGTAAGTCAGCAACGGGATGTCGCCATGCCCCCTCGAAGGTAATCACCTGGCCTTCAGCATGGACGCCTGCGTCGGTGCGTCCGGCGGCCGTCACACGGACAGGAGCGCACATGAGCCTCTCTAAAACGCCCTCAATTTCCTCTTGAATTGTGAAGGCGTTCTTCTGACGTTGAAAGCCTGCGTACGGTGTCCCATCGTACGCGACGATGGCCTTGTAGCGCATCGTTTACATCCGTCTGCGTCGTATGTTAAAGTTCTTCCTGAACCAGGGATAGCAGAACGAGTTCTGCCGCATCTCCCTTGCGCCACCCCAACTTTAGCCTTCGCGTGTAACCACCCGGACGATCCATATAGCGGGGGGCCAGTTCGTTAAACAACTTTCGTACAACTTCTGGATCATTGAGCTTTGAAGCCACACGCCGTCGCGCATTGAGTTCCTTAATTGGATCTCCAGACGCAATTCCGCGTTTGGCAATGGTAATCATCTTCTCGGATTGCCCTTGAACCGCCTCGGCCTTAGCTCGCGTGGTGCGAATTTGCCCATGACGGAATAATTCCTTAATCAAATTGCGTCGCAGAGCGGTCCGATGGCTCGATGAACGATTTAGTTTTTTACCCGCGACTCGATGTCGCATTTTTCACCTCCCCTAAGAAGTTCCAGGATTTAAGCCTCCTAAACCCGAAGTTTTCTTCAGAAACCACTCGGGTTTAGGAAATTTATTTCGCGGAACGGCCTTAACCTCAGATCCTTAAACAGCGCGGTATCATAGCATGAAGCGCCAAAAAGACAACCTACGCCATAGTTAAGACGTCGTTTCCTTTGTCTCTTCCTCTGTTAAGAAGTCTCTATCTTCTAGTAATTCAATGACCTCTTCCAGTGATTTTTCACCGAAGTTGCGGACGGCCAACAGAGCATCTGCACCGCGCGCCAACATTTCCAGCACCTCACCTACATTGGAAATGCCCGTGCGCTTCAATGCATTGTAGACACGCACGCTTAATCCCAAATCCTCGATAGGTGTAGCGTAAGCCTGGTGTGGGATCTCTTCTTCTTCGGCTATTTCTTCTGATTCGATTTCTTCTTCAATCTCTGCGCCAGCAATAAGCCGCAGGTGTTTTACCAGTACCCGGGCCGATTGTTTTAGCGCATCCAACGGCTCCAGGCGACCGTCCGTCCAGATGTCCATCGTTAGGCGGTCATAGTTGGTCAACTGCCCAACGCGGGCCTGATCCACGTGGAATGTCACCCGCCGGATTGGGCTGAAGATCGCATCCACGGGCAGAACGCCGATAGGCGCCCGCTCGCGTCGCTCCGCGGGTTGATAACCACGGCCTTTCTCCACTGTGAACTCGAAATCTAAATGAGCTTCCTCATCATCCACATAGAAGAGGTACAGTTCCGGGTTCAGCAATTCGATCTCCGGGGGGGCAATAATATCTCCTGCTGTAACAACGCCTTCCCCTTCCACACGGAGAGCCATGTACTGCGGCCCTTCACCATTCAAGGTAAGTCGCACTTGCTTAAGGCGCAACATCACCTGAATCACGTCCTCTTGCACGCCTGGAATGGCAGTGAATTCATGAGGGATATCCGTGACTCGCATTGCTGTAATCGCGGCCCCTTCTAATGAGGAGAGTAATACGCGACGCAGGGAATTACCCAGCGTCATGCCATAACCACTTTCCAGCGGGCCGATGATATATCGGCCATAATGCTGAGTGTTAACATCTATTTCTATTTTGGGCAGCACTGGTGCAACTAACACATTGCCTCCTGTCTGCCTATCTATACGCGGCGCTTTTTAGGCGGGCGGCATCCATTGTGAGGGATGGGGGTCGTATCGACGATGGAGAGGACTCGCAAGCCCTTCCCCGCAATAGCGCGCAACGTAGCTTCACGCCCCGGGCCGGCTCCCTTCACAAAGACATCTACTTCCCGCATACCTTCATTATCCATCGCCTCTTGGGCCACTTTCTCTGCCGCTAATCGAGCAGCAAAAGGGGTGCTTTTTCGCGTTCCTTTAAACCCGACCGAGCCGGCGCTAGCCCAACGCAATACATTTCCTTGCGTATCGGCGAAGGTTACAATCGTATTGTTAAACGTCGTGTGAACATAGACATGTCCATGCGAGACATTGCGCTTCATACGACGTGTCTTTTTATTACTACGCCGAGATGAACGTTTAGCCATTCAATCCTCCTAAAAACCCATCCTAACAAAGTTTAACGTCGCTGACGATTCAGCGAATTTGGGATGGGGGAGCCGGTGATCAAGAGAGCCCCTCAATCATTGCGCCCCCGCCCCTCAGGGTTCCAATTTACTTCTTCTTAGAACCGCGACGACGCCCACGACCAGCTACGGTCTTACGTGGGCCACGCTTAGTGCGAGCGTTCGTGCGTGTACGTTGACCATGCGCGGGCAAGTTGCGTCGGTGACGCAGTCCTCGATAGGAGCCAATTTCGATCAGGCGCTTGATATTGCGCTGTACTTCGCGTCGGAGGTCGCCCTCAACGACGTAATTGCGGTCAATGATATCGCGAATGCGAGCGACTTCGCGCTCATTCAATTCGTTGACGCGCTTATCAGGACTGACCCCCGCTTGCGCCAGAATATCATTGCTGCCCTTACGTCCAACGCCGTAGATATAGGTCAACCCAATCTCAACTCGCTTATCCCGCGGAAGGTCAACGCCTGCTATACGTGCCATATATCCTCCCCAAATTTCTTAAAATGAGCGCCGGTTAGCCCTGGCGCTGTTTATGTTTAGGATTTTCGCAGATCACTCGAACGACACCTCGACGCCGAACGATCTTACATTTCGGACAACGTTTCTTCACAGATGGTGATACTTTCATTTGTATCCTCCTGTCTTTTTGAGCCGGGGTAAGATATCCGGCCCCGATACAGAATACTTCCTCCGACCTTCCCTCATCTTATCTCAGGCAAGGCCCTACAATCTACTACAATGCGATTATTTTGACTTAAATGATCCAATACCTGGTAGGTATTGCGACATTCTATTATAACACACTTTCCAAAATCTTACCGGAGGAAGCCTTCATAATGGCGCATCAACAGTTGAGCCTCTAGCTGTCGCATTGTATCTACAATCGTACCGACAACGATGAGTAAGCCGGAGCTGTTGATTAACATCTGTTGCGTATTCATAAACAACCCGATGATAAACGGCAACGTCGCGATGATGCCCAAGAAGAGCGCGCCGGCTAACGTGATTCGTTTATAGATCCCCAAAATAAACTCTTCGGTCTTGCGACCAGGGCGCACGCCGGGGATAAATCCCCCTTGCTTTTGCAATGTCTCCGGTAGGTTCTGCTGTTCGATCATCACGAAGGTGTAGAAGAAAGTGAATCCAAAGACAGCCAAGAAATAAAGCGGCGCATACCACGGGCTGCTACCGCTGAAGAACTGCACCAGGTTTTGTGCGAAGTTCTGCATTGCTGGATTAGTCGACCCAACAAAGAATTGCGCGATAACGGCCGGGAACGCCAGGATCGATTGGGCGAAGATCAGCGGGATCATACCGGCGGTGTTGACTTTCAAGGGGATATAGGTGCTGCCGCCACCATAGACCTTTCTGCCACGGACACGTTTACCGTACTGCACGCGAATTCGGCGTTCACCCTCTTGCACGAAGACAATAAAGAGGATGATCAATACGGTGATAACGGCAAAGATTAAAACACCGAATACACCGTCGCTATCCGCGATACTTCGCAGGTTGGCAGGAATGCGGGCGACGATACCACCCAAAATAATCAACGAAAGACCATTGCCAACTCCCTGTTCAGAGATTAATTCTCCCAACCACACAGCGAACATTGTGCCGGCCGTCATGGTCAACAACACGGTGATAGTCGGCAGAATCTTATCCGCCCCCCATCCAAAGTTCGGGAGGATGGGCTGCGCCGATCCGACGCTGAATAACTGGGCCTGCCCGTAGGCCTGCAAGGCAGCTAAGGGCACCGTCAGATAGAAGGTCCATTGATTCATCTTGCGCTGTCCTTCTTCCCCTTCCTCGCGAATCCGTTGCTCAAGTTGGGGGAAGATCGGGAGAAGCAGTTGCAGGACGATGGACGCGGTCACGTAAGGATAAACACCAGCCGCCAACACCGAGAAGTTGGATACGGCGCCCCCGGAAAGCAAATCCAACAGTCCGGCTAACTGACTGGTAGCCGATGCCGAGCCAAAAAACGCGGCTAATGCGGCGCGATCCACGCCAGGCACAGGGATATTGGATGCCAATCGGAAAATTACCAGAACCAAGACGGTGTACAGGATGCGCCGTCGCAGATCAGGAAGCTTCAATGCATTGCGCAGGGCTTCGATCATCACTTTCCTCCGTTTATCTCACTGATCAGCGGGTTCGATAGCCGCCACGTTGCCAGGGCAACAGTTCCACTTCTCCGCCGGCGGCCTCAATCTTGGCTCGCGCCGAATCAGAAATGCGATGGGTCTTAACCTTCAAAGGGATATCGATTTCCCCGCGCCCCAACACAACGATCAGATCATCTTCATGTTTAATCATGCCGACCTCGACCAGGGTTTTAGGGGAAACCTCAGCCTCAGCTTCAAATCGCCAGACTATCTCATCAATATTAACCGGTTCAAATTCCACGTGATAAGGGTTAAAAAACCCTTGACCCCGCACAAAGGGCAATCTACGAACTAGCGGCAGTTGACCACCTTCGAAGTAGGGGGAAACGCCGCCCCCGGTGCGTGAGTTCTGGCCTTTAGTCCCTCGGCCGGCAGTCTTCCCCTGTCCAGCAGAGATACCGCGCCCGACTCGTTTGCGCGACTTTTTGGCTCCCTTGGCAGGATGTAATTCATGTAACTTCATATTCTCACCTCCGATCCCACTAGGCTTCGACTTTTTCAAACTCGATCAAGTGGGCAATCTTATTTAACATCCCACGGACAGCGGGATTATCAGGACGCTCGACTGTTTGGCTCAGCTTCCGCAAGCCTAACGCCGCCGCCGTCATCTTTTGTCGTTTCGGTACCCCGATCGGGCTACGAACCAGGGTGATGCGCAATTTTCCTTGCTCCATCACGCCCTCCGCCTCTGCCAGAACGGCATCACCTCAGCGACGGGTTTCCCGCGCTCTTCGGCGACCTCTTCCACCCAGCGCAATCGATCCAGAGCATCCATCGTTGCCTGAACTACATTCACGGCGGTGGCGCTACCTAACGACTTAGAAAGCACATCCTCAACGCCAGCCGCCTCCAGAATGGGACGAACCGCGCCACCGGCGATCACGCCGGTGCCTTTGGTCGCAGGGCGGAGAAGTACGCGGGCGCCGCCACAGGACCCAACTATTTCATGGGGAATCGATGTCCCTTCCAGGGGGACCTCGTGCATATTACGTCGGGCGCGCGTCGTGGCCTTGCCAATCGCATCGGGAACCCCTCGAGCTTTGCCAATACCAATCCCCACTTTGCCTTGGTTATCGCCTACAACGGCGACAACCCGAAAATGGAACGTACGCCCACCCTTGACCACCGTCGAGACTCGCGTAATGTCGATTACGCGCTCGTCTAGTTCTTCTTGTTCTCGAAAGTCATGTCGTGCTTGCATAGACTAACTTCTCCTCCACAGGATTAGAAATCCAGACCCGCCTCGCGGGCGGCATCGGCCAGTACCGCGACCCGACCGTGGTATTGATAGCCACCCCGATCGAATACTACCTTCTTGACGCCTTGATCCAAGGCCCGCTCACCTAAGACACGACCAACAACTTGCGCCTGTTCTGTCTTCGTCATTCCTTCAAGCTGCTCTCGAATCTCGCGATCAATGGTGGAGGCTGAAACTAAGGTATGCCCCACACTATCATCAATAACCTGAGCATAAATATGATTCAAACTACGAAAGACATTCAGACGTGGACGTTCAGGCGTCCCTTCCACATGCTTACGGACATGGGTATGACGCCGTTTGCGGGCTGCGTTACGATTAACTTCTGGTTTCATTTTGTCTTTACCTTTTTACCCTCAGTTCCACGCAAACCTTATAGGCTACAGAGCCGTCTTACCGGCCTTGCCAGCCTTGCGCCGGACTCGTTCACCTTGATAGCGGATTCCCTTACCCTGGTAAGGTTCCACGGGGCGTGCATCACGGATCTGTGCCGCGATTCGTCCTACAACTTCCCTATCAATTCCATTCACCTTTACCGTACCAGCCCGAGGATTGACCTCAAATTCCAGGTTCTCTGGCGGTTCCATCACCACAGGATGTGAATACCCCAGGTGCATCACCAAGTTCTGGCCCTGCAGTTCAGCTCGATACCCCGTCCCGTGAATCTCCAGCGTCTTGCTATACCCCTCCGTCACGCCAATGACCATGTTACTGATCAGCGCGCGCGTCAAGCCATGCAAAGCACGAGCTTGGCGCTCATTGCTGAGACGCTTCACGTGGATGGCGTCATCTTCCAGCGAAATTTCCATCCGAGTATCGAACCTGCGGGACAATGCCCCTTTAGGCCCTTTGATGGTCACTTCAGAGCCATCAATCAAAACTTGAACCTTTTCTGGCACGGGCACAGGTAATCTGCCTATTCTAGACACATCTACCTCCTAATTGTTACCAGACGTAGCAGAGGATCTCACCGCCCACATGCAATCGTCGCGCCTGTTGCCCAGTGATCACGCCTTTGGGGGTGGAGAGGACAGCAATACCCATTCCGCTCCGCACCCAGGGAATATCCTGCACCGAGGTATAAACTCGGCATCCCGGCTTGCTCACTCGCTCGAGGCCGTCAATCACAGGGCGCTGATGCTTCAGATCCCCAACATATTTGAGCTGAAGCAATATTTCGTCAAATTGCCCGTTTTTCTGGACTTTATAATCTTCGATATATCCCTCATCCTTTAAGATCTTTGCAATCGAGACCTTTAATTTGGATGCGGGGATCATAACCGTCGCATGCTTGCGCATCAAAGCATTGCGTATACGCGCCAACATATCAGCAATTGGATCTGACATCACCATAAATCCTACTCCATTACCAACTGGACTTAACCAAACCGGGGATTTTCCCCTGTAAGGCTAATTCGCGAACACAAATTCGGCAGAGGCCGAAACGACGATAGTACCCACGGGGACGGCCGCATCGCGAACAGCGGTTCCGAACTTGCACATCATACTTACGTCGAGTTTCGCGAATCGGCATTGATTTCTTAGCCATAATAACTCCTTCTGCCTAACGCTGTCATTTCGATGCTTAACTCCTTCGGAACGGCATTCCGATCAGTTCCAACAAACGACGTCCCTCTTCATCTGTTTCACCCGTCGTATTGAAACTCACTTCCATACCGCGGGCCTTATCCACTTGGTCGTAATCAATCTCGGGGAAGATTAACTGCTCTTGTAACCCCAGCGTGTAATTCCCCCGCCCGTCCAACTTATCCGAGACTCCTCGGAAGTCACGGGTTCGAGGAAGCGCCACATTGATTAACCGATCTATGAACGCCCACATCTGATCGCCTCGCAACGTCACTTTGACACCAATAGGTCGCCCCGCTCGCAATTTGAAATTCGCAATAGATTTCCGCGCCTTGATCACAATCGGCTGTTGGCCGGTGATTGTCCGCAGATCATTGACCGCAAACTCAATCGCCTTGGGGTTATCCAATGCCTCCCCCACGCCAATGTTAATCACGACTTTTCGAATGCGAGGGGCCTCCATGACATTATCATAGCCGAACTCATCCATCATTGTCGGGACGATCTCTTCACGATAACGTTTCTTTAATCGTTGCATAATTCCCTCGTTAGTCCATTACCTCGCCACATTTTCGGCAGATACGTATCTTTTCGCCATCGACGACATCGTATCCCACCCGTGTGGCTTGATCACAAACAGGGCATACCGGCATAATATTCGAGATATGGATGGGGGCCTCAAATTGAATCCGCCCACCTTGCATCTGTGAGCGTCCCGCCCGCTGGGCCGGTTGATGCTTGATCACCAAGTTAACCTTCGAGACAACGGCTCGATTCTCCTTGGGCAATACCCGCAAGACCTCACCACGCAGGCCCCGATCCTCACCGGCGATGACCTGTACCATATCGCCTTTCTTAATTCGATTCATTTACCACCTCACCATCCGTTCACAGGACTTCTGCTGCCAGGGACACAATCTTCATAAAGCCTTTTTCGCGTAATTCGCGCGCAACCGGCCCAAAGATACGTGTGCCCCGAGGATTGAAACCATCCTTGTCCAGGACCACTGCCGCGTTATCATCAAAGCGGATGTAGGAGCCATCATCACGTCGATACTCCTTCGCGACCCGCACGACAACCGCCTTCACAATCTCGCCTTTCTTGACAGACGAGGTCGGTGTCGCGGACTTGACAGTAGCCGTGATAGTATCGCCCACCGAGCCATATCGCCGGCGAGATCCTCCCACCACGCTGATGCACAGCAATTCCTGAGCACCGGTATTATCTGCTACTTTTAACCGCGTCTCTTGTTGAATCATCATTCACTCCTTACGCGGCTCGCTCCAAGATCTCTTCCACGGCCCAGCGCTTACGCCGGCTGTAGGGACGGGACTCTATGATGCGCACTGTGTCACCCATCCGACAAGTGTTGCCTTCATCGTGCGCCATATACTTCTTCACACCTCGAACGACCTTCTTGTAGCGCGGATGTCGATATCGTCGCTCGACTTCTACAATCACCGTCTTATCCATCTTATCACTGGTTACAACACCAGTTAGTTGTCGCCGTCGTTCCCTCATGCCGTTGCTCCTTTATCCTTCCATTCTTCCGCCAATTCACGTTCGCGGAGGATCGTCAGCACTCGGGCGATGTCCTTACGGACCACTCGCATCCGATTAGGATCCTCTAAACTTCCAACGTTCCATTGCTGACGCAGATTAAAAAGCTCGCGCCGAGACTCTTGCAAGCGATGCCGCAATTCTTCTGATGTAAATTCGCGAAGTTCTCGTGCCTGCATCACTCTGCTCCTGTTTCTCCAGACTCCAGGCGTTTAATGACCTGGGTCTTAATCGGTAATTTGTGTGCGGCCAGACGAAGGGCCTCGCGAGCTATATCCTCGTCCATGCCACCCACTTCAAACATAACCCGACCTGGTCGGACAACTGCTACCCACTGTTCGACCATTCCCTTACCCTTACCCATCCGAGTTTCAGCCGGCTTTGATGTTACCGGCTTGTCGGGGAAGATACGAACCCAATACTTACCCCGGCGCCGCATGTGTCGTACAATGGCGCGGCGCGCGGCCTCGATCTGCCGGGCGGTGATCCAGGATGGCTCCAGGGCCTGCAAGCCCAAGTCACCGAAGCTCACATCAACGCCTCGAGAAGCCTTCCCTTTCATCCGTCCGCGATGTTGTTTGCGATATTTCACGCGTTTCGGCATCAACATAATTTTAACTCCTTACCTAGGGAATCTATCCTTATCTGTCCTGAGTTAACGACTAGGACGCTTGATCCAAGGGGGAGGATTGCCCAGGCAGAATTTCACCCCGGTAGATCCAGACCTTGACTCCGATGTTCCCGTAGGCCGTCGCAGCTTCCTCTTGAGCGTACGAAATATCCGCTCGCAGGGTTTGAAGTGGCACGCGGCCTTCACGACTCCACTCGCGACGGGCCATTTCTGAACCGGAAAGACGGCCACTGCACATTACCTTGATACCTTTCGCTCCCGCGCGCATACTCTGGCGAACCGCGCGTTTCATCGCGCGGTTATGGTAGATGCGCTTCTCCAACTGCGCCGCGATGTTCTCCGCGACGAGTTTAGCATCCAGGTCAGGTTGTTCAACTTCTTGTACGTCGATGTGAACTCGCTTGCCCTCGGTTAATTCTTCCACATCCCGACGCAGGGCCTTTACGTTAGCCCCTTTCCGGCCGATGACCATGCCTGGACGAGCCGTGTGGATGATGATGGAAACTTGATTAGGCGGGAATCGTTCAATTTCGACATCAGAAACACCGGTCTGACCATCTCGAGACTGTTCACGCATTGTTTTATAAATCAAGTTACGAATTTTCCGATCTTCTTCTAATAAACCCGCGTATTCACGGCCTTCAGCAAACCATCGCGACTTCCAATCACGAATGACCTTTAATCGGAACCCATAAGGATGTACTTTGCGCCCCAAGACTCTCCTCCTTCTTACTCTTCGAGTCGTTCTTCTAGAACGACTGTAATATGAGATGAGCGCTTACGGATTGGTCGATAACGTCCGCGACCGCCCCAACGAGCACGCCGGCCTTTTCCCGGCATGACGCCTGGCCCATCATCCGCTGTTAAGGTATGGATGTACAAGCGATCCGCGTCCAAGCCTTTCTCTTCACCATTCGCCATCGCCGAGCGAATCACCTTGTAGACTGGCTCAGCAGCAGCATGAGGGAGGATTTGCAATGCATCCAGGGCATCCTGTGCGCGCATCCCCCGCAAGGGATCAATGATACGCCGAACTTTTTGCGGCGTCATCGGCACATATTTAGCCTTAGCACGAGCTGTTTCCTTCATTATTCCCTCACTCTATCCTTCTCACTTTGCCTTTTTTCTCTTTGACGGTATGCCCGCGAAAGGTCCGCGTGGGGGCAAATTCGCCCAAGCGATGTCCCACCATGTTCTCGGTGATGTAGATGGGTACATGACGCCGGCCATCATGGACTGCAACCGTATGGCCTACCATCTGAGGAAAGATCACCGACGCTCGCGACCACGTGCGAATCACACGCTTTTGGCCAGTGCGATTCATTTCCTCGACTTTTTCCAATAGTTTAGGCTCTATAAACGGGCCTTTTTTCAACGAACGCGACATATTCTATCCTCCCTAATGTCTACCTACGACGACCAGACCGTCGCCGGCGGACAATGTATTTATCCGTCGCGCGGTTATGGCGCGTCTTGCGACCAAGCGTACGCCAGCCCCACGGCGATTTAGGACCAGGCATACCGATCGGAGAACGGCCCTCGCCGCCACCATGGGGGTGGTCGCGAGGCGACATAGCCGAGCCGCGCACCGTAGGTCTCCAACCTAACCAACGCCTGCGTCCGGCCTTGCCCAACTTCACGTTAGCGTGATCGGCATTGCCTACCTGACCAATCGTCGCCATACACTCCTTGCGCACCAATCGCAGTTCCGTGCTAGGGAGACGGAGGGTCACATAATCTCCCTCTTTCGCGGAGATTTGAGCTGCCGTCCCGGCCGCGCGCACCAATTGCCCGCCTTGACCGGGATGTAACTCTACGTTGTGAACCATCGTGCCCGGGGGAATTCTCATCAAAGGCATCGCGTTGCCGACATGCGTTTCGATGTCATTTTTCGAGCTAGCGATTGTGTCACCCACCTTCAAGCCTAACGGCGCCAAGACGTACCGTTTTTCGCCATCCGCATACGCTATTAAGGCGATGCGGGAGGAGCGGTTGGGATCGTATTCTATCGATTTAACCCTTCCCGGTACATCAAACTTATCACGCTTAAAATCGATCAGCCGATATTGGCGCGCGTGACCGCCGCCTCGGTGCCGAACCGTAATTCGTCCCTGGGCGTTGCGTCCAGCCTTCTTCTTCAGGGGCCGCAATAAGCTCTTCTCTGGCTTGGTGCGCGTAATCTCATCAAATGTCTGCCCGGTCATCCAGCGACGACCGGGAGACGTGGGTCGATACTTCTTAATCCCCATTGTTACGCCTCCAACTCCTCAATCCGATCACCTGGGGCCAGGGTCACAACCGCTTTTTTCCATGGCGAGCGATATCGCGAGCGGCTGGTCTTCGCAGGCATATTCATCACATTCACAGACTCGACATCTACGTCGTAAATCTGTTCCACGGCCTGCTTAACCTTTCGCTTGTTCGCCCGATAATGGACCTCAAAGCTGTACTTTCCCAGCTCCAGTTGGCTATATGTCTTTTCCGACACTATCGGTCGTATAATCACGTCATAAATATCCATAGCGCTTCCTCTCAATAAATCGTCAACCTAATTAGGCCGCCCGGCCCAAGAACGATTCAATGACTTCTAAGGCACTCAACGGCACGATGACCAGATCAGCGACCAACAGGTCTCGAATGTTCAAATATTGAGCGCGCAATATACTGACATTGGGCAAGTTTCGCCCCGATAATTCAACCGGTTCATTGGCGTCTGGCAACAGGATAAGAACTTTCTTATCAGACGCGGTCAAGTTCTTCAATACCTGTACCATTTCCTTGGTCTTAGGGCCTGCCATTGTCAGATTATCCACCACAATCAGTTGTTGCTCCGCAGCCTTAACCGACAACGCTGACCGTAACGCAGCGCGTCGCATCTTACGCGGCATCTTCTTATTGTAGTCGCGCGGCAGAGGGCCGTGAGCAATACCACCACCCACAAAGATGGGGGCATTCCGGCTGCCGTGCCGGGCACGACCGGTTCCCTTCTGCCGATACCACTTGGACTTGGAGCGATTATTCTCGCTGCGCGTCTTGGCCTTATGCGTACCGGCGCGCTGATTCGCCAATTGTCGAACAACAGCTTGATGCATTAAGGGCACATTGACGGTTGCTTCAAAGATATCGGCGTGCAGTTCGATTTCGTCTACCTGTTCGCCTTGCATATTCATTACTGCTACCCGCATGGCTACTTAATACCTCCCTTTCGGACCCGTTGCTTTCGAGCTTCTTTGACGATCACGAAGCCCCCCTTCGGGCCGGGCACACTGCCTTTGACGGCCAGAAGGTTGCGATCAGGATCCACCAAGACGACCTCGATATTCTGCGAGGTCACGCGCTTACCGCCCATCCGGCCCGGCATACGCTGTCCCTTCCAAACTCGGCCTGGCGACGCGCATGCGCCAATTGAACCTGGCGCACGGTGGCGATCGGACTGGCCATGGGTTTTGGGACCGCCAGCGAAGCCATAACGCTTCACAACACCCGCAAATCCGCGCCCTTTGGATTTACCCACGACATCCACACGTTCACCTGGCTCGAAAATATCCACCAGCACCTCTTGCCCCAACTCAAAAGCTTCATCTTCGCGAATTTGAAGCTCTCGCAGGTAGCGCAGCGGCGAAACGCCGGCCTGATCCAAATGGCCCAGTTGCCCCTTCGTCAGATGCTTCTCTTTGGCCAACTCATATCCGAGTTGAACCGCGCGATAACCATCACGCTCTTCGGTGCGAACCTGGGTCACGTAACACGGCCCGGCTTCGATCACGGTGACCGGCACGACCGAGCCATCTTCCTGGAAGACCTGGGTCATTCCAACTTTCTTACCTAAAATACCTCTCATTAATCATTTACCTCCGAGGGACTGCCAACAATCGGTAGTTAACGTCGCATCATCCCTAAAGCTTACCGCTCACACTACCCCCCCTGGCCCAAACCCCAAAAAACGACAAGTTCAAGACCAGGGGGGTAAGATCAAGCGAGCTAAAAGCTGTATTGATTTTATAAGATGCTAAGGGTGAGAAGTAAATAACTGATCCATTTGCACAGCCTATCCAGGCCTTCAAGCGGGAAAGCTATTTCTTCCTTTGCCCTAAGCGGTTATAGCTTAATCTCGATATCAACCCCGGCGGGCATATTCAGCCGCATCAGGGTATCAATAGTCTTCGAATCCGGCTCTTGAATATCAATTAAACGCTTATGCGTGCGGATTTCGAAGTGCTCGTGACTGTCCTTGTCGATAAACGTAGAACGTCGCACCGTGAAGCGCTCGATCTTAGTCGGCAGCGGGACTGGGCCAGCAACTTGCGCGCCAGTGCGCTCCGCCGCCTCGACGATACGCCGAGCGGATTCATCCAGAATCCGATGATCATATGCCTTGAGCCGAATGCGAATCCGTTGTTTTGTCATAAACCACCTGATCCAGGGCTACTCAATTACTCTGGTGATAACGCCAGCGCCAACCGTCAAGCCACCTTCGCGGATCGCGAATCGGGAACCAGACTCAAGCGCCACCGGGGTGATCAACTCGACGGTCATCATCGTGTTATCCCCAGGCATCACCATCTCCACATCTCCTGACAAGGTGACCTCACCAGTCACATCCATCGTACCGATGTAGAACTGCGGCTTGTATCCCGTGAAGAAGGGCTTGTGCCGTCCGCCTTCGTCTTTCTTCAGGACGTAGACCTCGGACTCAAACTTCCGCTTCGCGTGAATGGAGCCGGGTTTAGCAACCACCATACCACGGCCCACTTCGTCCTTGCCAACACCGCGCAAGAGCAAGCCGGCGTTATCGCCCGCGCGAACCTCTTCCAAGATCTTGTGGAACATCTCCATAGATGTCACCACGGTCGAGATGGGGGCCTCGTTCAAGCCGACGATCTCAACCGGCGTATTGGGTCGCATCGTGCCACGCGTAACGCGGCCAGTGACCACCGTACCACGTCCCTTGATCGAGAAGACATCCTCGATGGGCATCAGGAAGGGTTTATCCTCGTCGCGTTCGGGCGTGGGGATGTACTCATCCACCACCCGCATCAGCTCCCAAATCGGCTGATAGGGTTCAGCTTCGGGATCGTCATCTTCGCAGTTCAGTGCGGCCAGCGCTGATCCTTGCACAATGGGGGTCTCGTCGCCGGGGAATTGGTAGCTGCTCAATAGCTCGCGAATCTCCAGGTCGACCAACTCCAACAACTCTGGGTCATCCATCAAATCGACCTTGTTCAAGAAGACGACGATCGCGGGGACCTCAACCTGACGCGCCAGCAAGATGTGCTCGCGGGTCTGAGGCATCGGCCCGTCAACTGCGGACACAACCAAAATCGCGCCGTCCATCTGGGCCGCGCCCGTGATCATGTTCTTAATGTAGTCGCGGTGACCTGGGCAATCTACGTGCGCGTAGTGACGGTTCTCCGTCTCGTACTCGACATGGGAAATCGCCACGGTCAAGATCTTGGTCGAATCTCGACGGAACATCTTCGCGTCGGCCTTTGCGACGTCATCGTATCCCCGAAAGTCTGCCCACCCTTTGACGGCCAATGTCCGGGTAATTGCAGCAGTTAGCGTCGTTTTGCCATGGTCAATGTGCCCAATGGTGCCGACATTGACATGTGGCTTTGTGCGCTCAAAAGTCTCCTTAGCCATTCTCTACTTCTCCTTATTGATGTTGAGTAAAACTGATTATCACTTATCTTATGAGTTTATGCGCCATATAAAATGGCTTCCGTCTGTCGAGAATCCACCGGTGCATAATGATGGAATTCCATCGTAAATGTACCCCGTCCTTGCGTTGCACTTCGCAAGTCGGTGGCGTACCCGAATAATTGGGACAAGGGAGCGTATGCTCGCACAGCTTGCCCGCCACTCGGACGCATCTCCAGCTTCTGGATATCTGCGCCGCGAGCATTCAAATCGCCCATCACCTCACCCACAAATCCTTCTGGCACGACAACTTCCAGATCCATCACCGGTTCCAGTAGCACTGGATCCGCCGCCTCTACTGCTTTACGCAGGGCTTGAACGGCTGCCGCCTCAAAAGCGACAGGCGACGAACTGTTGGGATCCATCTTAGCGTCGACCAATCGGATTACCAACCCCACAAGAGGATAACCGGCCAAAAAACCGCTTTCCAGAGAATCCATCACGCCATTTTCGATGGCCGCAATATATTCTTCTGGCACCGTATCCGGTTGCAGCGTGTTCACGAAGCGGTTTTCGTTGTCGTCATCTGCCGGGCTAACCTCCAGCACAACGCGCGCATACTGAATCTTACCCCCCAACATCCGGTTGAACTCGATGTCGAACCACTCAGTTTTGGTGACGGTCTCTTTGTAGGCCACGCGACGTTTCCCCACATTGGCCTGGACGTTGAACTCGCGTAGCATCCGATCCACCAGGATGTCCAGATGCAATTCGCCCATTCCAGAGATAATCGTCTGACCTGTGGCCTCGTCTTGTTGGACCCGAAACGTGGGGTCCTCCTCTGACAACCGCGCCAGCGCCTCATTTAAGCGATCCTGGTCGGCGAGCGTTTTCGGCTCAACCGCCACCGAGATTACCGGATCTGGGAATCGAATGGATTCCAGCACAATCGGCGCGTGCATCGCGCTTAAGGTGTCCCCGGTAAAGGTCTGTTTCAGTCCTACCGTGGCGCCGATATCGCCCGCGCGCAAGGTATCGACATCCTCGCGGTGGTCGGCGAACATCCGCAACAGGCGTGGGATGCGCTCCCGGACATTCTTAGTGGCATTCATGTAGACATCGCCGCGTCGGATCTCGCCTGAGTACACACGAAAGTAACTTAATCGCCCCGCATACGCATCCGTCGTAATTTTAAAGATCAGAGCAGCCAGCGGCCCCTCAGGGTCTGCCCGCCGCTCCTCAATGCGGTCTTTTTTGGGATTCCGACCTTTGATCGGGGGCACCTCCAACGGCGAGGGTAAAAAATTCACCACCGCATCCAGGAGGGGCTGAACTCCCTTGTTGCGCAATGCCGAGCCACACAAAACAGGCTGAATTCGCCCCGCAATCGTTGCTCGGCGCAGCGCACCGCGTAAATCCGCAGCGGGAATCTCTTCTCCCTCCAGATAACGCATCATCAAGTCGTCATCGGTCTCGACAATCGCCTCCAGGGCAGCCTCGCGCGCTTCGCGTGCTTTTTCCGCCACAGATTCGGGAATCTCCGTCCGCCGTGGCGCCTGCCCCAGCTCATCATCCCAGGTGACGGCCTCCCACGCCAGCAAATCCACGACCCCTCGGAAATCGGACTCGACGCCGATGGGCCACTGGATCGGCACAGGATTCGCCTTCAGACGCTCGCGGATGGTGCTCACTGCGTAGGCAAAATCTGCCCCCAGCTTATCCATCTTATTGACGAACGCGATAAGAGGCACCTCAAAGGTCTTCGCCTGTCGCCATACCGTCTCTGATTGCGGCTCGACGCCGGCCGTGCCATCGAAAACCACGATCCCGCCATCCAACACGCGCAGGCTACGCTGCACTTCGGCGGTGAAGTCAATGTGACCTGGGGTATCCACGATGTTGATCTGGTAATCGCGCCAGAAGCAGGTCACGGCGGCCGATGTAATCGTGATCCCCCGCTCACGCTCCTGGGTCATCCAGTCGGTGACGGTTGTTCCCTCATCGACATTCCCCAAGCGGTGCGTGCGTCCCGTGTAATACAGGATACGTTCCGTTGTGGTCGTCTTGCCCGCATCGATATGGGCAATGATGCCGATATTACGAATATTTTTTAGTAAATGTGCAACCTCAGCCATCGCTAGCAACCTCGACAGAATCCAATCTCATCCAGCGATAGCAATCTTAAAAAGCTACCAGCGCAAATGAGCAAATGCGCGGTTTGCCTCTGCCATCCGCAGAGTTTCCTCGCGACGCCGTACAGCCGCGCCACGCTCCTCGGAGGCGTCCAACAATTCCGCCGCAAGTTTATCAACCATGTCATGCCCGCCACGACCACGCGCCGCTGCTAACAGCCAGCGAATCCCCAGCGAAACCTGGCGATAGCGCGGCACCTCGACCGGAATCTGGTAGGTGGCGCCGCCGACCCGTCGTGGTTTGACCTCGACCGGGGGCATCACATTATGTAAGGCAGTCTCAAAAACCTCTAGCGGAGGTTTTCCTGTGCGCGCTTCTATGATATCCATCGCATCGTACATAACGCGACGCGCCACATTTTTCTTTCCGCCATACATCATACGATTAATAAAACGCTCGATCAAAACGCTATTATAGCGAATATCAGATGGAATTTCTCGTTTGGGTGGACGATAACGCCTTGGCATATCTCACTCTATCCTATCAGTCTTACTTGGGCTTCTTGGTCCCATATTTAGAACGACGCTGACTGCGACCATCAACACCAGTCGCATCCAATGCCCCCCGGACGATGTGATAACGCACGCCCGGAAGATCCTTCACACGACCGCCGCGAACCAACACGACCGAGTGCTCCTGCAAATTGTGCCCCTCACCGGGGATATAGGCAGTCACCTCGATACGATTGGAAAGTCGGACTCGCGCGATCTTACGCAGCGCGGAGTTCGGCTTCTTCGGCGTCATGGTTCGGACAACGGTACAGACGCCGCGCTTCTGCGGATTACCCTCTTGAACACGCACGCGCTTCCCTTTGAGTGTGTTGTAGTTGTAGAGTAACGCTGGCGCTTTGGACTTTTTCTCTTTCGGCTTACGTCCCTTACGAACCAATTGATTAATGGTGGGCAACTTTCTCCTCCTACAAAAAGAGTCATTTTACTCAAAAGGAGACCATCTAACCATGATGGCCTCCTTGCTTGTCGACCAAAATCTCTTTACCTGTCGATGGCGGGGTTAGTAGCCGCCATCCCTCATGCGAAAGTGAATTCTACCATGGAACTGTAAAAGGTCAACCCGAGGAAGATTTTATTTCGCTCAGCAACCCTCCAGAGCAATTTACTACTCTTCTGGCGTCAGTCCCAACAATCCCATACCCAGCTTGGGAATCTTGGCCTGACGTTCTTCGCGGCCAAAGTGCAAGATCTCTCCAGAGTCGGTCACGGCCTCCACGGAGAGCGCGAGGCTCTGCAGTTCTTTGACCAACACCTTGAAGGAGGCAGGAATGCCCGGCTCCTCGATGGGCAAGCCTTTAACAATCGATTCGTAGGCTTTCACGCGTCCCTGAACATCGTCCGATTTGATCGTCAACATCTCCTGGAGGATGTAGGCCGCGCCATAGGCCTCCAAAGCCCAGACCTCCATCTCGCCGAAGCGCTGCCCACCGAATTGGGCCTTGCCGCCCAATGGTTGCTGGGTGACCAGGGAGTAAGGCCCGGTGGATCGGGTGTGAACTTTGTCCTCTACCATGTGGGCTAACTTGAGCATATAGATAACCCCTACTGTGACGGGAAGATCAAAGGGTTTCCCGGTTTTCCCATCGTAGAGTCGCATTTTGCCCAACGTCGGGAGGGGTGCGTTATGCTCGCGGCTGTACTTCGTAGCCTCGTAGACAATCTCCTCATCCGACAAATCTACGGCCTCTTGCCCATACTCCTCGAGCCATAAGCGGAGACAGGCGGCCTGCGCCTGCTCATCCATCCGCTGACGCTCCCGATAGGGACGGGCATCTTCCTCGAAGCAAAGCATATCATCCGGCTCATAGCCGCGATCTCGCAGCCACTCGCGCAATACCGAGCGCCGTGTATAGATGCGATCATATCGCAGGCGATTGATGTCGTAACCTTCCGGCGCCAGCCATGACATAATGTAGAGCAAGCGCGCCTCATCATCATCGCGCAAGGTCTCCAAATCATAATCCTGCGCTCGGAGCCACGTCCAGGCCCGCTCGCCAACATCTGCCCACGCGCGATCGATAAGCCACGCGCGGGCCAACTCTGCGGCGATTTCCTCCTCGTTAGCGCCATCGAAGACCGGGGAGATGGCCCGGAAGCCCAGGCGATTCGCCGCCCAGCCCAAGTGGGTCTCCAACACCTGCCCGATGTTCATCCGGCCCGGGACTCCCAAGGGGTTGAGGATCACATCGACCGGCGTGCCATCTTCCAGATAGGGCATATCTTCAATGGGCACGATTTTGGAGATCACGCCCTTGTTGCCATGTCGACCGGCCATCTTATCACCGGCCGTGATCTTACGACGCTGGGCGACGTTGATGCGCACTACCTCTTCCACACCAGCGGGCAGATCGCGATACTCCTCGCGATCAAAGACCTTGACATCCACGATCTTGCCATACGCGCCATGAGGCATTCGCAAACTGGTGTCCTTCACATCGCGCAACTTTTCGCCGAAGATCGCGCGCAAGAGCTTTTCTTCCGGAGTCAACTCTTTCTCACCCTTCGGCGTGATCTTACCAACCAGAATGTCCAGCGGCCCGACCTCCGCACCAACGCGAATAACGCCCTCTTCATCTAACTCACGCAAGATATCATCCGAGACGTTAGGGATCTCGCGTGTTACCTCTTCCGGCCCTAATTTGGTATCACGGGCGACCAACTCATACTCGTCGATGTGAACGGAGGTGAAGCGATCTTCACGCACCATATTCTCACTTAAGAGGATCGCATCCTCGTAGTTCCCGCCTTCCCACGACATAAAGGCGACCAGTACATTCTGTCCCAAGGCCAGATTGCCGCCTTCGGTAGAGGAACTATCGGCAAGCACGTCGCCCTTCTGCACCCGTTGCCCTTTGACCACGGCGGGGCGCTGATCGATGCACGTACTTTGATTCGAGCGGGTGTATTTGTACATCTCGTAGGTCCCAACCTCGCCATCATCATAACGAACAATGACGCGCTCGCCTGTTGAGCTGATGACGACGCCGTCCTTCTCAGCTAAGTAGACGAGGCCGGAGTTCTCCGCCGCCGGGCGCTCGATGCCTGTCCCGATGATGGGCGCATCCGGGCACACTAACGGCACAGCCTGCCGCTGCATGTTCGATCCCATCAGGGCGCGGTTCGCGTCGTCGTGCTCCAAGAAGGGGATCAACGCCGCCGCAACACCCACAATCTGGATCGGGGCGACATCGATGTAGTCGATGCGGGTCGGCGCAGCGAACATGAATTGATCGCCATGGCGCGCCGGAACACGATTCTCAACAAAGTATCCCGCATCATCCAAGAGAGCGTTAGCTTGGGCGATGACATAAGGCTCCTCGCGATCCGCTGAGAGGTAGACAACCTCATCCGTGACACGGGGCGTCACCTTGACCGGATCTTTCAAGGGCAACGCCGCGATTTTCTCGGCTAATTCCGCCGTGATCTTGATGCCGGCCTCGGCCACGATCTCTTCAGAGTCCGGGTCACGCACATCTGCGCGCAGCGTCTCCCCCTCCAACTGCGGCGCCGCGTTTTGCACCACGCGGACGACGCGCCGATAAGGCGTCTCTACAAATCCCAGGTCGTTGACGCGCGCGAACGCCGCCAAGCGTCCGATCAGGCCAATGTTCGGGCCTTCCGGGGTCTCGATGGGGCAGATGCGCCCGTAGTGGCTGTGATGGACGTCACGGACATCGAAGCCCGCGCGCTCGCGCCGCAAGCCGCCCGGCCCCAGCGCCGACAAGGTTCGCTTGTGCGTGAGGCTCGAAAGGGGATTGGTCTGTTCCATAAATTGAGAGAGTTGGCTTGATCCGAAGAATTGCCGCACAACGGCAACCACAGGGCGGATGTTGATCAAGTTCACAGGCGTCGGCGATTGATCGCGGATGCTCATTCGCTCTTTGACGACCCGCACCATCCGCACAATGCCGACGCGGATCTTGGCCTGTACTAACTCGCCCATTGTCTTGACGCGCCGGTTGCCCAGGTGATCCATGTCATCCGGGCCAGCGACGCCGTTGTTAATGTGAATTACGCGGCGAACAATCGCGACGACATCTTCCTTGGTGAGCGTCCGCACCGACATTGGGATATTGAGTTGCATCCGCTGGTTGAGTTTGTAACGACCCACCCGCTGCAAATTGTAACGTTGCGGGTCGAAGAGTTGTGAGACCAGATATTCCTGCGCATTATCCAACGTGGGTGGATCGCCCGGACGCATGCGGCGATAAAACTCGATGAGCGCCTCTTCGGCAATGGGCCGATTTTCCTTCATCTCCCACGTCGGCTCCTGCCGAATCGTGTTGGGAATCCAGGGGTTATCAGGATCGTTATCCGCTTCCCCGAAAAGTTCCAGCAATTCATCGTCAGTGCCCGCTGAGAGAATATTACTGTGCAGCTCATCCTCTACTGCCGCTAACGCGCGGAGGAAGATTGTCACCGGAATGGTGCGCTTGCGATTGAAGCGCAGCACCAGATAGCCCGATTTCCGAGTCTCGAATTGCATCCACGCGCCCCGGTCAGGGATCATCTTAGCGCTGGCCAGTCGCCGGCCCTTATCCATTTCTAAATCGAAGTAGACGCTGGGGGAACGAATAAGCTGGCTGACCACGACGCGCTCAGTGCCGTTGATGACAAAGGTGGCATCTTTGGTCATAAGAGGGAAATCCCCCATGAAAATTTCCTGCTGAATGATCTCGCTGGTCTTGCGATTGACCAACGCGACATCTACATGCAGTGGAATGGAGTAGGTGAGATCGCGATCCACGCACTCTTGGCGCGTATATTTTGGTTCATCGAAACGGTACTTCAGATCAAACCCGGCCTCTTCTGCTTTGTGGCCGGGTAAGTAGAGACTTAATGTTCCATTGAAACTTTCAATGGGCGAAATCTCATCAAAAAGCTGATAAATTCCCTCCTCAAGTAACCAATTGTAGGATTGGACTTGCACTTCCACCAATCCAGGAAGCGGCAAAGCACTCGGAATACGCGCATACGATTTGACTCCAAGATCAGCTACTGACATCCTGTTCCCTTCCCTCCTGGGCGACCATTCTACATCTTAAGGTATCGTCCTCAAAATATCGTCCCCGATAACAGCCTCTCGCCAATACTATCCCGCGCCTCCAGACAAACTGACCCTCAGACATTCCCTCTTTCTAAATAAAAATACATCAGCAGAACACAAATAATACCACGCGGGAATGAGAGGATCGGCGCACGCGGAGATGACCGATACGACAGACAAAATACACAGTAATTAACAGCGCAAAGTATCAGATCAAGACTTCTCCAATCTGATTTAAACGATTTAACATTATAACATGGGCCATAATTACGTCAACTAAAAGCCGAAGGTTAGAATATGATATGATTTACAAGTGACTCTTGCTTTTTCGATCATGGCTGTTACTATACCGAAGAGTACCCCCTAAGTACTCTGAATACTATGAGTACCATAGAAGCGAATATCAATCTAGCAGAAGGGCTTAGAGGAATGTGAGGCATATATGCCTTTTTTGATCGATGGCCATAATGTCATCGCGATGTTGCCGGATATTGATTTGGCCGATCCCCACGACGAGGTGAAGTTGCTGATGCGACTGCGCCTCTGGGCGTGGCGGGAAGATCGGCAGGCGGTAGTCGTTTTCGACGGCGGGATTCCCGGCGGACCGTCGCGCGAGCTTTCGCGCGGTGGTTTAGAAGTGGTCTTCGCCGCGCGCGGCTACACGGACGCCGATAGCATCATCCACGAGCGGCTCCAACGCCTGCCCGATCCAGGCAACTGGACGGTCGTCTCTTCGGATCACGAGGTATTGGACGCCGCCAAGATGGTCGGGGCCCGCGCGATGACCTCCCAGGACTTCGCCGAGGTGCTGAGCGCGCCGCCGGCCGAACAGAGAGCGGAGAAACCGGAGAAAATCTCCGCCGAGGATGTCGCCTATTGGTTAGATGTCTTTGAATCGCTATCAGAAGCGCCAGAGCCGGGAGATGAAGATAGCTTCCCCGAATATCCAGAACCGCGACCACTATCGGGGCGCACGCGACGCAAACCACAATCGCGCATTTCCAGCACCATCGGC
Organism: uncultured Anaerolineales bacterium; assembly: GCA_964496595.1. GTDB lineage: Bacteria > Chloroflexota > Anaerolineae > B4-G1 > SLSP01 > JAAAOZ01. The sequence continues at coordinate 59,257 of CAZCAI010000004.1, forward strand.
GCGCAGATGGGAAAATCCGAATGGGAGGACGCGCGCGATCCGGATCGACCAGCCCCCAAGCCGGCGCCATCCGCATCACAGGAAAAGCCCGACGCGGTCTCCGACGCCGAGGTCGCCGCCTGGTTAGAGATCTTCGGGGAGGCCGAGAGTGAAGGCCCGCCGCCGCCCGATCTCAAGAAGAAGCCGCCGCGCCGCCCCAAGCCTCGGCCACGCGGCCCGCTCACTATTAAAAAAGAGACCGAGGAGACGCTCTCCTACAACGAGGTCGCGCAGTGGATGGAGGTCTTCGGCGAGGAGATGTCCCCAGAAGAAGCTGCGCTCTCTGGGCCTCCGCCTGTGCAGAGCGAGAAACCCTCATCCAAACTGATCGAGCAGAAGCGCAAGATCGCGCCGCTTGATGAAGAGGAGGCGGAGGACGCTTCGTTATCGGACGAGGATCTGGCGCTCTGGCATCGACTCTACGGGGATGGGGCATAGCCAGAAGCGCGCCCTACATTCACAAGGCCCGATGAGCTGAATTCAGCTCATCGGGCCTTTGTTTTTTTTGCGACCGGGGCGCTATTACGACTCAGCCAGGCGCTGCTTGAGATACACGATGTTGCTCACGGGCGTCGGGTCCTCGCCGTTGAGTGCGGCGGTGTAGTAGGAGACGTAATCGCCCAGGTGGATCAGGGAGAACATCTGCGCGAGCGCCGAATCGCCGCGCCCATCTATGGCGTGCATGGGGATGTCATTGCGCTCGAACAACTCTGCCGTCACCTGCCAGCGCGTCTGCACGCGGGGATGATCCAGCTCGGAGCGCAGGAAGATCGCGGCCAGGCGCGCGCTTACCTCCGCCGGACGGGCCAGACCGACGACTAAGTTGTGATTCAGCTCTGGGAGTTCGTCCCAGAGGCCCCACTGCTTGGCATTCTCGTTGAATTGACCCTTCCAGCGGCGCGCAACCGGCGCCAGGAAGCCGCTGCCAAAGATCGTGGGCAGCTTGCCGTGCAGGTCACGGGCCAGTTGCTTGGCCGGATTTTCGTCGATGGGCGTGGCGGGCAGCAGCGCAGTTTGCATCTCCTCCAGCAGATCGGCAGTCGCTTGAAGATCCGCACCGGCATCGGGCAGAACGTCCAATCGGCACGCCAGGCCGAGCAGAAGGGTAAACGAATAGCCCAAGGCCGCGCGAGGCTGCGCATCGTAAGAGAAGCGCCACACAGGCGCGCCGGCCTGCTCTGCGATCTCGGCGATGGGGCCGCCGCCCGTCATCGCCAACAACCGCGCGCCTTGATCGTGCGCCTGCTCGAAGCAGCTCAGCGTCTCCTCGGTGCTGCCGGAGTAGCTGGAGCCGACGACCAACGTCGCGTCGCCCACGATGTAGGGCGGCAGATCGTAGCCGCGCACAACGGTGACGGGCACGCTGCCCGCGCGATCCATCAATCCGCCTAAGAGATCGCCGCCGATGGCGGAGCCGCCCATACCGACCACGACGAGGTGACGGATCTCGCGATAGGCGTCGGGCAGGGGCGCGTGCTGCGCTATATCCCACGCATCACGCAGTTGAGCGGGCAGTTCGCGGATTCTCTCGCTCATCTGTTGGGGGTCAAATTCGGCATACGGGATGTCATCTAGTGAATGTGTCATACGGTTATCCTCCTCATAAGAATCGGTTGAATGTTTCAAGTTGCAAGTTAAAAGTTAGAAAACCTATCAGCCAAGGGGATTCCGAATTACGTTTTCAGGTCGTAGACGTCACCGCGCGGCCAGCCGGAGCGTTTGGCGACTTTACGCGCGGCCTGGGAATGGGAATCGCCCGCCGCTATGCGCTCGGTGAGGGCGGCCAGCACCCGCTCGCGCTCCCAAACGGCCTCCTCGGCGGATGCGCCCGCGATGACGAGGGTGTATTCACCGCGCGGTTCTTGTACTGCAATGTGCGCCAGCGCGCCGTCGATGTCGCCGCGCCAGACCTCCTCGTGCAGCTTGGTCATCTCCCGGCAGAGCGCGATATCGCGATTACCCAGCGCCTCACGCAAGGCGAGCAGCACCGCTTCCAAGCGATGGGGCGAGGCGTAGCAGACGAGCGTCGCGCTGAGCGAGGCAATCGCGGCGAGCGCTTTGTCGCGCTCGGACGATTTGCGGGGCAGAAAGCCCAAGAAGAGAAAGCGATCGGTGGGCAGGCCGGCGGCGACGAGCGCAGCGGTGTGCGCCGATGGGCCGGGGATCGGCACGACGGGGATCTCGCGCGCCACAGCGGCCTGAATCAGCAGAAAACCAGGATCGGAAATCGCGGGCATGCCCGCCTCTGAGATGAGCGCCACATCTCCTTGCGCCAGCGCCTCCAACAGCGTGGGGAGCTTGCGGCGCTCGTTGCCCTCGAAGTAGGAGGTGACGGGCGTATCGATCTCATAGTGGCGCAGCAGATAGTGCGCGGAGCGGGTATCCTCGGCCGCGATGAGCGTCACCTCGCGCAGGATGCGCACGGCGCGGAAGGTCATATCCTCCAGATTGCCAATCGGTGTGCCGACGATGTAGAGTGTGTGAGGCATTATGACCTGGGGGCCTAGTGATTCTTGGTGAAGACGATGTAGGCCAGCGCTGTGGAGCAGTATCCTTCGAAGTTCAACTCGATTTCCTCAGAAATGGGCGGGTGAGGGTCGTATTGCGAGTGGATTTGGACGCGGAACGCTCCTCGGCTCTCTATCGGCGCGTTGGTGAAGAACTGCTCCCAACCAGAATCGCCATACACCTGCTTATCCCCGGAGGTGACGACGACATCAATACCGCTGCCCCAGACGTGGATGGGATAGCCCCGGAGCGGATTGCCGTCCAAATCCTGCACGACGCCCGCCACGCCTGTCCAGTTGCACCCATAATAAGGCGTCTCGTATCTGATCTCGGAGGTGAAGGGATAGGGAGCGCGGGTGACGCGCGGCGTCTCGGTGGGCGTCGGCGTGGACGTCTCCGTGGGCGGGATTTCGGTGGGCGTCGGGGTGACGGTCGGGGTGAAGGTGGGGAGCGGCGTGGGCGTGACGGTCGGGGTCGAGGTGGGCGTCCACGTGGGCACATCCTCCGGGCCGGACGTCGGTGTAGGGGTGTCGGTGGCGACCAATATCATCGGCGTGGATTGGGTCGGCGGGAAGGGATTAATCGGCAGATAAGGATTGATGGCGATGGCAATGTAGACCAGAATGATGACCAGGGTCATCCCTAACATCAGTAACGTCAGAATATCGAAAACGCGGTCTTGATTCACGATAAGCCTCCTAAATTTTGATAGCAGAAGTAGAAGATCGAAGCGGGGTTATGGGATTATTCTGAGGCGTCGGTCGCCGCCGAAGGAAAGCGTTGAATGTCAGCTTCCGCCCAGAGTTGATCCAACCAGCGCCGCACGGCACGATCCTGAATCAAACGCATGTTCTCCGGACTGATTTCTTGATCTGGCACGCGATCAATAACCTGAACGATGTGATAGCCCAAAGGACTGGAAACAATTTCGCTAACTTGACCCGGCTGGAGTTGGAAGGCGACATCTTCGACCTCTACAGAGGTCAAAACGCCCCGGGGAAAATAGCCCAGATCACCACCGTTATCCCGCGTGCTGCTATCTTGAGAATAGGCTTGCGCCAGCGACGCGAAATCGGCGCCGGCCTGCACCTGGGCGAGCACCTGCTGCGCCTCCTCTGGGGTAGCGACGACGATGTGGCGCGCGTGGATATGCTTACCGCGGGTGGGGATCTCAGTGACGATTTGGCTTGCCATCTGCGTGGCGATCATCTCCCGATGCAGCTTCTCGCGCATCTGCGCCTCCGTCATCCCCTCGTTCGCCAACCACTGCTGGAAAGCGGTATCGCCGATCTCCTCTTTGAGCGACACGACGTTCGCCTCGACCTCCTCCGCCGAGACGGTGACGCCAGCCTCCCGCGCGGCCTGATCGATCAAAATCTGTTCGATTAAACGATCCAACACCCACTCGCGGTCGCGGGCCAGGGTGGCTTGACCTTCCGCCGTGCTGGGATCTTGTCCGGCGGCGGCCATCGATGCCTCGTAGCTGGCGATTTGGCGCTCGAATTCAGAGAGCAAAATCGGTTCACCATTGACAAGGGCGGCCAGCGGCTCCGGCGTCGCGGTCTCCGTGGGGGGCGCGGTCGTCTCAGGGGCCAAGGGCTGCGCGGTCGCTGTGGGCGCCGTAGGATCAACGGAGGGAAGCGCCGGCGCATCCCTCCGTCGACATCCACTCGCCACCGCCAGCAACAACAATCCCACCCACATCATCCAGAAATTTCGTCTCTTTATCTTCATTTATCTTATCCTCCTGGGTTCAAACCATGCTGGCTTCATTATAGACCGATGCGCGCTTTTAGGCAATGAATCGCTTTCCGATTTTGTCAATAGCCAGGTTCGCGCTCCCGGCCCTTGACATGACCTTTGAATGGCATAGAATCAGGTTAAATTGAGGGTGATATATCTCTTACGTGGACATTAGATAGAGCGCGGAGCGATAGACGCCATGACGACGGCGCAGATCATGATCGGACGTGACAAAAGCGTAAAGAGTGGCATTCGACCCGTTCAGGGCCAACGAGATATGCCTGCAATCGTGGACCTGATCGAGATCGGATTTGGTGGGGAGTTGGACCCCAAGGGGCGAAAGGTGTTGGAGCAGATGCGGCGCGTGGCCCAATATCAACGCTGGGCGCAGTGGCTTTCGCCCTCGCAACCGATGCCGGAGGGGCTGGTCTGGGTAGAGGAGGAGCGCGTGGTGGGCAATCTCTCGCTGCGCCCGGCCTATCCGCGATCCACCGGCGGCTGGCTGATTGGCAACGTGGTGGTGCATCCAGAGTTCCGCTCGCATGGGATCGGCCGCGCGCTGATGGACGCCGCGATGGCGAAGGTGCGGTCGCACTCTGGGAAGTGGGTGGGGCTGGAGGTGCGCGAGGACAATGAAGTCGCTCGTGGACTGTACGAAGGCATGGGGTTCCAGACTGTGGGCCGCTTGCAGCACCTAATCCGACCGGCCGGTGAGCCTTGGCCGCCTATAACGACATCGCAAAAGACGTGGCGCCCCTCGCGTCCGGACGACCAATACCACTGGTTCAATTTAGCCAAAGCAACCTATCATCGTCGCCAGCGAGAAATCTTGGGCATCCGCCCGAACATCTACGAATTTGGCGGGATTATGCGCGCCATCGAAATGTGGTTTTCGGGCGAGCGGGAGCGGGCCTGGCTCCAAATGAGCGGCGAAGAGGCCCGACTGGCGGCGCGCGTGTGGACGGATCGCCGCGCGCACTTCCACGAGTGGGAGCTGCTGATCCATCCGTTGGCCGGCGCGGCGGGAGCGCGCGAGACCGTAGCGCACATCACCCAGACGATGCACCGAGCGCGTCCCTGGGCCGCCATCACCATAATCGCCGATCAAGCCACGTTACATCAAGCGCTGCTGACCGTGGGGTTTGAAACGCACCGGACATTGCTTCAAATGCAGTGCGATTTGCTATAAGCCTCTACCCCGTTATCTGCACGAAACAACCGGCTCCCTGAAAAAGGAGCCGGTTGTTTTTTTGAGATTGCCGGATGCTACGGCGTTTCCGTCGTGGGTGTCACCGGCGCCGTCGGCGTGGGGATCACATCGGGCAAAGAGGAGGATGCTGAGGACGAAGACTCTTGTTGCGTCGTCGGGAATTCCGGCATCGGGATCAACGGCGCAATGCCTTCGCTGGGGAGGATGCCCCACTGTACGTTCTGGAGATTGCGCACAAATTCCCATTGCGTCAGCTCTGGAAAGGCCTGGAGCGCCTCACCGCGCTTCTCGATGCTATAAGCTTCAGCATCGGCTAAAAGACGCGCCCGTTCGGCCTCGGCCTCCGCCATCAGCCGGATGCGTTCAGCTTCCGCCTCCGAGAGGCGAATTTGGCGCTCCTTCTCGTACTCGGCAGCGTCCGACTTATATTTCGCCGTCTCGATGGCCTCCTGCGCGATCTGTTTTTGTTCGACAGCGTCGACATACTGCTCGCTGAATTCTACTTTACGCACCAGGAAATCACTCAATACAACCCCGGTTTCACCAAGCTCCTCGGCCAGCGCGAAACCGACCGATTGCTCATAGTCGAAGATTCCCTCGTCGCTGTAGAGATCACCCGCCGAATAATTCTGCGCCCACAGTCGCGCCAGATTGCGAGAATGGGCCTTGACAACATTTTCCACAACAGCCTCTGTAAATCCTATGTTCTGGACAATCTCCGCCGCGTGATCCGCGGGGATACGAAAGAGCAGGGTGTACTTGACCCTGATCTGCTGACCGTCCGTCGTCTGCGCCGTGACGGCCACATCGGTGAAATCGGCGCCGGATTCTGTGGGATGATCGCTCGTCTCATAGGATTGCACCACCGTTGGCACAATCACCAGGCGGTCGATGAAGGGCGTCTTCCAGTGCAGGCCCGGCTCGAAGACCTGGCCCGTCAGGCCGCCGAACCGCACAATCAAGCCCACCGTGCCATAGTCCACCGTGGTGTAGGCGTTGATGAGCGCAGCGACGCCGAACAGGCCCAGTGCCACGGCCAACCCCAATCCAATCGCCAGACCGATGCGCCGCCGGCCATCACGACCGGAGAGGACCAGGGTCACGGCCGCCGCAATTACGCCGATCACCAAGACGGTGATCAAGGTCGGGGCGGCCGCGCCTAAAAAAGCTACGATAGCCATATTCACATTCTCCTTGAACTCTAATGCTTCTCAGAAGCAGCAGCGCCGCGTTGTCGCAGCGCCTCATAGAGCGCAATGGAGCCGGCGATGGCGGCGTTAAGCGAGGCAATCTCGCCTTTCATCGGCAGAGCCATCAGCCAGTCGCAGCGCTCCCGCACCAAACGACGCAACCCCTCCCCTTCGCTGCCCACGACGAGGGCCAAGGACATGGTAAGATCCGCGTCGGTGTAGAGCTTCGCGCCGGGGGCGGCCTCCAACCCGGCGATCCACACGCCTTGCTCTTTCAGGCGGGCGATTTCCTGGGCCAAGTTGGTGACCTGCGCGACCAATAGATGCTCGACAGCGCCGGAGGAGGTGTTGACCACGGCATCGGTGATCTCCGCCGCGCGCCGCCGCTGGATGACCATGCCGTGGACGCCGACCGCCTCGGCGGTTCGCACGAGACTCCCGACATTGTAGATATCTTGAATGAGATCGAGCATCAAGAGTAACGGGGGTTCGCCGCGCCGCCGGGCCAGATCCAACATCTCATCGACGCGAGCGTAGGGGTAACTTGAGGTTTCCAGCGCCACGCCCTGATGGCGCTCATGGCCAAGGATGTTATCTAATTCGTCCCGATCAACGGTCTTGATCGGGACACGGTATTGCTTCGCCAGCGCGATAATCTCATCGATGATGGCAGTTTGCGTCACACGCTCAGCAAGCAGGAGGCGATGGGGTTGCCGTCGTCCGGCGCGTAAGGATTCTCGAATCGCCTGGCGACCGTAGAGAGTTTCGCGCATTGATTGATTACTTGACTACGAGGTCTGACTCACCACGCGCCAGCTTGTGCCCTCCGGGCCATCCTCCAGCACGATGCCTATATCGGCCAAGCGGTCGCGAATCTCATCGGCCTTGTCCCACGCACGCTGATCGCGATACGCCTCGCGGAGATCGAGCAACATCTCGACCAGGCCCTCGACCATATCACCGCCGACGCGCTCATCCACCAGTTCCCGGGGCAGGACGCCCAACACATCGCCGCCCAGATCCTGCGCGATTTTGTCCATCGCGGCCAAGGTGCCCATACTTACCTGCGGCTCCTTATCCAGGTAACGATTGACCTCCTTGGCAAAGTCGAAGAGCGTGGCAAGCGCTTGGGGCGTATTGAAGTCATCATTCATCGCGGCCTCAAATTCCTGCCGGTAATCTTCCAGGCTGGCGACCTGGGAAAGAATGGCCGTATTGACCGGCTGCGTCGCTTCCATACGACGGCGGAGCTTGCGGATGGTGTGGTGCATGCGATCGATGCCGCGCTGTGCGGCGCGCAGCGCCTCGCGGCTGTAATCCACCGGGCCGCGATAGTGACTGCTTAAAATGAAGTACCGAATCGCTTCCGGCGTATAGATTTCCAGGGCATCCTTGATGGTCAAGAAGTTCCCCAGGCTCTTACTCATCTTCACACCATTAACCGTCAATGAACCGACCAGCAGCCAATAGTTGGCAAATTGTTTATCGTGGCGCGCCTCCGATTGAGCAATCTCACATTCGTTGTGAGGGAACATATTTTCCAGCCCCCCGCCGTGAATATCAAAGGTCGCGCCCAGGTATTTATTGGACATCACGGAGCACTCGATGTGCCAGCCGGGGTAGCCTTCGCCCCAAGGACTGGGCCAACGCATAATGTGCTCCGGGTCAGCGCGCTTCCAGAGGGCAAAATCGGCCGGATTGCGCTTTTCGGCGCGCACAGTTACCCGCGCGCCGGCCTCCTGATCCTCCAACTTGCGGTGGGAAAGCTTGCCGTATTCTGGGAATTCCTCCACCGAGAAGTAGACGTTGCCATCGACTTCATAGGCATAGCCCTTGGCCAGCAGATCCTTCGTCCATTGAATAATTTCTGGGATATGACCGCTGGCGCGGGGGGAGATGCTGGGGCGCAATACACCGAGCGCATCCATATCGTCGTGGAAGCTTTTAACGTAGGTATCGACGACCTCCATCGGCTCGACGCGGTCGCGACGCGCGCCCTTAGCAATGCGATCCTCGCCCGAATCCAGCAAATGTCCCACATCCGTGAGGTTGCGGACATAGCGGACTTTGTAATCCAGGTACTTGAAATAGCGCACCATCGCATCGAAAGAGACGTAGGTCTTGGCATGGCCCAGATGGGAATGGTCATAGACCGTCGGGCCACAGACATACATATTTACGCACCCTTCTCGAAGGGGGGTAAATGTCTCTAGTTCACGATTCAGATAGTTGTAAACTTTCAGTGTCATCGTTCCAATGCTCCCTAACTAAGATTGGCCGTTATTGCCCAACCGCGCGAAAATCATCCGCCCGGCGGCCGTTTGGAGAACTTTACTGACGGTGACATCTAAGGTCTCTCCCAGATGCTCGGCGCCATCTTCGACCACGACCATTGTCCCGTCATCGAGATAGCCCACGCCCTGATTCGTCTCCTTGCCTTCCTGCAAGATGTGGATAGCGAAATCCTCGCCCGGCAGGAGGACGGTCTTGACGGCATTGGCCAATTCGTTCACATTCAACACGGTCACCGATTGTAGCTCAGCGACGCGATTCAGGTTGTAGTCATTGGTCAAAATAGACGCCCCCAGATCCTTCGCCAGAGCAATCAGCTTGTCATCGACCTCGCGCACTTCGGGGACTTCGGCGTCGGTGATGCGTACGGGGACGGGGGATTCCTCCTGCAACTGCCGGAGGATCTCCAATCCACGCCGGCCACGATTGCGCCGCAACGTATCCGCCGAATCCGCCACATGTTGGAGTTCGTTCAGCACAAAGAGAGGGACGACCAGCTCGCCTTGGATAAATCCCGTGCGACAGATATCGGCAATCCGGCCATCGATAATTACACTGGTATCCAAAAGTACCGCCGGACGACAGGTTTCCAGCGCTTCGACCGTGGGAGCGGCCCCCCGCAATGTGAAGTCAGGGACTAGCTTTTCACGCACGCTTTGCAACACATCCGTACGTGTGGTCGTCACCACGACGCCGACGTAGCCCAACATAGCAGCTACGATGAAGGGCAATATCTCCCCCAACGGGTCGGGGAGCAAGGAGATTGGATACGCCGCGATTCCCCCCAGGGCTAAGCCTACGAACAATCCAAACGTAGCGGAGTAGATGATATGCGCCGGTAACTGTTGAATGAATTTTCTAAGCCGTCGAAAAGGCTTGAGCGTCAAAGCGGGGGTGAATGCAAAACCAATCCCAGCACCTAATACGCCTAAAATAATCGCCAGATGACTTTCTTTGATAACTTCGGGGGTAAGAACTTGGACTGCGGAGCTTTCGCTTAAAGCCATACCAAGGGAACCAAAAACTAATAATCCTAGAATTCTCAAAATAAGATTCACACCCATCGTATACTCTCCATAATAAAAATTGCGGGCGACTTAAGTCAGTCGACCCGTATGAATAAAGAATTTTTCTACATAAGTATGTCATCAGCCCTAACATACTCTTTATAACACTCCTTGCGCTACACAGAGGCAGAAAGACGCCGATCATCCTCAAATATAAAGAAGATAAACTTAGCTTCATCTTAACACACTCAATCAAAAAGTCAAAGATTTGACTTTCTTATGAGCTTCATTATAGTGGATACAATCTAATACTGTGAAACCGCTACGTAAATTTACGTAAATTTAAGGAGGGCCAGCCCATGCAATGCCCGGAGTGCCACGTCACACTACCAGAGAGAGCCAATCTCACACCTGGAGATCGCATCTTTTGCAGCGCTTGCGGCATCGAATTAGAGGTGACACAGACCGACCCTTTGGCCGTCGAGGTGGTCTACGATTTCGAGGAGGAGGAAGAGATGATCCTCCTGCAAAAACGCTGGTCAGATTTGCGCTGGCGGGATGATCCTGCTTGAAAGCCAGATCAATCCACAGAACAAAGCCCCGGCGTTAACCGGGGCTTACGTCTATCTGGGCGTTGATACGCGCGCGGGTACGGATAGTTTAAATCGAGCGCCGGGAGAGGAAGAACAAACCACCCAGGGCAATCGCCAATAATAAGACGACTATGCCGCTGACGCGCAAGACGGTGTTGAGCAACTGCGTCACGCCATCCGTCTCGGGCTCGCCCTCGACGGGCGCCGGCGTTTCTTCACCCTCTGGCGGGGCGTTCGGATTCGGCGTCGTCTCCGCATCAGATGAAGCTGTCTCATCGCGCACATAGCCGATATTGACCGAAGATGTCTGCCCCGCGCCGAGCGCCACATTCCACGGGCCGATGTCGGTCGTGTAACCGGACGGCGCGCTGTGTCGCAAAATGTAGTTCCCCGGCTCAAGGTTCTGGAAACAATATGGCTCGCTGATGCCATCGGTCGTGTACGTTCCGACCGGGCCGGCTGTGCCCAACAGATTAAACTCCGCGTTCGGCAACGCCATCTCACCATTTTCAGATTGATAGACCCCATCATTGTTCATATCCTGGAAGGCCAGGACGCAAAGAGAGGCGCTATCACCGGTGGGCGCTGGCGTCGTCTGATCTCCTGTACCCGGTTGGTCATCGGGGGGACTCTCGGTCGGCGCTTCGGGAGGTTGCGTCCCTTGATCCGGCGCGGGCGTCGGTGTGGCCGTCGGGCTGACGGCGCTGGGGCTCCCGGAAATGATCACCTCTTGTCCGAGGGAGAGCAGATCGTTGGGGCCGAGGGTGCCCGCGTTGAGCCGCCGCAATTCGTTGACATCCACATTGTAGGCCAGCGCGATGCCAAAGAGCGTATCGCCAGACTCAACAATGTGCACCACCGCGCCATCGGGGCGCGGCGTGGGCGTGAACTGTGGCGTCGGCGGCGCCTCGGAAGTCGGCGGGGGCGGCGGCGAGGTTGGGGTCGGCGTCTCGCCGGTGGAGATGAGCTTGAGGCTCGCGTTGTCCATATAAGCGTCGTTGTGCTGCAACGTCCACTTAGCATAAGCGCGGGTGAACAACGTTGCTGCGCCCGCTTCGCCCACAGTCGCCTGCACGGGTCCGACCAATCCAAACTCATCGTAATGGTAAGCTGGATTGCTCCAGACGATATTACTGGAGAAGGGATCTGTCCCACCGTTCGGATCAATGCCTACCTGGAAGTAGAAAGCATAAGGCTCCGCACATGATAAAGCATTGTCCTCATAATGATCACAAGACCAAGCATGCGCGTAGAACGATCCTTCCACCACCGATCCAGGCGGGATATTCCGCACGACCTGGAAATAGCCGGCATTCTGCTTCCTAAAGTAAGTAAAGCACTTGCCGCTGTAATAACCGTCATAGATACGCAGGACCGGTTCTATAAAATCAGCTTCCCTAGCAATGACATGGCATTCTGGACGACCAAAGTCCCCTTCCTGCCACCACGTCACCCATCCCTCCGGCGTATAGATCTCACCATAGGTCGCACCAGTGAAGGTGTCGCGCGTCCAGTTATTGGAATTTGGCGAGGAATTATTGAGCGGGCGGCCAATCCCCTCGAAGCCCGGATTTTGCAAGAGATTGGCGCCCGGCTCCTGTAAGGCCGGGCGTGCCATCTCCGTCGCCAACACAGGCGAGGACATCATCGCAGCCAGCGCCAACAACGACACCGCGCTTAAGAGTTTACGTCTCCATTTCATCGAATCGTGCCTCCTTGATATCGATCAGAACACTTCTTGTTTTCATATCTCACATCATATATCGCAATATCGCGCAAATGTAACATGCAACACCGCCGCCTGCGCTTCAGCATGTCGATCGCGGGCGGCGTTTAGGTTAAGGATTGAATAACTTGCCTATTGAGCTAGCCACAACAGGGAAATTTAAGCTTCACTCCTCAGCATGCGTATCAAGAAATAGCGGCTGATTTAGTTGACATCGTATTTGAATTCTCACAACAGCGGAGAGATTATATCATAGAGAAACGGCTTGTCAAACAAAATCGACGAGGGCCATCTAAAATTGCAGCCCGTCAGAATACGAGCAACGTATCCCTGCTGGATGGCCCTCGAGGACTTGTCTATTTGATGGGCAATTCTCCCAATAGCAACGTCGGGTTGATGCCATGTTCGGTGAGCACCACCTTCGCGTTCTGGCTGAGCGCCGTCTCGGTCATCTCGATTTGGCGCAGTATCTGCGCATTCCCTTTGAAGTAAGTCTCCGCGGCCTCATTGACCAGGCGGATGGCCTCTGCGCGCCCCTGGGCCACTTGGATGGCCGCCTCGCGCTCGCCCTCAGCACGCTGGATGGCGGCCAACTTCTGCTGCTCAGCGGCCTCATACTCGCCTGTGGCCAGCAACCGCATCGCGCGGCGCTCCTGCTCCGCCGTCTTCTGCTTGTGCATCGCGATCTTGATGTCCTCCGGTGGGTCGATGAGCATAATCTCGACCTTACTGACAACCAGGCCCCAATCAGCCGCGTACTGGTTGAGCACCCGCTGAAGATTACTGGCGATCTTTTCACGGGCCACCAGACTCTCATCCAACGTCAGATCGCCGAACTCCTGGCGCAAATTCGTCATCGCCAGGCGCACAACCGCTTGCTTCCATACATCGATGTTGTAGAAGGTCCGTTTGATAGACTCCTCATCAGACTGAGGTCGCACCCACATCACACCATCGACGGTGATCTCGACGTTGTCTTTGGTAATGACCGACTGCGGCGGAATGTCCATCGTGTGCTCGCGAATATCGCGCACACGCACCACACTGATAATCGGAATTTGCAACCCCAGGCCAGGCATCACAAATCCCGAATATCGCCCCAGAATCTCCTGGATGCCCCGCTCGTAGGGCTTCAACGTATAAAGAAATGATCGTATCGTGCGCATAATGTTCCTCCTGTCTCCTTACCCACTTTGCTAAAGCTTGATTTTATTGGAACGACCTAACTTTCTCCATTGTAACAAAGATTATCTTCTTTGTCACCAGTTTTTCGCCGAGATTCGGGGCAGATCTTTTTCACGTCGTTACCAGGTTGCGGAGGGGGATCGTATGATTGCACCCGGTGAATTCCAGAAGCGCTATGAATTCAACTCACAACGACGCCCATATAACCGAAAAAGCGGGGATTGTGTTATACTTTGAGGTAGAGGGCGCATCCACACGAACACCGCTACGGAACATTTTCCCTCCGGCGCGCGTTTAAGAGATGAAAACCAGGCGAAGGAATGAGGAGGAGTACATAAAGAGTATGGCAGCCCAAAGTGCACGATCCATATCCACGGATGCGCCTAAGCGCGTGCGTCACGGCGTGATGATCAGTGCTCTAGCAGTACTGATGATCCTGCTCGCCGCAGCGACGCTCTTCTGCGGGTGGGTTTTCGCGCAGCGAATGCAGCGCCTCTATCGCGGGCAAATCTACCCCAATGTCTACGCGCTGGGCGTCGATTTGGGGGCTAAGACGCCGGAGGAAGCAGAGGCAGCACTGGCGGAGGTCGCGTCCTACGTCCAGACGGGGGAATTGGTACTGACGGACGGCGAGCAGCAATGGACCTATCCGTGGTCAGAAGCCGGCCTGCGCGTCGATGTAGCCGCTACCGTCCAGGCAGCGTATGCCGTGGGCCACAGCGGCGCCTGGCGGGATCAACTGAGCGTGTGGTTGCGCTATCAGGAAATCGCGCCGCGCTTCACATTCGAGGCGCAAGCCGCGCGCGATCTCCTGACGGCGCTGGCGGAGGAGGTCTCCCAGCCGCCCGTCGATCCGACCGTCCATCTGGAAAGCGGCGCCGTCGTGATCGTACCGGGCGAGCCGGGCCGCGTCCTGGCGGTGACGGAAACGCTGGTGCGCTTACAGGCCAGCAGGGGGAGCAGTCAACGGGTGGAGGCGCCGTTAGCCTTCGAGACCATCGTGCCGACGCAGCCGGACACCGAGCGCCTTACCGCGCAGGCGGAGACGTTGTTAGCGCGCGAGGTCGCCGTCACGACCTACGATGTGCTCACCGAGGAGACCTTCACCTGGACATTAGATCGGGATGACATCGCCCCCTGGCTTCACCTGGTCGCCGGCCCGGAGGGGGAGTTAGTAGTCGATGCCAATCTCTACGCCATCAGCGATACGTTAATGCGCATGGCAAAAAGTATGGGCGAGGGGCGGGGCTTTCGCTTCGATGAGGGAGCGAAGCAAATTTTGCAGACCTTTGACGCAGGGGGCGGCAGCGTGCAACTCTACCTGACGCATCCAGTACGCACCTACGAGGTGCAGGCTGGCGACACGCTCACCAGCCTGTCGACCAAATTCGGCATGCCGCCGGGGCTGGTGGCGGAGGCCAACACAGAGATCGATATCGACCGTTTGAGCGTCGGCCAGGTGATCACAATCCCCTCCCAGGATGTGCTGACGCCCTACATGCCAGTGCTGGATAAGAAGATCGTCATCAATTTGGCCGAACAGCGGATGTACGTCTATGAGAACAACACCCAGATCTACAACTGGATCGTCGCCACCGGCCTCCCGGATTCGCCTACCCATCGCGGCGTCTTTCAAGTCCTCAATAAAGAGGAAGAAGCCTACGCCAGCCAATGGGAGCTATGGATGCCCTATTTCATCGCGATCTATCCCGCCGGTGGGCCTGTCTACAACGGCATCCACGAACTTCCCATCCTGGATAACGGACAGCGGCTATGGGAGGGAAATTTAGGTCGCCCGACCTCGTTCGGCTGCATCATCTTAGGCATCCCAGAGGCGGAGACACTCTACAACTGGGCCGAGATCGGCGTGATCGTGGAGATTGAGTAGAGATCTCCCCAAAACATGAAGAAACTTATAGCCCTACTCCGTCGCCTCCTGGCCCACCCAAAAATGATTTTGCAGAATCCGAGGGGAGGGCCGCACCCAGACACCCTTAATCTGCTGATCACCATTGGGGAGGGCGTCGGGATTGACGTAGCAGACATTGGGCGCTTCCCCAAATCGATTCTGATACCGCTTGGCCGCGCGAGCGATCTTTTGCGATAGATCCCGCGACCCGCCATCGAACCACAACAGACCAACGTTCATCATTCCACCTGCCTTGCTAAGTACCAGGCGTTCAAGGGAATATCCTGATAAATATCGAACATCCCCTCGCGGCAGCGGACGCGAAAGAAATGCCGCGCGGTGTTGCGCTTTACCTCAGTCCACGCCTCCACGACGTGATGGACGTCGTATTGCTCGCCGCGCCACATAAATCGCCGTGGAAAGTAGTTGTGCCGCCGCGAAAGCAAGCGGATCGGCTCACTCTTTTGACGATTGAAGATCGACATTAAGCTCATGGTTCCTCCCCTCCTACGATGGTGAAGTTGCGCTCGCGACGCGGGGCCATGGGCCACG
>CAZCAI010000005.1:0-30117 GCA_964496595.1 uncultured Anaerolineales bacterium
CCGGAGACGAAGAAGTCCTCGTTCTTGTCGATGTCGTCGACGTAGTCATCGGGGACGTCATCTTCGTGGAAGATGGCCTCGTTGGGGCATTCGGCGGCGCAGGCGCCACACTCAATGCACAGTTCGGGGCTGATGTAGTAGTACGGCCACTCGTCATTTCCCTCGACGGTGTGGATCGCATCCACGGGGCAGACCACAACGCAGTCGCCGGCCCGCTCACAAAGACTGGTAATCACATAAGCCATGTTAAACCTCCTGTATATGAATTGAATTGGGTGTTAAAAAATGGGTGTAAGGATATTGGCATATCCTGTTGAACAATCTTTCTCATTCTACCCTGCCGGTAAAAAGTGTCAAGAGTCCTGCTCCGTCGCCGCTGCTGCCATCGACGCCCGGTGCTTCGTCTCCGAGAAGCGATTTAGGGCGGTCTCGATATCGCGGAGCAGTTGCTCTTGATCGAAGATGCCTTTCTGCATCAGGAACTCGACGCCCTGCTGCAAGCGCTCGTGCTCCTCGGCGGTCAACTCCTTGGCGGTGACCACGACGACGGGAATGTCGCGGGTCGCTTTGTTCGCTTTGAGATGCTCCAACACCGCGAAGCCGTCCACCTCCGGCATCATCAGATCGAGCACGACGGCGCTGGGCGGGCGGGTGTGAATCTCGGCGATGGCTTCCGCGCCGCCCTGCGCCTCCCGGACCTCGTAGCCGGCCTCGGAGAGCACGCGCGAGAGCAATTTCCGATCCGCCGGCTGGTCATCGACGACCAGCACATGCTGGCCATCCTCCAGGCCGGCTTCCAGGCGGTCTAGCGTGTTCACCAACTCCTGCTCCATAATAGGCTTCATCAGATAATCGGCGACACCCATGCTCAAGCCCTTATCCGTGTCGCTGACGATGGAGCAGACGATCAAGGGGATGTCGCGGGTCTCTGGATCATCTTTCAATTCCCCGATCAACGTCCAGCCATCCTTCTTGGGCATCAAAATATCCAGGGTGATGGCGTAGGGATGGAGGCGTTTAGCCTCTTCCACCACGCGCTCGCTCGAATTCAAGCCAAAGACGCGATACCCGCGCTTCTCTAAGTATCGGCGGAAGAGCGTGATCACAGTTTCATCATCATCGACGACCAAGACCGTGCGCTGCGGCGCTTGCTCCTCCGTCATCCGCCCTGGCGTCTCCGCTTCCTCCTCCGGCACAGCCTCCGGCCCGCCGATGGGCAAGGAGAAGTAGAAGGTCGATCCCTTCCCTACCGTGCTCTCCACCCAGATATCGCCGCCGTGCGCCTGGACGAACATCCGGCTGAGCGACATACCCAGGCCGGTGCCCTCATAGCGCCGCGTGGAGGAACTATCCACCTGCTTGAAGCGCTCGAATACATCCGCGATCTTCTCCGGCGGGATGCCGATGCCGGTATCCTCGACGCTCAGAATGACCTGATAGTTATCATAGGTCGCTGCGACTTCGATGTAGCCTTCCTCGGTGAACTTGGCCGCGTTGGAGAGCAGGTTCAAGATCACCTGCCGGACGCGGCGCTCATCCGCGATAACCTGCGGCAAATCCTCCGGCAGATTCGACCGCAAATCGATATCCGGCTTACTTTTCACCAGCGCGCTCGCCGATGACATCACGCTCTTGACCGTCTTGTGGAGATCGACGTCCTCGAAGTTGAACTCCATCTTGCCGGCCTCAATCTTGGAGATGTCCAAGATGTCATTGATCAAGCTGAGGAGGTGCTGGCCGCTGTCGTAGATGGCGGTGAGGTCGGTCTTCTGCATATCGGTGAGCGGGCCATCGATGCCTTTGAGGATCACGCGCGAGAAGCCGATGATGGAGTTGAGAGGCGTGCGCAACTCGTGCGACATATTGGCCAGGAACTCGCTCTTGAGCTGATCGACCTCCTTGAGCTTTTCCGCCGTGATCTGGGCCTGCTCGTAAAGCTGCGCCGTCTCCAGCGAGACGCTGATGTTGATCCCGGCGGTGCGGATGAAATCCAACTCCATCTCATCAATGGGATCATGGCCCGCCTGCCGCCCGAAGACCAACACGCCCACCAGGCCCTCGCGCGTCTGCAAGGGGACGAAGACCGCTTCCTCAATCGGCTTCTCGAAATTGGCGACTTTTGGCAATCGAGCGTCCAGGCGCCTGGTAAAATCGATGTGGGTCATCTCTGGATGCTCAATGATATGATTAATCAACGGCGCCTCGTCGGGCGTGAAGGTGGGCGCATTCTCGCCGCCGAGGAGGAGCTTCCCGCCGGCGTCATACACCGCCGCCGGGCGAATCTCCGCCCCATTCCAATGCCAGATCATCACCGGCATCTCCTGACGCCGGGCGATGACCTCGCTCACCTCTTGGAAGAGCGTCTGGACTTCCAGGGAGCTGGAGGCGACTTGCAACACTTCGTTGAGGACGGCGCGCTGCTCCGCTTCGGCCTGCGTGGTCTCCACCAGGTTCAAGCTCTCTAAGGCGACGAAGGCCTGCCGGGTGACGTTCTCATAGAATCGCAACTCGGCGTTGGAGAACTCGCGGGCCTTGCGATTGTGAATGATGATGGTGCCGTATTGCGCGCCACGAATTTCGTATTGGAACGCGGCCATAGCGCGCCACCCCATCTGCCGATAGATGTTGCGGGCAAATAGCCCCACGGTCGGGTCCTGAGTAGCATCGGAGGTGACGAATCGCTGTTCGATACGCAAGGTGTCGTAGAGGCGGCGGATCTTCTCGATGGGGTAGACGATGAGGGGCACATCCTCGCCGCTACGCGCCCAGGCGACCTCCGTCCGCAACTCGGTCGGATGATCGGGCGGAACCAACAGCGCGGCGGTCACCACGTCCGGCTCTTCACGTTGGGAGATGCCGTCGACGGCGGCCTGGAGCACATCCTCCACCGTGCGCGCATCCGCCACGCGCTGCGCGATGTGATACAGGGTGCTGGTCTCTTCCAGCGAGTTCTGGGAGCGCTCGTAGAGGTTCGTGCTCTCGATGACGTTGGCCAATTGGTTAACCATCAACTGAAGCGTGGCGACATCATCCTCCGTGAAGGCGAAGCGCTGATCGCTCTGGATACTCATCGCGCCGATGACCTGGCCCCGGCTGATCAAGGGCAATGCTACCTCGGATTGGGTATCCGGCAGGAGCGGGTTATCGAAGCGCTCATCCTCAGCGCTCACATCCAGCGTGAGTTGATTCTCCATCGTACGAACACAACGGGCGAGGGTCGAATCGCCATCGACCAGGAGGCGGAAGCCCATCTGCTGCAACTTCTTACCGGCCTCGCCGGTGCCGGCCTCCAACACAGCCCACTGGCCTTCATCATCCAGGAGGAAGATGCCGGCATAGTAGAGATTGAAGCGATCTTTGAAGAAGTCCACGGCATTCAGCAGCAAATCCTCGCGCTCCATAATGCCCGTGGTCAAGCTGGCCATCTCCACCGCCGACTCCAGCCGCTCGGCGCGATCCTGCGAGACTTGCAACAGTTGCCGGTTGGAGAGCACAACCGCCGCCTGCCCCGCAATCGTCCGGTAGATGCGCAACTCCTGTTCATTGGGGTCATACGGCTCCAAGAACCCCATCCGGAAGAGGCCCAATCTCTCGCCGCTGACCAGCAGCGGCGTGACGACAATGGCGCGGATGTGCTGCTCGCGATAGTAATCCCGCACCTCGGCGGGCAGATCGCGCGCCGCCTCGATGTCGGGGCAGACATAGATCGGCTCTGATCCCGCCAGGCGTAGCCCCGGCGCCTCCGCGACGGGAAGACGTTGGCCGACAATCCACGCGGAAAGCGCGGGGTGATTGCTCCGCGAGGCCACCACCTCGATCCAATCGTGCTCTGCGCCCGTGGCGGGATCCTGCACAAAGAGACCGATCTCGGCGCGCACGGCCTCTTGGAGGATGGTGTGCTCCAGGATAGCGCTCAACACCGCCTCATACGAGGTCGCCTTGGAAAGCGCGCTACTGGCCTGCGAAAGCACCTCGGCTTCACTCAGGGCGTTGCGCGTCTGGCGCAACAGGTTGGAGCGTTCAATCGCGGAGGCGATTTGCGCCGATGTTTGGCGCAGGATCGTCATCATCTCCTCGGCGGAGAAGGCGCCCGGCTCCTCGCTGTAGAGGTTGAGCGTACCCAGTGTACGGAAGCCTAACTTCAAGGGCAAAATCGCGCGCGACCTGAAACCCTCCGCCATTAACATCTCATCCTCGGGGAAGCGCTGTTGGCGAAGCAGATCATCGGCGATCCAGGGCTGACCCTCTTCGGCTACCGAGAGCGCGCCGGCCTGCTGGTCGATCCAATCCTTTTCGAAGAGGCTGCCATTTTCTCCCATCACATAGACCGACCGCTCGCGGGCGTTGTAGCCGATCAATTGCAGGGCCGCAACGGGGATGAAGGCGCTGAGTTGCTCGCGTAATTCCCTCTGAGAAGCCACGACGTCGTCGACGGAGTTTAAGAACGCCGCGACTTCCTGCAAGAATTGCATCTCCTCCGCGCGGCGCTGCGTTTCGGTCAAGGCGCGCTGCGATTGATCGTAGAGCACGCGATTTTCCAGCGCCAAGGAGATCTGCTCGCGCACGGATTCCAAGATCGCCATATCATCATCCGACCACGAGCGGGCGGAGGGTTCCTCGAAGCTCAACACCCCTACCGTCTCGCCGCGCATATCGATGGGCGTCAGCAACGCCGCGCCATCGCCGCCCTCTTTACTATCGCGGGCGACGAGTTGGCCGTCCCACACTTCTGGCGGCGCGGAGAAGCTCGCCGCCTCCGATGGGGCGAGGGGCGTCACCTGATTCAGATCGTAGCGGAAGCCCAACGCCTGCTCACGCTCGGCGTAATCCATCCACGATTCCACGGCCTGGCGCTGCTGGATGCGCTGCAACTCCTCCAGGCGCGCCTGCGAGGCCGCAAAGAGCCGCGCGTTGATGATCGCGGTGGCTAACTGATCGGCCATCGTCTCCAAGATGGTAAGATCGACTTCGGAGAAGCGAGCTACTTTGGAGGATTGAATGGTCATCGCGCCCAGCACCTCACCACGGCTTTTGAGCGGCAACGCGATCTCGGCGCGGGTCTCCGGCAGCAGCGGGTTGACGAAGCGTACGGCCTCTTCGACGGCCTTGGGGATTTGGGGCGCGCCTTGCGCCACGCACTGCCCGATCATCGATTCGCCGCCCACGTCGAATTTATGGCCCTGCTCCAACATCTTGCGCCCGGCCTCGCCCGTCCCGGCCCGCAGTACAACCCAGCGCTCGGACTCATCCACCAGGAAGACGCCGGTGTAGTAAAGGTCAAAGCGATTCTTAATGAGATCGACGGTCTGGGAGAGCAATTCGTCCAGATCCAACAGGGAGGAGACGGCCTGGGAGACCTCGGCGACGGTCGCCAACTGCGTGGCCCGGCGCTCGTTCTCGAAGCGCGCGCGTTCCGCCGCCAGGTAGGCGCGCCGCCGGGCGACCAGGGCCGCCGTGGGGCGCACCAGCCGGCGCAGGATGAACGTCTCGTGCTCGTCGAACTCGCGCGGCTCCGGCCAGGCCAACGATACCACCCCGATCAACTGTCCGGCGCTCCGCAATAGAATGCTGACGAGCGCCTGGATATGATAGCGCTCCTTTAGTGTCTTTAAAGCCTCTTCCTCAATCTCCACCTTATTAATGTCAGGGATGAATTGCACCTGCGTGCTGGCTTTTTTCCACATCTCAAAGAGAGGCAAGCCCTCATGCCGAACCGGGCTATCTAATACCAGATCTTGGGGCTGGATGGCGCCATTCTCCCATATCGCGACCGCCTCCCCAACGACGCCCTCTTCCGGATCCTCGTCGAGGTAAGAGAGGCGCGCCCGCATCTCAGGGCCGGCATCGATGGCGTTGACCACAGCGACTAAGATCTCCTCCTCGGTGTTCGCCTCGGAGAGGGCGGACTCGACCGCCGATAGCTCCTCCAGTTGCTCCGCCCGCCGCTGAGACTCCTCGACCAGCAGGATGTTTTCCATACTGACGGCCACCTGATCGGCCAGCGCGCGGGAGAACATCCGCACCGAGCGATCCGACACCTCGGTCTCCGTCAGGAGTCTGACGCTGCTGAAGGAGAAAAAGCCAATCAACCGGCCACGCGCGAGCAGGCCGGTCGTGAAGGCGCTGCGATGGCTACGTTTTCGCATAGACGCCCGCTCACGATCTGGAATATCCGCCTGGTCGTCCTCCACATCGGAGAAGATGATGAAGCCCTCCGGGTCCTCCAACAACGGATCGATACCCCGTGGCAAAACATCAGAATGCATAACGTAGGCGACGTCGCCATCAGGCTGAAATGTGACGCTGTGCACATTCATTTTGACCGGGCGTTGCTCCTCCCACTGAGAGATCAACTGAATGGATACGCCGCTCAGCTCCACGAATTCCACGGTGAAGAGAATGCCTTTGAGAATATCCGCAATCGATTGGGCCTCGCCGACCGCACGCGAGGTAAGATAGAGCGTCTCGGTCTCGGAGAGCGCCGACTGAGATTGATCGAACAGCTCGGCGTTCTGGATGGCCGTGGCGATCTGATCGGCCAGCGTTTGCAAAATCTCGATATCCTTCTTGGAGAAAGCGTTGATCCGCTCAGATTGAATCGTCATCGCGCCGATAACATCTCCGCGGCTGACGAGCGGCAACGCCATCTCCGAGCGGGTCTTGGGCAGGACGGGGTTTTCGAAGCGCTGCGCCTCTTTGCCGACGTCCAGGGCGATACGCGGCGTGGCATCCGCCACAGAGCTTCCGATCATCGAATCGCCGCCGATTTTCAGCTTATGGCCTTGATCCAACATCGTCTGGCCTGCCTCGCCCGTGCCCGCGCGCAGTTTGGCCCATTGGCGCTCCGCATCCACCAGAAAGATGCCGGCGTAGTAGAGATCAAAGCTCTCTCGAATCAATTCCACCGCCCGGGGCAACAGTTCATCGATGCTGAGAATGGAGGAAGCCGCCCGAGAAATCTCCGCGACCGTCTCCAGGCTGGCGGCCCGATGATGCAATTGCTCCAGCAACCGCGCATTGTAGATCGCTACCGCCGCCTGATCGGACATCTTCTCCGCCACGGCGACGTCCTCCTCGGTGAAGTCCGGCTGATCCAGGCGGTTGATGATCGACAAGAAACCGTAATAATCATCTTGATAGATCAAGGGCGTGATGATAATACTACCAGCGCCAAATTCGACACGCTTTTTCTGAACCTCAGGACTCTCTCGGGGGTCCGGCATCATCGATTTGGGCGAGTAGACCGTCTCTTGATGCGCCAACGCCCAACCGCTCAACCCGGCGTTCAGCTCGTCGAAATCCACCGGGGCCAATGGGGTGGATTCTGGGCCGCCCTTGACCGCGTGGGTGACGATCTCGCGCTCCATATCAACGACGTACAACACCACGCGATCCGCATCCAGCGCCTTGGCAATGCTATCCACCGCCGATTGCAGTGTTGAGGCGAGATCCTCGAAGCGGATCAAGGACAGGGCCGTCTCGTACAACAATTCCAACTCGGCCATTGCATCCGCTTGTTTCCTATGCATTATTTTCTCACTCATGATTATCCACCTTTGACCACCTTACCACAGAACGCCCGCTCCATCCATTAGTCTGTCCCACGCTATCCAATATCAACCGCAATCTACTCCTCATCCTCTGAGGACGTCAATGACGATGGTTGTTCTATTTGCTCGCGCAACTGCGCCGGCGGGCGGAAGTGGACGACGTTACGCGGGGTGCCCAGCGCGCGGCCCAACTCTCGCACGGCCGTCTGGAGTACGCCCTGCACATCGGGCGCCGCCTGGATGCTCTCGGTGATTTCGCGGATCATGCGCTCGCGGCGCGCCCGCGCCTCGATGGTACGGAGCTGCCGGAGGTTCTGGATCGCGACCGCCGCCTGACCGCTCAAGCTCACCAGGCGCCGCACGGCAGAGGCCGGGAAATCATGCGCTTCTGGATAGATCGCGTTGACGTAGCCAATCCATTGGCGCCCGGCGACCAGCGGGACGAAGATGGTGCTGACAGCGCCATAGCGTTCCGCATAGAGATGACGCGCCGCCGGATCCAAGCGATCATCCTTTCTCACATCCTCGACAATGATGGGGCGATCCGGTCGCAAGATGTCTTTAGCCGAGGGGAACGCCTGGAGGGGGTAACGGTCGCTGACGGCTTCCGGCGGCAGTTGCGTCCAGCGCGCCAAAACGTAGATCCACGTTGGCAGCTCCTCCTCCGTCCACGGGAGATCGAAGTAGTTGATGGAGATGTTGGAACTATCTTCGCCGACGATGGTGTACTCGCGCAACACCCCTAAGATGCCATCGTAGGTCTGCACCAGGTTCAGCTCCGCGCTGGCCTCATAGAGCGTCTCCTGCTCCGCCAGAGCGCCTCGGACCCGCCGCAGCAGGTGCTCGCGGGCCAGGGTGTTGGAGATGGCAGCCGAGGCGGTTTGCAATGCCGTAATCTCTTCGGCGCCGAGTAAGATAGATTCTTTTATCCCGGCCAAAGCTACCATGCCGGGCGCGCGCCCCTCGACGGGGACGGCCAGGCTCAAGAGTGATTTCATTCCCAGAGAGGACAATAATCGTTGCTCAGCGGGCGGGAATTCCTCGGTCCGCCCCTGCACGTAGCCCTCATCGCGCAACTGCTCCAGCAAATAGGGGAACGTCGTCACATTCAACGTCCGGCCACGCTCGATGGCGCTCATCTCCACATCCTCCGAGATGCGCGCCATCTCGGCTAAGCGCCACAGCATCTCCTCTTCGATTTCGATGCTTTCGGCGTAGAAGACCAAATCAACGTCGGCGGCCTCGCCCAGCAAACGCAGCACCTGATCCATCGCAGCCGAGCCGTCCTGCGTGAGGAGCGTGACCGCTTCGGAGGTGTTGGTGCGATACAGGGCTTGCCGCTCGACGACGGACAGCGCTTGCTCCGTCTTATCAAACTGCAACGCATTTTGGATCGCGGCCGAGACCTGGGAGGCAAAGAACTCCAGCAATTGCCGGTCATCCTCATCGAATTGCCCAATGGATTCGCCATCTAAGTAGAAGACGCCCACCGCCTCCTCACCGATCTGCAAGGGGACGGCGACCATGGAGAAGAAGGAGGCCGCGATCGCTTCCGTGTGGCTGGGGCCGCTATGTCGCTGGCGATCTCGAATGAGAACACTTTCCCGCGATTCTAGAATCTCCTCGGTTAACCCATCATCGCCTGGCGAACGCACCGGGAAGCGCTCCAGCACGGCCGGCGAAGCGACGCTATGGCCAACCAGATAGCCCTCGGCGTCAGGATTTCTGAAGAAGATGACGGCCCGTCCGGCATCGAAGACGTTGCGCGCGACCCGCGCCGCCCGCATCAGCAACTCCTCAACATCCGATACAGTGATCAGTTCGACGCCAGCGTTGTAGAGTTGCCCCAGCGCATCGACCCGGCGCTTCGTAGCCGCCGTGAGGTTGAGGTTCTCGATGACGACGGCGATCTGGCTGGCCAGGTTCTGAGCCAGCTCTCGGATATCGGGGTCTAAGGGCGAATCGCCCAAACGCTGGATCATCGCGATAAAGCCGCTATGCACGCCAGCGCTGCGCAGCGGGACGTAGAGCACCTGATCGAAATTATAGCTTGTCAAAAAGCGGCGCGTCTGCTCGTCCGTCGAGACGGTGGAGACTCCCCCTAACAGCGGCGCCATTGGCCCCAACTCAGCGCGCGTCAATCCCCGGAAGAAGATATAGTGCTCCTCAGAGAGGGGGAATTCCTCCCGGAAGAGAGCTAGCTCATTGCCTTCTGGATCTAGCACGGCGTAAGGATGGACGAAGGGCAGGTCGGGATAGGGGAAGGTGAAGACGACGACGGCCAAATCCAGGCCATGGGCCAACACTCGCGCAATCTGTAACAACACTTGATCGGAAGGAATATCGGGGGAGGCGGCTACCTGCAACACCCGGCTGATCAAGAGTTGTTGATCAGCCGTGCGTTGAGATTCTTCAAAGAGGCGCGCGGTCTCCAGGGTCGAGGCGACCTGCTCACTGACCGAAGCGACCAACGCCTTCTCTTCCTCCGTCCATACGCGCTGGGAGTCCGCCAGGCTCACGTAGCCCAACACCCGCTGCCCTAAGCGCATCTCTTCCATCATCACGGGCGTGGCGCCATCCTTCATCATGGCATTGGATGTCTGGCCGGTGCGCAACTCTTCCGGCACGGGAAAGGGCGGGACCGGACTGACGTCCACGCGGTCATACTCGTAGGCCAGGGGGCGCAGGCGAGCGGCCACACGCGCCCATCCTTGGCGACTATAATCGGCTTGAATTTCTTGCAGCTCCTCGAGGGCGCCCTCCATCGCCTGCATCAAGCGGGCATTGTGCAACGCAATGGCGATCTGATCGGCCAGAAGTTGCAAGATGCTGATGTCCTCATCGGTGAAGGCGTGTTCTTTTTCGCTCTGCACATCCAACACGCCGATGACTTCATCCTCCATCGCCAGGGGTAGGGCCATCTCCGAGCGCGTCATCGGCAGATCGGGATTATTGAACCATTCCGCATCGGCCCCGACATCGAAGGCGATACGGGGCTGTCCCGTATCGGCGACGAAGCCCACGATGCCCACCTCGCCCACGCGGAGGCGATGGCCGCGCGCCAACATCTGTTGCCCGCCCTCCGAGGAGGCGGCGCGTAAGATCGCCCACTCTTTCACATCGTCCAACACAAAAATACCGGTATGATAGAATCCAAATTTCTCCGAAATCGCATCGGCGGCGGTGTCCAGGAGCAATATCACATCCCGAACCTGCGCGGCCTCCTTGCTCACCAGGCCGACCGTTTCTAACTGCACGGTGCGCTGCTCCAGGGCGGCGGTCCGATCTGCGACCCGCTGCTCTAGATCTTGGACTAAGTTCTGTATGCGCTGAGCCATATCGTTGAAGGCTACAGCGACAATCCCCAATTCGTCGCCGCGATCTAACTTGATGGTGTGGGAGAGATCCCCCGCGCCAATGGCGGCGGCGCCGGCGACTACACGATCCAGCGGGCGCAGGATCAAGCGATCAACGGAGGTGTGGAGAGAGAAGATGAGAACGCCCAAGAAGAACGGGATCAAGAATAAGGGTGCGATACGCAGCCACAGCGGCGAAACCTGGCGCGCATCCTCACCGACGACAATGTAGAGGGTGCGATCCTCTTGTCCCGGCAGCGGCATCGCGCGCGAAGCGAGGTAAACTTCGCCTTCCGGCAACGTCCGCTTGATAGGCTCGCCTGGCTCCAGGTTACGCAATTCCGGCACAAATTTTCCCTTCATCGCCGGATCGGAGTGCTCGATAATTCTGCCACTTTCTTCCACAAGCGCGATGAATTCGAACGCCTCGACCTCCGAGGTGATATCTTGCAAGAGCCGGCTCAAGCCCGGCGCATCGTCCAGGGTGACGACATACGGCGCGACGGTCTCGATGATCTGTTTCAGTTGAAGGGTGATCAAATCTCCCTTTCCAAAATAGGCCTCGCGATAGGAGCCTAAATACTGTCCTCGCGCAAAGAGAAAGATCGGCAGTAACAAGACCAATGAAATGCCGGTAATGACGAGGATTATTCGCCACCGCAGACTCAAGTTTTTCATAGACATTACGGACCACCTCTCAACAACCAACTCTTATGTTCTACCAATATACCGGGGTCTCTATCTAAATTATAACCATCATTATACCAGATGTCCCCACCCAAGTTTTGACCACGCTCCGGCGCCAGGGATTCATCCGCCGGCAATTCTCGGTACACCCGCCCGGCCAAAGGGAAGGCGATGGGAATGGATAAATGCCAGCGCCGAGCCGCCGCCAGGTTAATCGCCAATAAATTTTCAACCGCCAAGCGTTCGGTGACCGATGAGGGATGTGCGCCCCGCGCGATCCGAATCACCATCTGGGCCGCAGCTTCGCCCTGGCTTTCTTCAGACATGACCAGGCCGCCCACCGCGCCATTGATGACAGCTTCGTGGGAGAGAGAGAAAATCGGGATGGAGACATGCTCCACCATCCATGCCATCAGTTCTTTTGTCGGCACTACATCCCCCTCGACATCCCGCACCGATTTGTGGCCCAACAACAGTATAAAGTCGTAGGTTTGAGCAGCATCGGCGGCTATCTCCTGCCATTCCGTCCAATTGGCGACGATCTCTACCGATGGCGTCGGCCCGCCCTCTTTTTCGAGTTCTCTCAAAGCTTGATAGGTAGCAGCGAGCGCGCTCTGCCCCGTAATTGAGGCGTCACTGAGGACGAGGAACCGGGCCACGGGGCCGGTCGCCGTGGCGTCCGTCGCACCGCCCGGCGTTCCCGAGAGAAATGCCTGCGCCATCGCAATCGTGCGCAGCGGATAGGGATTGGCCAAGACGCCCGTCACGGTCGGACGCCGCAGGCCGCGCACATTGGGATCGCGAATCATATCACAGAAGACGAAAGGGGTGTTGAGGTCGGGATAGCGGGGGATCACGCTCAAGGCCGCCTCATCCCCGGAGACTAAGACGATGTCCGGATTAAAGCTCTGGATGTGCGTGATGGCTACATCGGCAACCGGCTCTAGCTGTGAGAGGGAGAGAAAGCGCGTCGCATCCATGTGATAGAGATCCATCTCCAGTGTGCCGGCTTCCACACTATAGCCGGCCTCCGATAAGGCGGTCAAAACGCTTGTCTGTAGGTTCAGGAACCTCGCGTCGTCGGCATGGTAACTATTGACCCAGAAGAGATGCAGCGTCCTCTGAAACGGCACGGCCGGCAAGGTGGGCGTCGGCGAGAGAGGCGTCTCAGCGCATCCGATGACGAGGCACGCGATCACTACCGCTGTTCCGACAACGGCGAAGTTTTTGAGCGCCTTATGTATCTTATGACGTTTCGGCATCCTCTCTCCTTCAAAAATAGCCCGACAAAAATAACCCGATAAGTTGTGGTCGGCCCGAACGTGGAAACTCCTGGCTCTTCAGGTCGGTCAGATTTCCGATTCCGCTGGCTGATCCACCGGGCCGCCCGAAGATCCGCCGGTCTCAGAAACTTCACTGAGCTGTGACGAGCGCATCTCCTCGCCTGGGGGCGCCAACTGGATGCGACTGCGTTCCACGCGGAGCGCCTGCCCTAACTCCTCGGCGACGCTGCGCAAAATCGCATCGACGGAGCCCATCGAACGGACTTTGGCTACAATCTCGCCCCGTGCGCGCTCCTGAGAGGCGCGGAGCCGCGTCTCCTCCAGCAAGCGCGCGTTCTCCAATGCCAGCTCCAACTGCGTCACTACCGAGCGGGAGAGTTGCAGTTCCTCCGGTTGCCACGGCTCAGATTTATCGAAGGACAACACTCCCAAGGCGTGGCCCTGCACATAAATCGGGGCCAGCAGCCGATGCGCGCCCGCGGGCGTCTCCATTGTGGTCATCTCTGTGAGGGCTGCCGGCGCATGGCTCTGGACGGCAGCCACCTCTTGCGAGTCGGCCTCGCGGGTCAGTCCGGCGATGTAAGAAAAATCCACCTGCATATTCCGGCGGGCAAGAGCATGATGCCACGCTTGCAACGCATCGCGCTCCTGATAGCGGGCCAGGCGCTCCAGGGTATCGCGCATCTCTTCCAATGTCCGCACATTATCGATGGCGATGGCTATGCCGCGCGCCAAGACGCGCAGCACTTTGATATCGTTTTCTGCGAAGGCCTCGCGCTCTTCGGTCTGGATGTCCAACACACCCAGAACTTGACCGCGCGCGACCAGGGGCAAGGCTATCTCGGAGCGGGTGTTAGGAAGGTCTGGATTATCGAACCACATGACATCCTCATCGACATCTAAAGCGATTCGGGGGAGGGATGTGTGCGCCACATAGCCTACCACGCCCTCCTCGCCAACGCGCAGGCGATGTCCCCGCGCCAACATCTTTTGCCCTCCCGTCGATGACGCTGCCTGGAGCACGGCCCATTTGCGCTCCGGCCCCAACAGGAAGATGCCAGCGTGATAGTAGCCTAACCGTTCGGAGATCAGTTGGGCGGAGGTGTTGAGCACGCTCTGGAGGTCGGGCAAGGTCGCGACCACCCGGTTCAATTGGGTGATGGTTTCGAGTTGGGTGGCCTGCTTCTGCAACGCGGCGGTGCGCTCATCGACGCGCTGCTCCAGCGAACGTTGCGTCTCCTGCAACGCTCGCTCCGTCTCCCGCATTCCCGCTATCGCCTGCCGCAAACTGCGCATATTGATAAAGTTCACCCAGCCAGTGGTGGCCCCGATCATCAAAAGGCCAAAGGCCAAACTCGTAAATCGATAAGCCGCTTCGGTAAGGACGATGGGCGGCGTGTAAACCTCCCAAGCCTCCATGAGATACACCAAGCCGTAACACACAAAGACGCCCAGCGCCAACCGAGGCGCATCATCCGGCTCCATAAAGGTGCCGGCCAGCATCACGGGCCAGAAGAAGAGGAACCATGCGCCGGACTCCGCGCCATCGAAGAGCACAGCGGCCAGAAGTAGGCCCAGGAAGACGCTCCAGACGTAGAATCTGATCATCATCCTTATATGTCCCTTCTTCACCCGCCAGATAGCAAAGAGCGAGATCAGGCATAGCGACGCCGGGAACGCCGCGCCCAGCCATCCTTCGAATGGCCGTAGGAATAGCCCTCTGACCTGAGCGACGATAAAGACTCCAATGAGGAAGCAGGTAAGTAAACTTCCTACGATCATCAAGTTGTTGAACAGGCGGGCGACCCGTCTGGTTTCCTCGCTCTCGTAAACTTCTGCGGACACTAACGAGCGCCAGATGCCGGTAAGGGTGATTTTCCGGGCGCCATCGGCGATGAGGGCCTCCAGGGTATCGGTTCCGGATCTGCTATCGCTTTGTTCATTCATATTGGTCTCCATTTCCACCCGGCTGCGCTGGAAGGCCGGCGCTGTCTTTTCCGTTCGCGTGCTGCTCCTCGGCCTCTGACGCACCCTCTTGCCTCAGAGCTAAGTGGGCGAGGCCGCGATCCGCGCCCAGCACCTGCCCTAGCTCCGCGAGAGCCTTCTCCAACATCGCTTCAATTTCGACCTCCGCCCGGATCTTAGCCGTGACCTCCGTTACGGCCTGCTCGCGCGCCGCGCGGCGCTGCGTCTCATCCAAGAGCCGCAGGTTCTCCGCCGCAATGGCAAATTGCTCGGCGATCGTCTCAACCAGAGCGACCTGATCTTTGCTCCAGCGCCGCCCCTCCGCTGAGGCCTCACAGCCCAAAACGCCGATGGGGCGCCCACGTTGCAGGATGGGCGCCAGGACTTTGCGGGCTACCCGCGAGGAGCGTTCCCCGTCATCTCCCAACACCACCGAGCGCGCGCGCTGCTCGCCGGCGTGCAGGGTAGACAAAACCGCCTGGATTTCGTTCTGATGAGCCGCCTCGTCCAAGGGGCGCATGCCCGTCGCTGTCTGCTCATAGCCTTTGATGGCCCGTTTGCGGGTAAAGGCGCTCCACGCTTGTTCCGTGTAGCGGCGCTGGATCTCCCCCATCTCCTCCAGAGCCGCCTGCGATTCGGTGAAGAGCCGGGCGTTGTCGATAGCCACGGCCACCTGGTCGGCCATCGTCTGCATCACGGAGATGTCGGTCTCATCGAATGCGGCGATCTCTTTGCTCTGCACGCTCAACGCGCCGATGACGCGCCCGCGCGCCTGAAGCGGCAGGGCCATCTCCGAGTGCGTTTCGGGCAGCAGGGGATTATCGAAGCGTGACGCCTCCTCCCCCACATCCAGCGCGATCCGCCCTTCGCCGGTCGATACACACTGCCCAATCATCGTCGCGCCGCCGACGCGCAGCCGGTGGGCGTTCTCCAGCATACGCTGACCCGCTTCCCCGGTGCCCGCCCGCAAGACGGCATACGCCCCGGTCTCATCCACCAGGAAGAGACCTACGTAATACAGATCGAAGCGCTCGCGGATCAGGTCCACCGTCTCGCGCTGCAACGCCTCGGGGTCCAACACGGTGGTCGTCGCGCGCGAGACATCCGCCGCGGCTTGCAAGCCGCGCGTACGCTCTGCGATCCGGTTCTCCAGTGTATTGATGACCTCCTGTAACTGAGACGCCAGGGTGTTCAACGTCGCGGCCAACGCGCCGAACTCATCATCTGTCTCCAGCGGGATGCGGCGCGCCAGATCTCCCTCACCCAGCGCCAGAACATTCTCGTGCAGAATGCGCAGGGGATAAACGATGCGCTGCCGCGTGAAGTTCAAGATGCCCAACACGCCGCCCACGATGCCAATGAACAAGACCAGGATAATCACGCCCTCGGTAATCAACGAGCGGAGGATTTCAGCAACGGGCTGCTCCACCACCACATACCAGTGCGTCACATCCGAGATAATCGGCGCGGCTGAGGCAAAGACCCAGACGTCGCGATGCCCCCGATAAAACGCATATTCCTCTTCGGCAATCTCGCGCGGGTTAGGCATAGAGAACATTTCTCCCGTATCCGGATCGCGACCAGAGATTTTTGTCTGCACGAGATCTAAATTCTGGTGCAGGATCACCATGCCACTCCAACTGGAGACATAGACCTGGCCCTCCTCGCCGAAGTCAAAGCCGGCGACGATGTCCCATAAGGCGGTCAGATCCACTTGGGCGACCAGGGAGGCGTAGAAGTTGCCTGCTTTATCCTCCACCGGGACGGCGATGGTGACAAACGGCGCGCCATATTCCTCGTAATCCACCGAGCCGAAATAAATCTCGTCGACGATCACCGTTGTCAACCACGGTTGCGCCTCCACCGAGGTGGGCGCCACGCCCGAACGTCGCCGCCCCGCCAGCACCTCCCCGCGTGGGGCGATCAGGCGGATATCGAAGTAGGCGGTCTGACGATCTAAGGTCTGGCGGAAGAGCGCATCAGGATCTCTGCCCACAGCCAGCGCATCACTGGTGGCGCGCAAATCCTGGAAGATACCTTCCAGAAATCGCGTAAAAACCTGCTCGACCTCACCGCGCGCCGTCAGCAGCCCCCACCGGGATGCATTCAAAACACTCCCCACCCCCAGGTACATCGCCCCCAACATCACGATCACCGTGATGATACTCAGCAGAAAAATTCTGCGGCTCAATCGGCGCCCAATGGACGTGCCGAGTAGCAGATCAGAAGATCCGCTGATGCCCGACCGTTCGCCTCCGGCAAGTCTCTTATCCGCCATACACTATGCCTCCGCCCTTAAACATAATCCTCCGCTATCCGACTCTTTTGCTTCCCCGATTCGGGATGATTCATCTACTTCCAAAAAACCGATGGTTATTGCAGAGACGCAAGATTTTGCGTCTCTGTTGGGAGGTTTATTTTCCTGTAAATGCCTAACTTCTCGAACGGGCAATCCACGTGTCAGCATGGTATTCCAACCTACTCTTCTGGTGGCTGAAGCTTAACGAAGGTCGAGGATGCCTGTAGCGCATCCGTGATCTCCTGCACCGTGGTCTTGATCAACGTCTCCATATCCGATGCCCGGCGGATGCGATCGGTGATTTCGCGAGTCAGGCGCTCGCGGGCCGCGCGGCGCTGGATATCCTCATAGAAACGGGCGCTCTCCAACGCGACGCTCAATTGTTCCGCAAGATTCTCCACCAACCGGATCTCCTCCTGGCTCCAATCCCCGGCCCCTGCCGGTTTATGGGTATCGATCACACCGATGACCCGACCAGAGGCTTGGATCGGGACGGCTAATGACACCTTCCCTGTGCCCGCATCCTGATGCACGGTCACGGCGGCTTCCTGCCACGCGCGCCTGGTATCCGGGCGCCACTCCGTCCCTTCCGCTAACGCGACGCCATCCTCATCCCCGCGATAGGCCAGTTCGCGCCGCAGTTGCAAGAACTCCGCCCAGGCCTCCCGGCCCAACTCACCATAGGCGCGGCGTTCCGCCTCCAAGCTCTCCTGCGCCTGCGCAAAGAGGCGGGCGTTGCTGATCGCCAAAGCGACTTGATCGGCCAGCGCTTGCAACACCGCAGCCTCCTCAGCGGTGAAGGCGGCGGCCTCGCTGCTCTGCACGTCCAACGCGCCGATGATCTCGCCGCGCGCGCGCAGGGGCAAGGTCACCGCCGAGTGGGTGTTGGGCAGATCGGGGTTATCGAAGAAGACCGCGTCCTCGCCGACATCTAAGGCGATGCGCGCCTCGCCGTGCTTTGTAACGTAACCTACCGTGCCCTGCGCCCCCACGCGAAGACGATGGCCGCGAGATAACATCTGCTTGCCGCCCTCGCTGGAGGCCGCCTGTAACACGGCCCACTCTCCAGAACGATCGATTAGAAATAGGCCGGCGTGATAAAAGCCGAACTGCTCGCTCACCAGATTGACGACCCGCGAGAGCAATTCTTGCACATCCAACACGGAGGCCGCCGCCCGCGCCACGGTCACTGTCGCTTGCATATAGCGCGTCCGGCGCTCCAGTTCCACCGTGCGGTGGCGCAGATCCTCCTGTCTTTCAAGTAATTCCTCATTGCTCTCCGCCAGCGACTCCGCATTCTCATGCGCCTGCGTAACCGATCGAACCAGGCTCGCACTGGAGAACCACGCCACGCCTCCTAAAACCCCCAAAATCATAAGGGGCAAAAGTCCCAATGCCTCTTCACCCCCGATGATATACAATATCAGGGCCTCAATTCCGGCCACGAAGAGCGCCATCCACGGCGGAGCAATTAACGGCGCGCTGATGACCGGTAAGGCAAATAATAAAGCAAACGGGCTATTAATGGCCCATCCAAATTGGTAATGAATGACGACCATCAAGAAGATCAAAAAGACGTAAGGCGGCCAGCGATGTTGGCGCCGGGTGAACCACGCCAGGACAACGATCAGCACAGCGGTGAAAACCATCAGGATCATCGATTCCAGGTGGGGATAGAAGATTAGAACCTGGAACACTCCTACCACAGAGACGCCAGCCATAATCAAGAGGAGGATCAAGAAGGAACGTTGTCGCTGTCCGATCACAGCATCCTCGGCCTGCACGTTGAGATATCGCTCTAACCACCGTTGTATAACGTTCATCTGGCTCCCCCGTTATCTCCGCCCACATCCTCACCCGCGCCCTCTCCAGACTCTGGCTCATTGGCTAAGCGGATGGTCAGTTCCGGCACGGCCAAGGCGCGCCGCATCTCCTGCACGGCGGTCTTGAGCACCGTGTCGATCTCCAGGCTCTCCCGAATGTGCGATGTGATCTCGCCGACCAATTGCTCGCGGGCCGCGCGCTGCTGCGAATCCTGATAGAGACGCGCGCTCTCCAAGGCGACCTCCAACTGATCCGTCAGCGATTGCATCAACTCCAACTGCTCCGCTGTCCACGCCGGTTGGGCCTCTGATTTGCGCAGGCGCACCACACCCAACGTCTGATCGCGAATTTGGACGGGGATCATCACTGTGCCATCCTCCATCTGTACGATCTCCCCGCGCTGCCCTGCGCGCTTCATCTCTGCCGGCCAGGAGGTTGCAACCGGGGTGACGTTATCCTGGGCATCACACGTGTAGCCGGCCAGCGCTTGCGATGCGACCAACTCCTGCCACGCCTCGCGGCTGACCTCGCCGTAGGCGCGGCGCTGCGCGGCCAGGGCCTCTTGGGCCTCGCGCAGCAGGTTAGCATTCTCAATCGCGATGGCGATCTGGTCGGCGACGAGGCGCAACACCGCGATGTCCTCCTCGGTGAAAGCTTCCGTCTCGACGCTCTGGACGTCTAACGCGCCCAGCATTTCATCGCCCGCCATCAAGGGGAGCGCCATCTCTGAGTGGGTCTCCGGCAGATAAGGGTTCTTGAAGTGAACGGCGTCCTCGCCAACGTCTAGGGCGATGCGCGGTTCGCCCGTGCGGGTGACATAGCCAACGATGCCTTGCGCGCCGACCTCCAAGCGATGTCCATGGGCCAACATCTGCTGGCCGCCGGTGCTGTTGGCCGCGCGCAACACCGCATAGTCCCCCGATTCATCCAACAGAAAGACGCCCACGTGATAAAAGCCAAATTGCTCGCTGATTAGATACGTCACCCGCGAAAGCAAGGTGTCCAAATCACGGAAGGTGGTCGCCGCACGCCCGACTTCGGCGGCGGCTCGCAGTTCCTGCGCGCGCCGCTCCAGATCCCGCGTGCGCTCTGTGACCCGCCGCTCCATCGAGGCGAAGCTCTCGCGCAATTGGGTCGCCATACTGTTGAAGGCCATCGCTAACTGACCCAGCTCATCTCGAGAGCGCACGGGCACTTCCTGATCGAGATCGCCGGACGCAATCTGCTCCACTCGCTCGGTCATCTGATCCAAAGGGCGGCTGACGAGACGTTGAACACTAATATAGACCACGCTTAAGATCAACAATCCGGCGGCAAGTGTCACGAGCCCCAACTGGCTTTGCAACCTGCCCGTCAGGACATCCAATTCTTCTACGGGGCTGAGCGCCACCACCTGCAAATTCGATCCAATAGCATTCGAGAGAGGAATCGTCTCCTGCCGCACAAAGTATGTCTGCTCCTCCAATGTAATCCGCTCTTCGCTCAAAGCCACCAACTGATCCAAGTCCAGGCTAGAGATCAACATTGTACCCTGCTGCGCAAAGCCAACGTGAACATCCAAGCGGCGCTGTAACTGATCGACAACCGCCTGATCCAACCGCTGATCCACCACAGCGATGCCTACCGGCGCGGATTCCTCTTGCCATGTTTCCGGCGCCGCCACCGTGATTCTGACAGGGTACCAGGAGCGAATCACCGGCACACCGGCCTGGATCAAAATGATAGAGCGCGGCCTCTCCAAGCCTTCCCAGCTCTGATTAAATGACTCGAAGGTGACGTCCTCTTCCATTTCCATCATTCCCGTCATTGGCTCAAAGCCCAATTCTGCAAAGAACTGTGCGGGGGGAGCGGAATAAGCCGTACTGACATCAAAATACCCGGATGAGGGGAATGAAAAATCCTCTACGGGGATGCGATAGAGTGTCCGCGCCTCTGGATTGACCTTCTCCTCGAATTGCGTCACGATGATATCATCCTCGTTCATCTTGAACGACAACACCGGCTCGGCGTCCGGCACCACATCGAAGGGTGAGACCATATAGAAGGCGATGGACGATAAATTATTAATCCGTTGCGCATCCCGCAGCAACTGGATCAAGTTTAACTGGGCCTGCAAGACATAGATCCGATCCGCCTCATCGATTGGCGTTCCCGGACGCATAAAGTCCTCACCGAAGTACGCCCCCGGATCCGCATAGTAAGGCCCCAGGTAGGTCAAGAGGTCGATCTGGTTAATCATCGGTTTGCTCCGCCCAAAGGTCTGGGCGGTCTGCTCGCCATTTTCGACCATCTCGGCGACCCGTCCCGATAGAATCCGTGACATACGCCCCAACTCCTCCAGCTTGATCTGACTCAAGTTGTTGGAACTGGTCGTCACGACGATGCTATAGAGGCCGGCGGTAAAGAGAAGCAAAATCACCACCAGCACAATTGTAATTTTTTGTCCGATTCTAAAATTCGGCATATTCAACGTCTCCTACGCTATCCACCCGGCGCTCGGATGATTCACTCTGACTGTGTCCAAGTCTGGATCAATTCATCGTAAGGGATTGTCTCCGGCGTCTCCTCTGCAACGATGATCATCTTGGGCGACCCCGGCGCCGACAACCATTCCGATGAGCCGACCATCGGGTTAAGCTGCGGCGAGTATTTAGCCATGCGCATCGTCTCCATAGCGGCGTCCATCTCGGTGGCGATGGCGTCCATCGCCTGGCGCGGCGATGCCTGCCCGGCGATAGCGCGCGCGATGTTCGGCCACCATATCGCCGAAAGCTCCGGGTAGTGCGGCACATTCGGGCCGGTGTCGGTCCATTTCTTGCGCTCCTCTGAGCGATAGAACTCAATCAAGCCGCCCCAATCCGCCTGGCGCTCCGTCAGATAATCGGAGAAGACGGTCGAGTTACGGACGGGCGTCCCGCCGACCAGGAACTTCTGAAGCGAGACTGTCTTGGAGACGCAGAACTGCGCCCAGAGCCACGCCATCGCGCGGCGCTGCCCCCGGATGTTGGCCGGGATCGTCCAACTGCCGGCGTCTTGATAGCCGACCTTCATCCCTTCCTGCCAATATCGCCCGTGGGGCGTGGGCGCGACCCGCCAGAGAGGATTGCCGTTCGCGTCGACGACGGGACTGCCCGGCTCGTGGAAGGCGTCATCCGAAAGCCACGTCACATATTGGAAGATCCGTTGGGCGATGTCGCCACGCGCGGCCTGCGGTCCGGCATCGACCCAGCGCCACTCCCGGGCCTCCGGCGGTGCGTACGCGTCGAGCCACTCCAGGTATTTCTCCAAAGCGTAGATCGCCGCCGGACTATTGGCCGCCCCGCCCCGCGCAATCGAGGCCCCGACGGGCACACGATCCTCCACGCGGATCCCCCATTCGTCGACGGGGATGCCGTTGGGCAAACCTGTATCCCCCACGCCGGCGATGGAAAGCCACGCATCCGTGAAGCGCCAGCCCAGCGAGGGCGATTCCTTGCCGTAATCCAGATGGCCGTAGACTTTCCGGCCATCGATCTCGCGTCCGGTGAAGAACTCGGCGATGTCCTCGTAGGCGGCCCAATTGACGGGCACGCCCAATTCGTAGCCATACGTCGCCGAGAATTCAGTTCGCAGCGTGAGGTCTGTGAACCAATCGTAGCGGAACCAGTAGAGGTTGGCGAATTGCTGATCGGGCAATTGCAGTTGTTGGCCGTCGTAATCCTGCCCAAACTCTAGATTTAGAAAGTCATCCAAATCCAAATAGGGATTGGTGAACGCGGCTCCTTCACCGGCCATATAGTCGGTCAGATTCACGACCGCCTGGCTACGGAGATGCGTGCCCACCAGATCCGCGTCATTGACGTAAATATCGTAGATGCGGCGCCCCGTGCTCTGCTGCTCGACGAGGCTCTCCACCACAGAGCCTTCGCCGATGATATCGTGCTCGACGCGGATGCCCGTGATCTCCTCGAAGGCTTCGGCCAAGACCTCGCTCTCCCAGTAGTGGGTGCGAATATCCTCCGCGGCCGAGCGGATGGTGTGGCCTCGGAAGGGCGCTGCCGCTGCGGCGAACCAGCGCAATTCCGCCACCCGCTCCGACTCGCTCAGGACAGAGATATCGAACTCCGCGGCCCATTTTTGCACCGCCGCCTCGTAGGCGTCATCTAAGGGATCGTCTGGCTCCTGGGCCAGTGCGATCCCGTTGGCGAGCGGCGAGAGTAAGAGGGTCAGGCAGATGACGATGGCCCATCCTTTTTTCCACACGGTGCGATTTTTTCTATGGCGATGTTTCATCATTCAGTATCCAATCAAGTTTTGCTATGCCGTTCTATTCTGTTTCCGATGTATCCAACCCCATCCGAATTTCAACCTCAGCGAGATCCAGCACCCGGCGCATCTCGCGAGTCGCCGTCTGCAAGACTTCGTTCACATCCAACGTCTCGCGGATGCGAGCGGTGACCTCACCCGTCAACTGCTCGCGGGCCGCGCGGCGTTGGGTGTCTTCGTAGAGGCGGGCGCTTTCTAAGGCGACGCCCAGTTGCTCCGTGAGTGTTTCGACCAACGTGATTTCTTCTGATGTCCACGCGCTGCTGTCAGCGGGTTTAGAGAAATCGATGACGCCGATCACCTCACCGCGCACTTTGACCGGCGCCGCTAACCGGAGCGCGTCTTGCTCCGCAGTCGTGGTGCGACCGGTGTGCAGCGCCGTTTTCATCTCGGGTTGCCAGAGATCGCCGGCCGGCGCGATGGTTTCTCCCGTGCTGTAAAAGCCTAATTCGCGGGCGGTACGTAAAAATATCTGCCAACCTTGTCCCGTCACAGCGCCATAAGCGCGCCGTTCCGCCTCGATGGCCCGCTGCGCCTGGGCAAGAAGTCGCGTATTGCTGATATTGACCGCCACCTGATCGGCCAACACTTGTAATGTTGCCACATCCTGCTCACTAAATGCCCGCGCTTCTGTGCTTTGCACATCCAAAACGCCGATAATCTCATTCCGCACGAGCAGTGGCAGGACCAACTCGGCGCGCGTTTCGGGCAGTTCAGCGACGCGGCGATAAGCTACATCCTGGCGCACATCAGCCACCAGGCGGTGAACGCCCCGGCGGGCCACATCGCCGATGATGCCTTCAACACCGATCCGTGCGCGGAATCCTTGTTCTAACAATTCGCGCCCTTGACCGGAGACAGCTTGTAATTCAGCCCATTCGCCGGCTTCATCCAATAAATAGATACCGATATGATAAAAACCAAATTGTTCACAGACAACATCTGCTACACGGGCCAATAACACTTGAGGATCATCCATCCCCGCCGTCGCGCGCGCCACCGCCGCCGTCGCGTGAAGATAGTTAGCATTGCGCTCCAAGTCTTCGGTACGCTCCTGAACCAGATTTTGTAGCTGTTCGCGCTGCGCCTCCGACTCGTCCGCCAACCGCTGGGCGCGTTGAATGGCCTCGGTCAAATTACCCATCGCCAGATACAGTAACAGGGCGGCAATCCCATAATTGATCGTATGCGTTATCCAATAGTTGATCGGAACATTCGGCCCCAGGGGCGGGGGCAAAATCCCCACCTCACCGCTGATAAAGGTAACCGTCACAGCTACGAAACTGAGAGCAGCGAAGATCACCCCGGCGCGCCCTCCCAACAACAGGGCAGCGATCATGATGATGATGACGAGGGTGGTAAAACTGGTATTCACCACGCCCCCGAAGAGAAACCCCATGACCACAAGCACCAACCACAACATCAGCGATATGACGAGCGCGGCGGCTCGCACATAGCCTCGACGCAAGATAAAGAGGGCGCCGATAACCGGCATAATCAAACTCACGAAGGTCACGCCCATGACAACATAGTTGCGCAACGCGAGCACGACGATCAGGGCGGCCAAACTAATCAAGCCCGCCGTCGCCAGCAAGATCGTATTTACCAGACGCGCTACACGATTTTTCTCCGCATCTCCCTCAAATACCGGCGGGGCGAGCCACCGTCGCATACGCATTAACATAGCTCCCTCCTCGTCGCAAAGTGACCGTCAAGAAGGAATTGCCAAACACTATTACTTCTCATTATCCACCTCGTTGAGCGATTCGGGCCGCGCCAATTGGACAATCACGCCCTCCAACCCCAACGCTGCGCGCATCTCATGCACCGCTGTTCTGAGCACCTTCTCCATATCCAACGACTCCCGCATCCGGGACGTGACCTCGCCGACCACGCGCTCGCGGGCCGCGCGGCGCTGGGTGTCCTCGTAGAGGCGCGCGCTTTCCAACGCTACATCCAATTGATCTACCAGCGACTCAATCAGACTGATCTCTTCCTCCGTCCAGGAGCCGCCGTCGTCGCGCTTCGCAACTCGGAACCCACCAATGATCTGATCACGCATCTTAAGCGGCACAACCAGTTCATTTCCTTCGACGTGGGTAACTTGAGGCAAGGTTCCTGCCGGGTCTGGCATCGGAAAGATGCCTTCTCGGGTACCGATATAACGTAGGATCTCCTTGGAACGCAGCAAACGCTCCCAAGATGTTATCGCGGCCTCACCATAAGCACGTCGCAGGGATTCCATCGCCTGCTCGCTTTGGGTAAACAGCCGGGCGTTCTCAATCGATACGGCCAGTTGCCCGGCCAGGCCCTGCAAAATGGTGATATCTTCTTGGGAAAACGCGCCGCCTTCTGTGCTTTGAATATCGAGCACGCCCACCAAATCGTTCCCTACGACGAGCGGCAACGCCATCTCGGAGCGGGTCTCTGGGAGATCAGGATTATCAAAGAAGACGGCATTCCCGCCAACGTCCAGCGCGATGCGCGGCTTTTTTTCGGCGGCGGCATAGCCTACGATCCCCTCGCCCAGAGGGAGTTTGTGCCCGCGACGCAACATGCGCCGACCGCCGGGGCTGTTGGCCGCCCGCAGAACGGCGTAGTCGCCGACCTCATCCGGCAAGAAGATGCCAACGTGATAGAATCCAAATTGTTCACTGATCCGCCGGGTCACTTCCGCGAGCAATTCATCGAGGTCGCGAATAGCAGCGATAGTCGCGCTCAACTCACTGGCCTGCTGGATGTCACGCGCGCGGCGCTCCGCATCTTGTGTGCGGGCTGCGATGCGTTCCTCCAGCGTGTTGAGCAGCTCGCGCAAGCGATCCGCCATCGTGTTAAAGCCCCGCGCCAGCACACCGATCTCATCGCTGCGCGCCACTTCAACGCGGCGATCTAGCTCACCAGCGGCGATCTCGGTCACCGCTGCCGTCAAATCCTCAATGGGATTTACGATCCGCCGTGTGAGAATCAACGCCGAGACGGCGGCGATGCCGCCCACCAACAGCGCCACACCAATGCTGACCCCGAACACCTGCACAACATCTCGCGTCACCACAGATCGCGGAGCCTCGATGAGGAGAACCGCCTGCAAAGGAGAAATCCATCGATACGCGCCGACGACGTTCTCGCCCATGTAATTGGTGTAAAAATCCACCCCTTCCTCGCCTTCTACCGCGCGCTGAAACCCTGCCACCTGGGATATGCCTTGGGTTTTAGCGCCGGGCTGCAAGCTGCCGGTCAGATAGACAGCATTTTCATTAAGGAGATAGGTACGACTGACCCCACCCAGCCCAATATCCGCCTCCAACATCGAACCGAGATCGGCAAGGTTGGCCCGCCCCGCCAACACCGCGATGACCTCCCCTTCTGGCCCCTCGACCGGTCTGGCGATCATAAGCGTCGGCGCATTAAGCACCGGGTCAAGTTCCACCGATTCCACATGGACGGTCTCTCGACCTAGGAGGAAAAAAGACTCCGTCTCATGATATTCCCGCTCCCGCAACACCTCGGTGGAAACCAGAATTTGGCCCGTCTCCACGTGCAAGAGTGAAATATCGACAAACGCCACCTTTTTACGCAATAGCTCGTTGAGGCGCACGGCCAAATCTGAGTAGGCCTCCACATAGGCCTCGTCTTCCTCAGGCATGTTCAACAAGGTCAGCCAATTTTCTCGCAGCGAATCCTCCGTGGCCAGCACGGCGAGATCGCCCTCCCGCTCATTGATCCAGCGTGTAATTTCAGCTTCTTCGAAATCCGCGGCAGCCGCTATCTGATCCTGAATCCTCTGCTGGATGGCCCAAGCTGCATATCCACCTGCTGATCCGCCCACCAGGAAAACCGCGAGCAAAACGAGCGTCAGGCTGTATCCTAAGATGGTGCGCCGCAGGCTAGTCCGACGGGCGCGAGATTTCACCATATCTTCGTTCATAGACCTACAACTCCTCAGATAGTTCCAGGATTTAGATCCTCCTGAACCGGATATTTCTCTCTCAGAAAACCGCTCATTTGTGAGCGATTTATTCTCTTGGAACGGCATCTACTTCTAAAATCAAGGCTGATAAGGAACAAATTTCCAATTACGGTTCACGATGTAGACTGTGAGCGGCGATCCCAAACGCTCACCCTGCGCGTCAAAGCCCTGGATTGCGCCGCTTACACCCTGGTACTCGCCCATATTGTGAAGATAGTCAGCCAGCTCAGATGCCTCAGTTGTGCCGGTCTCTTCAATCGCCCGCGCGATCAATCTGAGGCCGTCGGCTGCTGTGAGCGTCCAGACGGAGCCGGCCGGCGAGCCGTACGCCGCCGCATAGTCCTCCCGAAAGGAAGTGGCCTCCGGGGTATCGATATCCTCCGGCAGAGGCATCGTTGTCACCATCGCGCCGACCGCCGACTCGCCGGACGCGATAGAAATAAATTCTGGATTGTAGACCGCGTCCCCGCCCATAAATTCAACATCCCTCAACGCGGGATCATTTCGTAGTTGCCGGATGAGCAAGGCGGCATCCGGGTAATAGCCGCTGAAAAAGAGGATTTCCGCCTGCGAACTCTGAAGCTCACTCAAGAGGTCGCTGAAATCACGCTGGCCGGGAGAGATTCTTTCAAACATCACAACATCGCCCCCCTGCTCCATCACCGAGTCGCGAGCGACTTCGGCCAGGCCTAGGGAGTAATCGGAGCCGTCATGGACCACCGCCGCTTGATCAAGGCCCAAGGTTTCCAGCATAAATTCCGCGGCAAACACGCCTTGTCGCGCGTCGGGAAAGCAGAGCCGGAAGAAGGTATCATGGCCTTTCTGTGTCAGATGGGTGGCCGTGGCGGAGGGCGCCAAATGGAGAATGTCCTCCGCGGCATAGATGTCCATAGCCGCTTCCACAGCGTCGGAGTTGTAGCCGCCGATGACGGCGATGACCCCTTCTTCAACCATCCGCTGCGCCGCACGCCGCGCTACATCGGGATCGCCGCGATCATCTTCAATCAATATCTCCACCGGACGCCCATCCAACAAGCCGCCCTGCTCATTGATTTGATCGGCCACCAAGGTGACTGCGCGGCGGAAGCCCTCGCCCTCGGCCGCCCATTCCCCGGTCATCGGCCCCTGGACTCCGATCTTTATCGGCTCAGGCTCTGGCGCACATCCCCCACCACCGCCGCCGATTACGATAATGAGAATCCCAATTATGCCTAATACGCGTCGCATCTCTCGCCTCCTGGTTGCCTTATTGCGTCGGTTCAATAGCGGAAGAGCGGCTCAAATAGACCTCCACCTCTTCCAGATCTAAGGATCTGCGTACTTCTGATACTGCGGTGCGGAGAATCCGTTCCATATCTAAGGTCTCCCGCATCCTGGCGGTCACCTCACTGACCA
Source organism: uncultured Anaerolineales bacterium (assembly GCA_964496595.1). Lineage (GTDB taxonomy): Bacteria > Chloroflexota > Anaerolineae > B4-G1 > SLSP01 > JAAAOZ01. The sequence goes on from CAZCAI010000005.1 coordinate 28,632, forward strand.
GTTGTTCGCGGGCGGCGCGGCGTTGGGTGTCTTCGTAGAGACGCGCGCTTTCTAAGGCCATCCCCAGCCGCTCCGAAAGCTCCCGCAGCACTTCGATTTCCGTCTCCGTCCACCCGGGGGTATGTCCGGGTTTATAGGTATCTACAACGCCAATCACCCGATCCCGGACTTTGATCGGGAGCACCAGGAGGTGATCCTTCTCCGCGTCACCGGGAATATGCACCAATTGTTTCTCCCGCAGGGCCTGCTCGATTTCCGGCGTGAGGCGCGCATCCAACGGCGATATTTCTTGCTCCCGGCTGCGAAAGCCCGTGAATCCGACGTTCCGTAACATTTCTCCCCAGGCGCGACCACTGATTTCACCATAAGCGTGTTGGGCCATCTCTAAAGCCTCTTGAGTTTCAGCGAACAACTTCACGCTTTCCAACGCTACGGCCAATTGATCCGCCAGGCTCTGCAAGACCGTCACATCCTGCCGATTGAAAGCGGCGGGGGATGCATTGAAGGATGCATTATGGAGGTCGAGGACGCCCAACACATTCGCCTCCACGACAATCGGCAACACGAGCCGCGAGTGAGTCGCTGGAGCCGCCGCATCGTCCATCTCCGCAACCAGACGCGCCTCTCCAGCAACGGCTGTGGTGGCGATCACATCGTCGGCCCGAAGCGACACCTCGCGTCCCACGAGCGGATCCTTGCCGGATGAGCTATAGCTCCCTCGCAAGACCAGATGGGCTTGCGCCTCATCCACCAGGAACAGCCCAACGTAGTCTAATCCCAGCCGTTCGCCGATCAGCTTCGGGACGGTAACGCACAGGGCTTCCTGTTCATGGATGGTGGTGGCGACACGCCCAAGTTCGGTGATGGCGCGCAACTGGCTGGTGCGAAGTTCTAATTGATTCGTGCGGGCTTCCAGTCGGGCGCTCTCCGCCTGCAATGCGCGGTTGCTCTCAGCCAGCGCGATTTCGTTCTCGTGTAAACGGGTCACGCTCCTATCGAGGGCGTTCACGGCCGAGCGCGAGAGCGACGCCGTCAAGAATAATACCAGATTGATCACCATCCAATCAGCCACTCTGACATTGGCGGCGGGTGTGATATTCAGGAAACCTGTAATTTCCGCAACGTACATAGCGGTCAGGGCTATCATGCTCAAGGCGCCATAGATCCATACGCCGCGCCCTCCCAACAACAAACTGGCAAAGGTGACGACCAGGAAATATCCCACCACACTGGAGTCGCGCACGCCCTGGCCCATCAGTACCAACACGGTGACGCTTGTCCACAACACCGTCGCCAGCACATAGCTGACACCTCGCAAGCGCCCCTGTCGCACCAGGCGGCGGAACCAGAGGAACAATCCGGTCAACAACACACCGAAGATAGCGTTGAAAATCCATTCTTCCGGTTCCAACGGCAGCACGATGGCCGTTCCTAGAATCGTGGCGGCCAGCAGTAGCAGCAACAATCCATTGAGCAACGCGGCGGA
>CAZCAI010000005.1:30217-73362 GCA_964496595.1 uncultured Anaerolineales bacterium
GCGAACTCGTAGTGTTCCTGGAACCAGTGCCGCACCCGGCTATTCATCACAGATTGCTCGGTAGATGTCATTTTCATCATATCATCCGCCTCACGATGCTGGAACGCGCTTGCGGAACACGAGCATTGCCAGGCCGGGAACTAAGACAGCGCCGGCGAACGCCAACAGAAACGACCCCTCGGTGGCCGAAAAGGCGCCCACCGCCGCGTAGACCAGCGAAATCCCCAGGCTGGCCAAGCCCGACAGCAGCATAAAACGCGGCATGGACATGCGCCCGATCCCCGCAAAGAGCATCGAGGCTTCGGCGAGCACCGGCACCGGCCGCGCCACGATGATCGCCCAATCGCCGAACTGTTGGCTGAGTTGCTCCAAACGCTCCAATTCAGGCTTGCCAACTAGCTTGTGAGCAAACGGGCGCCCGAGTCGCGCTCCCATTGTGAAGCCCAGCGCGTTGCTGATGATCATCCCCACAAGCGAGGTCAACATCCCCGGCATAAAGCCCAACAGAAATCCGCAAGCCGTGCTGACTAAACTGGAAGGCACCGGTAAGAGGACGTCCAATGACAGCAAGCCACCGAGCACCACCATCACCCACCCGGCATTGTCCTCAGTCGACTCGATAAAATGATGCGTCCACACTTCAATTTGTTCTCCCCAAATAACAAACGGGACCAGAATCAAGGCCAGAATCACCATAACCAACGCTACCCAACGCAAACTAACACTCATAAAATCTCCTCCTCTCCACATTTCCACTCTCCACAGTGAGACACTCAAAGAATCACAGCGAGGGGCGACCTCTCGCTTGACGCTTCACATCTCACTCGTCCAACTGCACCAGGCGCACGGAAACTTCGGGCAATTCCAACGCCTGGCGCATCTCATCGGCGGCAATTTTTAATACGGTCTCCATATCCAGAGTCTCGCGTATTTTGGCCGTCACCTCGCCGACCAGTTGCTCGCGGGCGGCGCGGCGCTGCGTGTCCTCGTAGAGGCGGGCGCTTTCCAAGGCGGTGCTCAATCGATCCGCCAGCGTCTCGAGCAGGCCGATCTCCTCATCGAGCCAATCCTCTTCTTCCTTGCGGAAACGCAAGACCCCCACAGTCTGGCCGTGAATTTGAATGGGCACCGCGACCACCTTCTCCGCTGGCGCCGCCACCTTCACGATGTTCCCCGATGCGATGGCCTGCCGCATCTCTGGTCGCCATGCATCTTCGGCGGGGTTCAGGCCGAATTGGTCACAGCGATAGCCCTGTGTCCGCCGGGCCTGGGACAACTGCCACCACGCTTTGCGGCCTGCTTCGCCGTAGGCACGTCGCTGCGCTTCCAGGGCCGCTTGCGAGGCCTGGTAAAGCTGCGCATTATCCAGCGCTACCGCCACCTGATCGGCCATCGTTTGCAAGACGGTGATCAGGGTCTCATCGAAGGCCTCGGGCTGATCGCTCGCCACCGATAGCGCGCCGATCACCTCACCACGCGAGCGCAGCGGCAACGCGGCCTCGGAGCGGGTCTCCGCCAATTCATCAAGGGTCACGCGCACTTCATCTCTCTCGGCGAAGTCGGCGATGCGCGCTTGAGCGTGCTGGATGGCCCATCCAATCATGCCCTCGCTCACCCGGAGGCGAAATTCTCGGGCCATCAGCGCGCGCCCGGCCTCACCGCTGGCGGCCCGTGGCTCGACCCATTCACCGTTTTCATCGACGAGAAATAATCCTACATAATAGAGATCAAACTGCTCACGGATCAGATCCACCACGGTATCCATCAATTCATTGGCGTCCAGGATGGACGCAGCCGCCCGTCCGATTTCCGCTGAGGTCTCCAAATACCGCGAGCGCTGGGCCAGATCGTCGGTCCGCGCCTGGACGCGATCCTCAAGCTCGCGGATCAACCCTCGAAGTTGCTTCGCCATCTGCGCGAAAGCACGGGCCAGGATGCCAAGCTCATCATTTCGTCGAAGGGCGGGAATGGATTGAGTCCTATCGCCGGCAGCGAGGGCGGACGCTGCTGAGGTAAGTTGTGCGATGGGTGTCGCGATACGACGTCCGATGATCCAACCCAACAGTAGTGCAACGGGTAAAGCAAATCCCAAGACAATCAATGCCCGGAACAGAAGTTGACGCTCATAAGCCCTGACCTGATCCGCGTTGATGTCGATGCCCAACACCGCGACCCGTTCGCCTTCGGCATTACGGATGGGCGCATAGCCTGTGAGCCAGGTGCCCCACTTATCTGTGTAGAACGATTCCTCGACGATGGGCCGGTCGAGGGTCGCGATGTTGGTGCGCAATAGCTCGCTGGCATCGTCGTAGATATCACCCAGATGGGAGATTTCATCGGGATCTTCTTCGGCATCGACCACAAACCATATATCCCCCTCCACATTGACGCGCACGGTGTAGACGTAATAGAGATCACTGTCGATGTCCCGAATCTCCTGAAGAGTGCGCTTGATCTGGCGGTAGGCCTCATTACCCTCCTGTTCGGGATCGGTGAGAGTCGTGTGAAGATCGCCGTCAATGCGCTGCGCGGCAATCGCGACGATGTCGTGCAGGCGCCGCCGTACACTTTGGCGGATGCGGTCGCGCGCGCCAAAGTACAAGGCGGATAGCGCCCCTGCCACGACGACCACCGTCAAAGCTGCGAAAATAATACCCACTTTGGTCTGGAGTTTTGTGTATCTACGCCGTTCTTCGTCCATAATATCCTCGTTGCTACTTTTGTTCCGTAGCGCCCGCGTCCAATTCATGTCTCAACTTCGCCGGGTTCCAATCGGATCTCCACCTCGGCGATGTTGAGCGCTTCGCGCATCTGGCTCACGGCAGCTTGCATCACGCTATCCATATCCAAGGATTCGCGCATTTTGGTCGTCACCTCACTGACCACGCGCTCGCGGGCGGCGCGGCGCTGGGTGTCCTCGTAGAGGCGCGCGCTTTCCAGCGCCACGCCCAGTTGCTCGACCAGGTTGGACATCAACGCCAACTCTCTATCATCCCACTTTCCCTCATCTGCCTGTTTGCGCAGGTATACGACGCCGATGCTCTCATCCCGCGCCCGGATCGGCAGCGCCAGGGTCGTCTCATCCGCCTGCACGGCCTCACTGGCGCGTTGCGCAGCGACCATATCCGCACGCCATGCACCCGCCGTCGGAACAAGGCCGATATCCGATTCGCAGATATAACCTTGCTGCCGTCGCGAAAATTCGGCCCAAGCAGCGCGTGTAACTTCGCCATAAGCCCGGCGCTCGGCCTCCAGCGCGGCTTCAGTCGCTGCAAACAGCCGGGTATTACGAATGGTCACCGCCAGTTGATCGGCCACAATCTGAAGAATGGAGAGCGCGGCTTCGTCAAAGGCCTGCGGCTCGCTATCCTGCACGGTGAGTGCCCCCAAGACACTGCCGCGCGCCCGCAGGGGAATCGCTGCCTCGGAGCGTGTCTCCGGCAACTCGGCGGTCGCCAAGCGCACCGCGTCGCCCCCCACATCCTCCGCCACGCGAGCTTGAGCGTTCTCCACGCTCCAACCGATCATGCCCTCGCCCACACGGATGCGATGACCGCGCGCCAGCATCTTTTTGCCCGCTTCTCCGGTCCCGGCTCGTAACACCGCCCATTCCCCGGCCTCGTCCATCAGGAACAACCCCACATAATATAGATCAAAGTGTTCGCGGATCAGTTCGACCGAGCGTCGAAACAACTCATCCAAGTCCAAAATTTCGTTGGTTGCCTGTCCCACCTCAGCCGCTGCGCGCAGATATTTCGAGCGGCGTTCCAAGTCACGGGTTCGCTCCATCACGCGCCGCTCCAAATCAAGGTAAGATTGGGAAATTTGCGTGGACATGCGATTAAAGGTCTCCGCGAGGACGCTTAACTCATCCGCGCCGGTAACGGGAATCGCCACATCCATTTGCCCCCGACTGAATGCCTCAGCGCCTGCGCGCAATTTAGCCACGGGGTCTGTGATGCTCCGTTGCACAAGCCATCCCGTTACGATGCCGATCACCACAGCGACGATATAGCTCAGTACGACCCAATTCAGGCGCTGCTCAGCTTGCCTGCGGAACACAGCGGAGACTTCCGCCTGGCGCTGCTGATTACGTTCGACCAGCACTTCAATCAGTGATCCGATATCCTGCCCCAAGCGCTGCGCTTCGAACTCCAGCCGCGCTGCTCGCGCGTCCTCTTCCGCTGTACGCGCAGCCAAAATCTCATTGATGAACGTTTCATACTCCACAAGGGCTTCCTGAACTCTCGCCAGATCCTGCTGCATTTCAGGCTCTACCAGCAAAGATGCTGTTTCTTCAAGCAGAGCTTGGGCCTGAGTTATATGATCCAGGGCCTCGTAGGGAGCTACTACTAAGTCCTGCGTGTAACGCAGCAGATCCACACGAGAAAGTTGTATCCGCACGGAAGCGCTGAGCAGCAAGCGATCCGCGCGCGCTCTCACGTCCAATAACTGTTCGATGGTGCTGTCCATCGTATTCCGCTGCAAGATCAACACCGGAATAGAGAGGAGCAAAAACACAACTAACAGCATCAGGCCGCCGAAGATCCGCTGCCGGACGGAAAACCTGCGAAGGAATCGTTGCATCATTCAACCACCTTACTCTTGAGCAGTCGCCTGCTCCCATATAGCACTATCATAGATATCCTCTGGTTGTAAATCATTCTCTAAAACGCCGCCCGCAGAGAGGGTCCCGATGAGCCGCACAACGTCACTGCGCTCTGTGTACCCAATCGGGCGCACCGAGCGCGCCACCAGTTTAGCAACCTCTTTCATCATAGCGAGTTGATGCCTGTATTCCAACAGGCCGCTCTGATCAAAATCGATGACAATCTCCGCCGCTTCTGGCGGGTTCCTGATCGCATACTCCCAACCGCGTAGCGAGGCCCGCAACATCCGCACACAGAGATCGGGATCGTTCTCCAGCAGGTCCCGTGAGGTAAACAGTAGATCCCCAGGGAAATCCAGATTGTAATCCGCATAGTCGATGATGTTAAGCTCATCCTCAGAGATGCCGCTCCTTAGCACGACAAGGTATTCATTGTAAATCATCGCCGATGCAACATCAAGGTCACCTTCCAGGAAAGGATCCATGCTGAAGCCCTGGGAGACCAGTTCGAAGGAATGGGGATCAATCCCCTCCTGAGCGATGAGCGCATTGAATTGCGTCTCCCAGCCACCCAACCACACTCCCACGCGCTTGCCGACAAAATCCTCCGGCCCGCTGATTCCCGAAGATTTCTTGGACAACAGAAGTAAGCCGTTGGACTGTTGAATTTGAGCAATGCTGACCAGATCATCACCGGCATCGATAGCATCAACCAAACCGGGCAAGACGGCGGTTCCAAACTGCGCGACGCCAGAAGTCACACGATCCACCGGCAGGATGTCGGGGCCGCCGGATTTAATGGTCAAATCAATATTTTCCTCGGCATACCAGCCTTTCGAGAGCGCGACGTAATAACCGGCGAATTGCGTCTGCGGAACCCACTGCAATTGCAAGGTCACCTTATCCATTTGCGGTTCGGGTTCGAACGCGGAGCCGTTACAAGCTACTAACACCAAACAGATCAAGATCCCCACGCACGCCTTGATCACTTGCTTGTTCATAATTTATCTCCCAATCTATATCTATTCGTGCATTTCGTCGGATGAAAGCGGCTGCCCCATCCGAATTTCCACAGTGTCCAGGTTCAGAACGTTTTGGAATTCGCTGGCCGCCGTCCGGAGGATGCGATCAACATCCAGCGATTCGCGGAAGTGGCTGGCAATTTCGCCGGTCACCCGCTCGAACACCGCGCGGCGCTGGGTGTCCTCGTAGAGGCGCGCGCTTTCTAAGGCCTGGCTCAATTGGCTCGTCAGGGTTTCCAGCACTTCGATCTCTTCTGGAGTCCACTCGCCGTCCGCGGCAGATTTATACGCATCGATCACACCAATCTTATGTCCGCGCACTTCAACAGGAATGGCGAGGGTGTTCAATTGCCCCTCCGCATCGGCGATGGGCTGCCCCTCCCCAAGCGCCAGTTTCACGCCCTCACGTTGGCGTCCTTTGGAAGATAGGACAGACCGGGGATCATACCGTGCCCCCAACTTAGATCGCGAGCGAAGCAGCTCTTGCCACCCCACCTGACTCAATTCGCCGTAGGCGCGCCGCGCCGCCTCCAGCGCTTCCTGACTCTCCGCAAAGAGGCGCGCATTGTCTACCGCCACGGCCACCTGATCCGCCAACGTCTGCAACGCGGTTACATCTTCCGAGGTAAACGCCTCCGGCTCGACACTTTGCACATCCAACGCCCCGATGGTCTCCCCGCGCACCCGTAAGGGCAGCGCCATCTCGGAACGGGTCTCTGGCATATCGGGATTATCGAAGTAGACCGCATCCTCGCCCACGTCCAACGCGATGCGGTGCTCGCCGTGCTCCGTGACATAACCGACGATGCCCTGCTCGCCTACGCGCAACCGATGCCCACGCGCCAGCATACGCTTCCCCCCCGCCGACGAAGCGGCCCGTAAGAGCGCATATTCGCCGGCTTCATCCACCAGAAAGATGCCGGTATGATAGAAGCCAAAACGTTCCGAGATAAGCGTGACGGTTTGCGCCAGCAATTGCTCGATATCTCGAATGCCCGCCGCCTCCCGGGCCACCTGGGAGGCAGTCTCCAATTGCGCGCCGCGCTCCTCCAGAGCGGAGGTTCGCGCTGCCACCCGCGCTTCCAGTGCGGCCTGATTTTGCTCCAATTCTCGCGCCAATCTGCGACTCTGAGCCACATAAGTATCAAAGCGAAAGATAAAATAGCGCAAGACAACCGCCACAAAAACGCTCATACTGAGCAGATCAACCGACAGCGCGATCCAGCTAGTCAGATCGGTCGAGACGACCTCTTGGTAGTTAGCAATGTACCCAGAGGTAAAGCCGAACGACATACCGCCCATCGTCAACACGACAAGCCCCAATGTCAAGAGGCTCGCTCGCCATCCCCAGAAAAACGCGGAGACAAAGACCATCATCAGTAAGTATATCCTACTGCTATCACCAACCCCTCGGGTAAGAAATGTGACCAACGTGATAACATAGAGCAGTATCTGAAGACTCCCCACCTGTAATCCATAAGGCGCCTGCCGCCATAGCGTTAAGAACACCATCCCCAGGTAGGCGGCTATGTAAGCCCCCACGGCCCACACTGCGCCACGGGTATAAGCAGAATAAGAACCGGCCGCAACCATCAGCAATCCGAAGATGATCATTACCCGTAGCAGGCGTTGGATCAGTTGCTGCCGCCAGACCATGACACTTCCCAAAGTAGCGCGGGCGGTTTGATCCATCATGGCTCCCCCATTCTTATCCATGTTCAAGCCCCCCGCTGCTCAACTGCTCCTTAGAGGCGATTTGAAAATTAATCCCAACCGGGCAAGGATTGCTTAAGTGATCTCGCAAAGTGCATCCTATATACAGCGGACAGGTTAAGCTGTTGACCAACACGCCTGGCGACCTTCGCCAGGAGGCCCGATTTGAATTTTCAAATACGTTCTTAGTGTGTCCCATAGTTAGGCTCCCTCTTCCACATCCAACCGCACATCCAAAGCCGCCAACCCCAACGCATCACCGATTTCACGAGCCGCGGTCTCAAGCACGGATTCCACATCTAACGTCTCACGCATCCGAGCGGCAACTTCACCCGTCAACCGCTCGCGGGCTGCGCGACGTTGCGTCTCATCCAAAAGGCGCATATTTTCGGCGATCATCGCCATCCGCTCGGCGACGACCTCGATCAACGCAATCTCGTCGTCCGTCCACTCGCGCTCGCCGCGCTCGTCCTCAATCGTCACGCCGCCGACCAACTCGCCGCGCAGCAAGCTGGGCGCCACCAACACCGATCTCGGCGCCCCATCGTCATCCTCATGCGCGACGACTTGAGGTTTGCGCGCCGCGAGCGCCTGCTGGATCTTCACGGCGAGATCCTCATCGACGGGCGCGGCCCCGGGGCGCGCGACTTCATGCTCCGTCTGCGCTAGCCGGCGCTCGAACTCCGACCACGCGCGCTGTATATAGCGCCGCTGCGTCGACTCCATCTCGGCCAGGGCTGCCTGGGCCTGCTCTAACAAGCGTGTGTTCTCAATCGCGATCGCCACCTGGCTCGCCATCGTCTGCAAGATGGTGATGTCCTCCTCTGAGAAAGCCGCGCGCTCCGTAGATTGGATGGTCAGCGCGCCGATGGCTTGCCCCCGACTGATTAACGGCAGCGCCATCTCAGAGTGCGTGTCGGGCAGATGAGGATTATCGAAGCGCACCGCTGCCTGCCCTACATCCAGCGCGATGCGCGCCTCTTGATTCGCCACGCACTGCCCAATCATCGACGAGCCGCCGACTTCAAGCCTGTGACCGGCGGCCATCATCGCCTCGCCCGCCTCGCCAGTGCCGGCCCGGAGGACGGCCCAGCGACGCGGCTCACCCGTCCATTCCCCGCTCTCATCGACAAGGAAGAGACCGACATAGTAGAGATCAAAACGCTCGCATACCAGCGCGACCACCCGCTCCATCAGCACCTCGGGATCGAGGAAGTTGCTGACGACCTGCGCGACCTCGGCGGCGGCTTGGATCTGATGCGCGCGCTCCTCCACCTCCTCCAGCAAGAGCGTGCCCTTTAGCGCGCTACTAATCTGCCCGCGCAGCACGTGATAGGTCGTCCCTTGCCAGGGGTCGGCTTCAAAGAGCACCAGCCCCAATTGGTTATCCCGAAAGTAGAGCGGCTCCACAACTAAGCTGTAGGAGGCGGGGAACAACGCCGGCGGCATCAGATGCGGAGAGGGAAAACGCCGGTCGATCTGGTCAAGCGCCCGGCGGCCATGCTCGTCATAAGCCAACAGGAGATGCGACCACGCCGTCGGGGACGTGGGGTCTTCGTAGAGGGAAAGATAGCAGCGGGAGATGCCCAGGGTCGGAAGGTCTCCCACGAGCACATCCATCAATTCCGAAACCGTCTCCGTCGCCCGCATGCCTTCGCCCATCTGCTGGAGTCTGGTGAAGCGCTGTAAATCTCGCAGCCGCGCTTGAGACTCCACCCGGCTCTCCCAGCGACCGATCAAAATCCGCGCCTGATGCCAGAGATTTTCAGCGCGCGCCAATGTGGGGACCTCCTGAATACCGGCCTCAAAGCCGCAGCCCGTCACCGCCTGGCGGCGCAGCGTCGAGATCAGATGCTGCCAGACGCTAACATCACCCCGCGCGGTCACTATGCGCCGCAGGATCGTTTCCAAGATCGTGAGGAACTCTGCATCGCGGTCATCCTCGGCGACAACCGCCCTGGTAAAGGCATCGATCAAGGAGCGGACGCTCTCGCGATCCACGCCCGTGATCCGGGGCATCACGGCTTGCAACAACATCTCCTCATCGACGATGCAGGCCTGCTCCGCACCCCCGCCCGAATTGTCCGCGCCGATGGTTTCGTAAGAAACGATGACATCTCGCAACTGCCTCGAAAAACACCCACAGGAGCGACGCACGACCAACTCTGGCGCGACCAAGATTTCATCAGGCGCCGGATCGCCGCGCAATTGCGCCATCAGCAACTCACCGGCGCGCTGCCCGATTGTGTACCACGGCTGTGAGACCGTCGTCAGGGACGGGTCGAGGAATTTCGATTCGGGGCGATCATCAAATCCGACAACGGCGACATCGCCGGGGATTTCAAACCCTCGCCGACGCAGGGATTGTATCGCCTGGGTAGCCATATAGTCATTGACGCCAACGACGGCGTCCAAAGTCACCTGGCGTTCATCCAATAGGATTTCGATGGCGCGCTCGCCCAAATCCAGCCCAAAGCCGCCCGGCGCGACCAAAGCCGGATCGACCGGCAAGCCGTGCTCGGTCAGCACATCGACGTAGGCTTGATAGCGCGTCTCCGCCTCGACATGGCCCTCCGGGCCGCGAATGAATGCGATGCGGCGGCGGGCATGATCTGCCACCAGATGCATCACGATGGCGCGCATGCCCTGGTAATTATCCACCAGCACATGAGGCATCTCGGCCATCACCTCAGAGACGTTGACCATCGGCAGCGGCAAGTATCGCTTGATGAAGGCCCGCGCGCGCGCCGACCCGATCTCATGCGCCAACATCCCGCCAAAGATGACCAGGCCATCCACAAGGTGGGGCGCAACCAGATCGTAGAGGATGTTAGCTTGCGCGATGAAGCCCTCTTCCGATTCCAGGGCCTCGCCGGCGAAAGCAATCAAATTCGCGCCCTGGGCCTGGACGACATCGTTCACGCCGGCCCACAAAGCATGGCTGGTCGGATCGCTGCCGCCATAGGTCAAGAGGCCGACTGTAGGCCGATCTGGGATCATTTGGTCTTCATTAACTGCCATTAATCGTCGCCTCCTTCGTCGCCCACAACGTCGCCCACAACGTCCCCACCCTCCACATCGCCCACCGGCTCCAGCTCTTCTGCGCTGGACGTTTCCCGATCCAGGATACCGATCCGCGCGGCGACGCGCGATCCGCCCAACGCCTTGCTCAACTCCTCGGTGGTGATGCGCAACAATGATGCGATGTCCGGCGCCCGCTCCATTTGATCCGTGATCGCGCGAATCGCGCGCTCGCGGGAGGCGCGCCGCCGCGCCTCCTCAAACAGACGCGAGCTTTCCAACGTCGGGCCGGTCTGCCCTACCAGGGTCTCGATCAATGAGATTTCGTCAGATGTCCAAGGGCCGGCCTCCGGCGATTTGCGCAGATCCAGGACGCCGACGACCTGATTTCGCGCCTGAACGGGGATGGCCAAGGCATAGCCTGCCGCCTCTCCGCCCGTCTGATCTGCTTCGATTTTGCGGCCTTGGACCGGCGCCTGCGCCGTCAAGGCCTCCGTCATCTCTGCATACCACACCGGATCGGCGCTGACGCCCTGCTCACGGCTGAAGCGATAGCCGCGCAAACCGGCGCGCACGATCTGCGCCCAGGCCTCGCGACTGTATTGTCCGTAAAGGCGCTCCATCTCGTGCAGCCGCGCCTGGGACTCCTGATACAGACGGGCGTTATCCAAGGCCAGGGCAACCTGATCGGCCAACGCCTGGAAGACCGTCACGTTCTCATCGGTGAAAGCCCGCCCCTCGACGCTCTGCACATCCAGCGCGCCGAAGATGCGTCCGCGCGCGCGCAAGGGCAACGCCGCCTCCGAGCGCGTCTCCGGCAGATCGGGATTGGCGTAGTGGACGGCGTCCTGGGTCGTATCGAGGACAATGTAGGGCTCGCCCGATTCGATCACCCGCCCCACGATGCCCTCGCCAACACGCAAGCGATGCTGACGCTCCAGCATGCGCTCGCCGCCCTCACTGGAGACGGCCCGCAACATAGCATATTGCTCGCTTTCATCCACCAAGAAGAGGCCGGTGTGATAGAAGCCAAATTGGTTGCTGACCAGGCGCACGATGTATTGTTGTAGTTCCTCCGGGTCGAGGACGGTCGTCGCCGCACGCCCCACCTCGGCAGAGATGCGCATCTGATCGGTGAGCGATTCCAGCGCCTGCGTCCGCTCCACGATCCGCGCTTCCAAGTCGGCGTAGAGATCGTGCAACTCCTGAGCCATCTGATTAAATGTCTGGGCCAAGCGTCCCAACTCATCCTGGGTGGCGACGGTCACGCGATGTTCTAAATCCCCGGCGGCCAAGCGTTCGGCGCCCTGCACGAGGATGCCCACGGAGCGCCCGAAAGCGCGCAGGATGGCGTACGCCATCCACACGCTGAGCACAACCACCAACAAAAACACCCCGAAGACCGTTCGCGAGACTGCACGTTGCGCCTCGGTCGCGCGCTCCAAAGCCACGAGCTGCTCCTCTTGCGCCCGCAACACCACTTGATCCAATGTGTCTGAAATACGTTGCAATTCATTACCCAACGCATAGATGCGCGTCCGCCGCGTCGCGACCCAGTCCTCCTCCGCGACCAGCGTGATCATATAAGCGACCATGCGGTTCAAGTTTTCGATAGTAGCATCCAACGTAAGATCCGGTTCTGTGAAAGTGGCGGCAAAAACATCATAGTGATCGTTCAATTCATCCAGGCGAGCTTGCACATCAGAAACAAAAAGCTCACGATCTTCACGGAAGATTCCCTCATCCAGCGCCAAGAGGAGATTCAGGCGGGCGCGGGATAGGGCCTCGGCGGATAACGTCCGCCGGCTTTGCACGGCTAGTTGCTCGTTAGCGCTCGACATCACGTTGAGCTGATAAACAATCACGCCGGCCGATCCCAGCAGCAACAGGATAATCGCTCCAAAGCCCATCAGCAGGGCGCCCCGCAATGATAATTGCGACCTCCGCGCCGGTTCTTTAGCTTCCATATAATTGCTCATAATTGCTCCGTCGTCCTACGGCTTTTGTCATTCGCCATACGATCGCTTGCCTGGTTCCGCCACCATTTCTAAGACAACTTCATCCAAAGAGAGCCGTTGCCCCAATTCTTGGACGGCCGTCCGCAACATATCTTCCAAATTGGTCGCAGCTCGCATCTGAGAGGAAATATCTCCTACCAGACGCTCACGGGCCGCGCGCATTTGCGCACTTTCGAAGAGCCGCGCGCTATCTAAGGCCAGCTCCAACTGCTCGTTGATCATCCGCACTAAATCAACTTGACTTTCGGACCAGCGGGCGCGCTCGCCGGATTTCTCGATGTGCATCACGCCGATCACGGCATCACGCACGGTGATGGGGACGGTGATGCGAGCGACGCCATCTTGAGTATCTCGATCTATGACGAGACGTCGCTCCCGCACAGCCACGCGCGTCGCCCTGGCGGGTTCTGCCATCTCAACCTCCTCAACGATCTCGCCCTGCGCATATCGCAAGATCTTGCGCTGCTCGCCTCCGCGCTGCCAAATCTCTTGATCGTAGGGCTGGTAAAGGCGCTGTAACTCGCGCATTTGATGGTGTGTTTGTTGGAGCCGGGAGATGTTCTGGATGGCGATGGATAGCTGATCGGCCAGCACCTGCCAGGCGTCCAAATCTTCCTCGTGGAAAGCTTCGGGCGCCAGGCTCTGCAAGAAAAGAACGCCTTCGGCGCGCAAGCCCCGCCTGACGTCCCGCGCCGCTTGTCCCGCATCGAATGTCGCCGGCTGGAAGTGCAAGGGGAGAGCTAACTGCCGCGCGCCTTTTTGGCCCTCGCGAGAGATCCGGCCCGCCTGTGCGTACAATACCGTGCTCACTAAACTTGGGATGCGACGTTCGCTCAATCCGACATCTCGAGAGGATGGTTCTGCCCGCGCCTCCGAAGCATCGCTACCCTCAGAAACGGCGCGCAATCGCAGACGCTGTCCTATGCCGGCTTGCCGCTCTGCGGAGAGCGCGGTCTCGTACATGTAGAGGCCCACGCTCGTGATACCGATATCTGCCAGGCGATGATGGATCAGGGCTACCACGTGATCTAAAAATGGCTCCACGGTCGTGATCCCGCATGTGGCCGCTATCACCTCGGCGGCAACGATGAATTGTCGCGATTGGCGCTGCAGCCGGCGGTTCGCGGAGGCCAGTTCATCGGCCCGCTGGTGGCTCTCGCGTCGCGAGACCTCCAATGCCTCCGCCCGTTGCCAGGCCGTCTGCAACGTCGCCTCTTGCGCGCGGTTAAACATCCCCTGCGCCGCCCCGATGAGGGCAAGTACCAACAAGTACATCGCGCCAAAGTAGAGCAGCGATCCTATCTCGGTGGGGTCCGGCAGTTGCAGGGACATCCAGCCCTGATAATGCGTCACGCCGAGGCCCACGTAGACTAAGGCGCTGAAGACGAGCGCGAAAAGTCCAATCCGCCAGCCGCCTAAGGGGAAGAGTAACGCCGGCCCCAGGAGCAGATACCAGACGCCCGGCCCGGTGATGCCGGCGACCTGCACGGTCAGAGCGCCGAAGAGATAAACAGCCATCACGAGTAGGCCCAAGCGCAGATGATAATCGAAGTCGCGCATCAAGAAGGACATCACGATCATGGCGTAGGCGATGAAATAAGACAATTCCGCCGGAATTTGCCCCGGATCTTGCATAACGTTGATCAAGGAAGGGATGAGCGTGAAGAATCCCCCAATGGCCGCGATGCCCAGCAATATATTGAGCGCCTGCTGGCGCCGAGGTTGTAAATCAGCCGCCGCCGGCTTGGACATCAGAGGCGCCGGCCCTGGCGGCGCTTGATCACGCGGGTAGGAAGCGTCTGATTTCTCCGAGATATGCTGTTCGCTCATTATGTGATTCTCCTGACGGCTATCTTTTAGTACGGTTTGTAGTTAGCTACAAAGCGACAGAAGTAGCGCTTTACGGCGCTCCATTTTATTACGCGCCGGACTACAAACCTAAATTACTCCACCGCTCCCAACTGGAGGGTCACGGCGTCCGCATCCAAGGCCTCACCAAGCTCCTGGATGGCGCGCCGGGCGACGGTCTCCATATCGAGCGACTCGCGGATGTGGGCCGTGATCTCGCTGGCTAACTGCTCGCGCGCGGCCCGACGTTGGGATTCCTGAAAGAGACGCGCGCTTTCCAATGCATCTCCGAGCTGATCGACCAGGCTCTGCAAGATCGCTTGCTCTTTCTCAGTCCATGCCACTTGTACGCCCTCGGAGCCTGAAGGCGCGTGCTTGCGGAAGCTCAACACCCCGATCGGTTCGCCGCGAACGCGCAGGGGGATAGTCAACACCGGCGCCTCTGATGGCGCTTCAGCCTGGAGTTGGATGCTCTGTCTCTCCTCCCAGGCACGCTGCATCACCTCCGGCCAATCGCCCGCAGTCGGGAAAACGCGATCCCGCCCATAGCGATAGCCCCAATCGGAGCGCTCCTCCAGAAGCTCCATCCACGCCGTGCGGCTCAACTCGCCGTAGGCCTGCCGCGCGGCCCGCAGCGCTTGCTGCGTCTCCGCGAACAAGCGCGCGTTATCCAACGCCACAGCGACCTGATCGGCCATCGTCTGAAGCACCGTGATCGTCGCGGGGTCGAAGGCGCCGGCGATATCGTCTTGGACGGTCAACGCGCCGATGACCTGCCCCCGCGCCCGCAGGGGCAACGCCGCCTCGGAGCGCGTGTCTGGCAACTCCGCGGTCGCCTCCCGCACCTCATCTGATTCGGCTTCCTGCGCCACTCGCGCCTGCGAATGGACGATGCTCCATCCAATCATCGAACCCTCGTCCACGCGCAAGCGATGGCCGCGCGATAGCATGATCTGTCCGGCCTCGCCGGTGCCCGCGCGGAGGACGGCCCACTCGCCCACATCATCGACCAGGAAAAGCCCCACGTAGTAGAGATCGAAGCGCTCACGGATCAGGGACACAATCTGCTGGATCAACTGCTCGGTGTCCAGGATCGAGGCGGCCGCCCGTCCGACCTCAGCCGAAGCTTCCAGGTACGTCGCCCGGCGCGCCAGATCCTTGGTTCGACTTTCGACTTGCTGCTCCAGGCTCCCGATGGTCTGCCGCAATTGTTGCGTCATCTGATTGAAGGTGCGCGCCAATAAACCCACCTCATCCTCGGTGGCGACCGGCGCCCGCGCCGCCAGATCACCTTCGACTACGCGCGTCGCCGCGTACGTAATATCCAAGACGGGGCGAGCGATACGTTGCGAGAGCCAGTAGACGACGCCGCTCAGGAACACGACCAAAGGGCCGCCAATCAAGCCCAGGAATCCCGCCAGGCGGCGCGCCGGTGCGAAAGCATCCGCTTGCGACATCTCGACCAGGAGCGCCACTTCACGCTCTTCGATCCACCGATAGACGCCGAGGACGGGTACGCCGGCGTAGTTGGTATAGAGCGCGCCGCCATCTTGTTTTTGCTGCACGGCCCGATCGATGCCCACGGTGTGCACACCACGGGGAAAATCGTCAGGCCCGAAGCGGAGGCTGGAAATGAAGGCGTTGAATTTATCCACCAGATAGGCCTCGCCGGACTCCCCCAAACCGACACGCTCCAAGACGATGCGATCCATCTTTTCCAGGTTCAAATGCACGGCCAACACGCCTAACCGCTCGCCATCGGGGCCGAAGATGGGCGTAGAAACGGTCATCCGGCGATCTCCGGTCACGGGCGAAGGGTAAACATTTTGCACAAAGGTATCTTCCTTGCCCTGGATATAGTATTGGTCATTGACGCGATATTCGCCCTCTTGCGTTTTATCTGTGGAGACGAGCACGCGCCCCCCAACATCGGATAAAATGGCAATCTCCCGAAAATCGGGCTTCTGCGCCAGCGCGGCGTTTAGGTAAGCCGTAAGCCCGTCATAGGCGGCTTGATAGGTCGCGGCCATAGGGCTTTCGGGGTCGGATGGCCCACTTTGGATCAACGTGGCTATCTGTTCCGACAGCGTGGGAAGGGAAGCGAAGAACCGCGCATCTTCGACCTGCATCTCGACCCAGCGATTCAATTCGCCTTCTTTGACGTGCGCGGCGGTATTCAAGCGCGCGAGCGCCGATTCCTCCAACGCAGATCGCGCCTGCGCAAACGCCACATATCCCACCAGGCTGATAGCCAGCAACAACAGCAATAAGAAGTAACTGACCAATCGAGCCATCAAGCTTTTTGTCCAAAACTTCATAGGTCCCTCATCTTAATTGGTAAACAGGTAACTTGCTCGCGGCGTCTGATCCGTGCGGTCTCTAAGACCAAAAGACTCAGGGAGTTCCAGAGAAAACCGCTCGTTTTTGGGAGATTGATTTTCTGGAACGTCCCAAACGGCTACGATCGTTCGCCATCTCCCCGGAGCCGCACCTCAACCTCCGCCAGATCCAACACCTGCCCGATTTCGCGCACGGCGGTCTGCAACATCACATCAATATCCAAGGTCTCTCGCACGCGCCCAGAAATATCGCCGATCATGCGATCCTGGATTGCTTGCTCTTGGGTCGCCCGCAAGAGCCGGGCGCTCTCCAGGGCCAGGCCGGCTTGCGCGCCGATTGCCCGGGCCAGCGCTTTCTCATTCTCCGTCCACGCGGTATCGGCGCCTTCGCGCTCCAGAATAATCTGCCCGATGACTTGATCATGCAGGAGAATGGGCACGATTAGTTGTCCGGCCTTATTTTCCCGCACATCCGGCGAGGGCGTCTCCGCGAGAAGCGGTTGCACATCGGCCGGGCCACGGAGTCTTGAAAGCACGATGCCATCATAACGGTAGCCGCGCGCATTGACCTCTTCGCGCCACGCATGCTGAGTCCGCTCGCCATAGAGCATCTCCAGGCGCTCCAAGGCGCGCTGACTTTCCGTCAAGAGCCGGGCGTTGCGGATGGCCAACGCTAGCTGATCCGCCATCGTCTGCAACACCGAGATATCCGCATCGGAGAAGGCCGCCTCGCGCTTCGATTGGACATTCAACACCCCGATGACCTCATCCTGGATCATCAACGGGAGTCCCATCTCTGAGCGCGTCTCCGGCAGATCTGGATTATCGAACCACACGGCATCCTGACCGACATCGAGGGCGATGCGCGGTTCGCCGTGCATCGCTACGTAGCCTACGATCCCCTGGGTATCAGCCCCTTCGCCCACGCGCAATCGATGGCCCCGCTCCAACATCCGCTTCCCGCCTTCCGAGGAAGCAGCTTCCAACACGGCATATTCCCGCGATTCGTTCACTAAAAAGATGCCGGCGTGATAAAAATCGAATTGCTCGGAGATCAAATTAACCATCGTCTCCATCAACTGGTCAATACTGCGAATGGCCGCCGCATCGCGGGCCACCACAGCGGCCGCCTCAAGCTGCTCCGAACGACGCCGCAGCTCGGCCGTCCGGTCCGCGACGCGCTTCTCCAGCACCTCGCGAGACGCCGCCAGCGCCAAGTTGCTGGCGCGCAATTCGGCCTGGATCTCACGCTGTTTACGTAGATTGTTGAATTGCAAGGCTGAAATCCCCGCGAATATCAATATCACCACCGTCCCGACGACCAACCCAGGTCCAAATCGTTCGGCAAAGGTCGGCGGCCGATTTAGAATCACGCTAAAGCCCGGCAGATTGGGATTATAGCCCGGCAACGCTTGAATCGAGACCCCCAAGCGCTGCAACTGCTCATAATCGAATATGTATTGATTAGGACTCTCACTTATGACGGGAATCGATTGAACTGGCTCTCCTTCCAAAATTCGCGCCGCTAACTTGGCCCCTGCCTCGCCCTGAGATGAGCCATTAGCCAACATCCCGCCCACCAGCCCGTGTTCCATGTAGAAATCCCACAAGCCGTAGATAGGACGGTCTGTAGCCGCGTAGATGTGCCTGATGCTTTCCTCATAGGAGAAAAATTGCCCCGCTCCGTCGCGATTAAAGAGGATAAGGAGAACCAGGCTGTTCGGCGGCAAGTCGCGCAGCTCTGCCTGCAATGCTTCGAGCGACAAACCCTGATGAACGACAAACTCAACCCTATCTTCATAGAGACCACGCACCTGCTCAAACTGCGCGTGGACCAACCGTCCGGTCACCGTTGTGTCGTTGACCACGACAATTTGTTCGGTCTGGGGATGTAAGGCTAACGCGACCTCCAACGTGGCGGCGATGTCCACCTCTTCCACGACGCCGGTGAACATCTCGTATCCCTCTAAATCCTGCGGCTGGAAGAAGTTCACGCCGCAGAAAACAACGGGCGCCTCTGGGAAAAGTTGGTCATGATATTGAAGCATAAAGTCATAAGCATTGTTATCGGAGACGATGATGACCTCAAATGAGACATCGCGGTATTTCTCCCGATACATCTCGTAGAGTTCCCGCGCATACGCCTCATCAAATGACAGACGTTTGGTGTCCAAGTAATCAATGTACAGTTCCACCTCGCCTGTCACAGCACTTTCCGGCCCCATCAACATCTCGTCAATGGCCTGCGTAATGTCATCCGTCCACGACAACCCATGGTGATAGGAGTGCAGGATCCATACCGGGCGTCGCCGGCCCTCCGGCGCCTGACGCTTCTCCGTTCGAGCCGGTATATCATGCCGATCTACGGGTGGAGCAGAGGATAACACGCCCTGCGCATAAGAGGAGCGCGGCGCAAGCCCCATCACCACCAACGCCAACAGCATCACGGCCACCCCCCGGTAAGCCGCCAGCGATATCCGCCCCCGTGTAGTTCTATTCATCATCATCATACCGCTCACCCCTGCTTAACTCGACACATCTTGTTGACGGTCACCGGAGCCGATAAGAATGGCGCCGGACGCTTGTAGCGCCACCCCCAACTCTCGCAAGGTCGTCTGCAACACCTCATCGATGTCGGTGGCTGCCGCCTGAACGTGCGCCGAGATTTCGGAAGTCAATTGTTCCCGTTCCGCGCGCTCTTGAGCAGCGGCCAAGAGCCGGGCATTCTCCAACGCCAGGCCGCCCATATCGCCCAATACGCGATAGAGCCGCGCTTCCAACGGCGCGAACTTATGCGCGGCGCCGTACAAGACCAGCAAAACGCCCAACAGCGTCTCCTCGACCCGGATGGGGATCAGGGCCAGGCTCCGCGCCTCGGCGGCGGCCCTACTCTCCTCAATGACCCACTGAAGCGCCTCTGATACCGCCAATGTCTCCGGCAAATCCGAGAGATCGGCGATGAGCAGCGGCTCCATCTGGGCGCGCGCAAGATGCAGGACGTGCGTGTAATAGTCCGCCGTCTCTGCCGTCAACGCCCGCTGCTCCGGGATGTACAATTTACCGCGTCGCATCTCGGCCGCAATGACCAGGGAACGATTTGCAGATTCAGAGAGCTGTTGATCTTCAACTTCTAAGTGGCTCCGCACGATAACACTGCGCATCGGATTAAAATCCTGCGCCGCGCCTAACATCGCCATGTGGATTTCATACTCCGTGCGGGCCGTGGCCAGGCGCCGCGCCAGGCGATAGAAGGGACTGGACGCTTCCAACAATGATGCTTCTTTGCCCAAGCGGCGCGCGTTGTGGATCGCGACCGATAGCTGCCCCGCCATCCCCTCCAGCGCGCGGACATCATCCTGATCAAAGGCCGCTTCCTCAGTGCTCTGGACATCCAACACGCCGATCACGCGCCCTGAGATCATCAGGGGCAGCGCGATCTCGGAGTGCGTCGCCGGCAGATCGGGGTTCTCGAAGTGGACAGCGTCCGCGCCCACGTCCGCCGCGATGCGCGGCTGGCGATACTCCACCACCCAGCCGACCATGCTATCACCGCCCCGGCGCAGGCGATGGCCCTTGGCCAACATCCGACGTCCACCGGCGGAGGACGCGGCTCGTAAGATGGCCCACTCGTCGGCCTCGTCCATCAAGAAGATGCCGGTGTGATAGAATCCAAAGTGCTGGGTGATCAAATTCACCGCCCGATCCAACAGCGGCTCGACCTCAAACAAGGTCGAAAGCACCTGAGAGACCTCCAGACTAGCCTCGAGGTACATCGCGCGCCGTTGAAAAGTGAGGTTCGAGGCCTGGAGTATCTGCAACCGCTCCTGTAATTGCTCACGCTCCGCCTCCATCCCCTGAAGACGGCCTCGAAGTTGGTCAATGATCCGCAGCATACGCGGGTAGAGATAATCCAAGGAAGCCAGGCCTCCCACGCCCAAGATGGTGAAGAGTCCCCAACCAGAAAGCAAGGGAACTAATCCCCGCATCCCTGACGTAATTTGAGCGCTATGGATCGGCAACACGCCCGCTCGTTCCCCCACGATAAAGCCTAACAATGTCGCGCTGGCGATGCCCAAAGTGATGTAACCCGCGCGCGCGCCGTCAAAGATGATGGCGAAAAGTGCGCAGGCCATCAACAAGAGACGCGCATTCATCCCCCAGCCCAGAAAGATCAAGTCGCCGCCGCCGACCATATAGAGCGCGATCAAGAATCCCCAGACGCGCCACCGATAGGGGATCTGAGAGAACAACGCGGTGAACGCCAACCACAAGTAGGCGAGGATCACAATCGGGAGCATGCTGATGATCCCGGCCTGCTGGAGAGCGTAGAGGCTGCCGACGGCCACGGGCAACAACACGAGCGCGAGTAACTTCAGTGCCCGGTCGATTAACGCTTGACGCCAACTGAAGACGACGCGCTCGGCGCGTTTACCGACCTCGTTGGGGGCATTTTTACCTGTTGTATTCTGTTCTTCGCTCACTCATCCCTCCCTGCGATCTCCACGCACATCAGGGGATCCATGTAGCACTGACTCCGCGGCTCGATAGCAAGGCACCGAAAAGGTGAAGGTGCTGCCTTTCCCTACTTCGCTTTCGACCCAGATTTGACCGCCATGCATCTCCACAAATTCCTTGGATAACGCCAACCCCAATCCCGCCCCTGGGCGTCGCCGTTCCGCCATTTCGATGGCCTGCCGATCCTGCCCCTTCTCAAATTTCACAAAGATCCGATCCCGATCCTCCGGAGGAATGCCAATGCCAGTATCGCTCACACTGATATACGCCCGATCCCCTGGGCCGCCCTCCGGATACCATGCCCGGAGCACGATCTTCCCCTCCTCGGTGAACTTCGCCGCGTTGGTGAAGAGATGCACCAGGATCTGCCGGAATCGCGTCGGGTCTACCCGCAGCATCGGCAGATGATCATCGATCTCTCGCACCAACTCAATATCCTTACCGCGCACCAACGCGCTCGCCGTCGGCATCACGCCGGTGACAATCTCGCGGAAATCGACAGGCTGTAATTTCAACTCCATCAAGCCCGCCTGAATTTGCGAGATTGCCAGGATGTCGTTGATCAAAAAGAGGAGATGTTTGCTGTCGTTGTAAATCTGCTCCAAATCCAAAACCTGGCGCTCATTCAACGGCCCATCGATGCCTTTGAGCATCAGGCGGGAGAAGCCAATGATCGTGTTCAGCGGCTCGCGCAGTTCATGCGACATATTCGCCAAAAAGCGGGATTTGAAGGCCTCTGCCTCCTCCAACTGCTCGGCGGCCTGCCGTTCGCGCTCATAGGCCTCGGCATTCTCCAATGCGATGGCCACTTGATTAGCCAAAATCTCCAGGATGGCGACCTCATCCTCCTGGATGCGCTCCCGCCCGGTGGAGCTGACAACCATCGCGCCCAGGACGCGCTCTCCTTGTTGCAAGCCAGGGGTTCTGCTGATGGCCGACATCCGGAAAGGGATCGCTACCTGACATCGCAACCGTTGATGCCACGGAATTTCATCCTCGCCATCCAGCGCCTCGGTGATTACCTGGGATTCCCGACTGCGAACCGCGCGATCCACGATGCTGCCATCGCCGGCGTAGCAGCGCTCCGGCCACTCTCCGGCCATCGGGCTGAGCGCGCGGCGTCGAATCTCACCGCCGCCCGGCTCGACCAGATAGACCGCCACGGCAGCGTAGACGAAGTGATCGCGGATCAGATCAACCACGCGACTGAGCAGCAACTCCGGGTCGCGAATCGAGGTGATGACCTGGCTCACCTCCTGGCTGGCTTGAAAGTGCAGCGCGCGGCGCTGGATCTGATAGTTCGCACGCTGTAACTCCTGCGTCCGCTCGGCGACTTTCGCTTCCAAATCCTCGTAGAGCGACTTTAGCTCAGCGGCCATCTCATTGAAGACGTAGGTCAGGATACCGATCTCATCGCGGGATGTGACGGCCACGGACTGATCCAAATCGCCCTCGGCCATTGCCACCGCCGACTCGGTCAATCGAATGACCGGGCGCGTGATCTGCCGAATCACTACGGCAGAGATGGCCGTCGTAGCGATGGCGCCGGCCAGCACCAACGCAATAAAGGTCGCCGCCATTCGATCCGAGGAGGCCATCATCTCGGCCTGGTTCTGTTCTACCAGAATGCCCACATTCAGCGCCGGCATCGGATAATAGGCGCCCAACACCGTCACATCCTGGTGGTTCTCGTAGAAACCGCTGGCCAGATCCTCTCCGATGATACTCTCCTTGGCCGGTTCGATGCACGTCCCCTGCCGCGCCCACAAGCAATCGCGATGCACCAAAAAGATGTGATTAGCTTCGCTTCCTTCGTGCTGCCCCCCAATCACATCCCAGAGTTCCTCGGCCGCCAGGCAAAAGATATAAGTTTCTGTCTCATAGGGAAGCGCCAGGGCCATCATAGCCGCATCAGCATCTGACGCTTCTGGATAAAAGATAGAAAACGTCATCGCCTCAAATGGCTGTTCAGATGTCATGGCCGATGGCGCAGTTATCACAGAGGGTGTCATTACAAAGGGGGGCTGATTATTAATTTGAGGACAAGTTCCCAACAACCACATCGTCTGCCCGGTGCGATCCATCGCCCATATACCGCGCAGACCAGGCATCTGGGCCTTTAAATCTGACCACCACGTATAGCGCGTGGATTCCGACATTGCCAGGGAGTGGGTCTGAGACAAAGAGAGCGCCAGGTGAAATGAAGTATGTAAATCCTCAAACCACAGACGCAACGCTTCCCCTTTCAAAGTAGCCAGGTTCTGAAGCTTGCGCTCCACTTCTAATTGCAAATTCTTACGATTCTGTTGGAGTGCATAACTGCCAATCAATCCTAAGGGGACAATCGCCAGGATCAAGAAAGCGGTGAGGAGCGTACGCCCCAAACCGCCTCGCATACCGGTGGTAGGAATCGTTCGGGCGACATCAGGAGTCTCACCCTGGGGGGTCACTCCCGTTCCCATACCTCATCACCATTCAATAACCGTCGTACCTGTTCGGGGAAGCGATCGGAGTCCAAGGGCTTGCCAATAAACCCATCGAAGCCGGCAGCGCGCGCGCGCTGCATATTTTCCACCGACGCATCGGCGGTTACTGCGACAATCGGCACGTCCTCAAAACGAGGATGCGCCCGCAACGAAGCCAGAGACTCATAACCATCCGCCGCCGGCAGGAAAATGTCCATCAAGATCAGATCAATATCACCCAATGTCGCGGCGAATTCCAACACTTTCCACCCAGAGGCCTTCCATTCGCACCGCTTGACCCCTAAATACGCCAGCAAGCGCGTCATCAAGATAAAGTTATTCAGGTTATCCTCAACGATTAGAATCGTTGCCTCTGAGGGAGGTGTTCCCGCCATTGAATCACATCCTCAAAAACTACGAACCGTGTATATGGAAAAGACTTTTTGACGCCCGGAGTTACCGTAACTCCCCTCTCGCCTGCCTCTCCAGAAAATCGGCGATTTGGCCGGGCAGAGAATCGACGTCAATCGGCTTGGGGATGTAACCATCACAACCCGCCTGCAAGCTCTTCTCGCGATCCCCTTGCATGACATTGGCCGTCATCGCGATAATCGGCGTATCGGCCAACTCCGGGATGTCCCGCATCTTCGCGGTCAATTCGTAACCGTCGATGTCGGGCAGGTTCACATCCATCAGAATCAAGTCCGGATTCTCTTGCATCGCCATCTCGATGCCGGTGGGGCCATCCTCCGCCTCGAAGACTTCGTAATCCTCAACCATAAGAATTCGAGAGACCAACATTCGATTTGCAAAGTTGTCTTCGATATATAAAATTTTAGCTCCCATACCTACCTCTTCATAACTTTGAATTAACTAGATTATATCACGAAACAGCATAGAACGAACGTCAGATAGTAAATTTTTGGTTAAGGTTTGAAAAAAACCGCCCCCCCACGCTCCCTTACCAGCACATCCATAGTTTACCATGATTCTTTTCTAGTCATAGTTCAGGCTTGTGAGCAATCCGGCTCTTCAGGAATTCGCCGAGCGCAATCGTCAAACACTATTGCGCCGCCCACCCACAACCCTGTAACAGCATCCCCTGAGCGATAACAACTATTTTCAAACCTTATTTCCTTTAGATTATGACACAAATTGCCCAATATCACAAATGGAGGTTGTCGCATCAGATGAGCACGGTATAATGAGCAGTGTGACACAACCACGAAACTTATTCGCAATGATAGCGCAATGGGGATGTTTTCTCGTGCTGCTCGGCGGCGTCATCATCGTCGCCCTGATCGGGCTGTGGCTCTTTGCCACGACGCCCTCCCCACCGCCGGGGCCGCATCCCACGGCCATCGTCTGGACGGCCACGCCCACCCCGACCCCGACCATCACCCCCACACCGACGCCCACGCCGATCCCTGAGACGCCCCGCCCCCCGACCGATATCGCTACCGGAGAGGAGGTCGAAGTAACCGGAACCGGCAGCGCGGGGCTGAGCCTGCGGGCCGGCGCCAGCCTCGACGCCGACCGCTTGGGCGTCGCCTTGGAGGGCGAGACCTTCTTAGTGATCAGCGGCCCCGTCGCGGCGGACGACCTCACCTGGTGGCGGCTCCGATCCACCACCGATCCCAGCCGCGAGGGCTGGGCCGCCGCGAATTATTTACGGCGGATTGAGGAGGAATAGTCTGAGATTATCAGGCTGACATTTAGAATCGACTAGCAAAGAAGCACCGTATTGCGTATTTCGTATTGCGTATTACGTAATTCGATTGCGCAGACCTGCTCAATGAGCGGGAAAATTTTCACAAAAAGTCATTACGAAATACGTTTTACGCAATACGCTTCATCCACCAGGAGGAGTAGCCACAATGCAAGAACTAGCCAAGACTGCGGCCCAACGCCGCGCCGCCTCCCTGCGCAAAGAGATCAACGCGCACAGCTACCGCTATTACGTGCTGAACCGCCCGGTCGTCAGCGATAGCGTCTACGACGCGCTCGTCGACGAGCTGCGCGAGATCGAGGCGCGTTTTCCCGAGCTGATCACGCCCGATTCGCCCACCCAGCGCGTCGGCGCGGAACCGGCCGCGGGCTTCGACAAGGTCAAGCATCCCGCGCCCATCCTCAGCCTGGACAAGGCCACCAGTCGCGAGGAGTTGTTCGCCTGGCGCGCGCGCATCAGCAAGCTGCTGCCCGAGGACGCGCCGCCCCTCTCCTACACCGTCGAGCCGAAGTTCGACGGCCTGACGGTGGTGCTCCACTATCACGACGGGCGCTTCACGTTAGGCGCCACGCGCGGCAACGGCGAGATCGGCGAGAAGATCACGTCCAATCTGCGCACCATCCCCACCGTGCCGCTCCGCCTCCCACTGGCCCCCGATGGCCCGACGCCGCCCGCGACGTTGGTCGTGCGCGGCGAAGTGCTAATTCTTCTGGAGGATTTCGCCGCGCTCAACGAACGCCTGCTCGAAGCCGAGCAGATGCCCTTCGCCAACCCCCGCAACGCCGCCGCCGGATCGCTCCGCCAACTCGATCCCCAGATCACGGCAAAGCGGCCGCTCACGCTCTACGCCTACGGCATCGTCGCCGCCGAGGGCGAACGCGCCAGCGCGCTCCCCAACACGCAGCAGGGAACGTTAGACTATCTCAAGGCGCTCGGCTTCCCCATCGCCGCTGAGGTGATTCGCCACTTCGACAATCTCGACGCGGTCGCCGACTACTGCGCAGACCTGACCACACGCCGCGAGCGCCTCCCCTACGAGGCCGACGGCATCGTCATCAAGATCGACGATCTAACCGTGCGGGAGGCGCTGGGCGCCGTGGGCGGACGCCCGCGCGGCGCCGTCGCCTACAAGTTCCCGCCGCAGGAGGCGACAACCGATCTCTTAGATGTGGAGTTCACCGTGGGCCGCACGGGCGTCATCACGCCGACGGCGCTGCTGGCGCCGGTGACCATCGCCGGCGTGACGGTGAGCCGCGCCTCACTCCACAACTTCGATCTGGTGGCCGAGCGCGACATCCGCGTGGGAGATCGCGTCATCGTCCACCGCGCGGGCGACGTGATCCCCTACGTCGTCGGCCCCATCGCGGACGTGCGCGCGGGCGACGAGCGGCCCATCGCGCCGCCCACACACTGCCCCTCGTGTGGGGAGCCGATTGCCCACGCCGAGGGCGAGGTCGCCTACACCTGCATCAACGCCACCTGCCCCGCCCAGCGCGTGCAGAAGCTCCTCTACTTCGCCCACGTGATGGACATCGACGGGCTGGGCGAGCGCACGGCGCTCCAATTGGTGGATGCGGGGCTGATCACCGATCCCGCCGATCTCTACACGCTTGAGTTAGACGATCTGCTGCCGCTGGAGGGATTCGCGGAGAAGAAGGCGCAGAATCTGTTAAACGCCATCGCCGCCTCCAAGGGGCAGAGTTTGGAGCGCGTCATCGCGGCGCTGGGGATTCGGGGCGTCGGCGCGACGGTGGCCGACCTCTTCGCCGAGCACTTCCGCGCCGTGGATGCGCTGGCGGCAGCGGACGCCGCGACGCTGGAGGCCATCGAGGGCATCGGGCCGATCACGGCGCAAAATGTGACGGCGTGGTTCGCGCGCGAGCGCAACCGCGAGTATATCGAGAAGCTCCGAAACGCGGGCGTCACCTTGGCGATGGCCGCGCCCTCAGATTCGGAGGATCAAGATGCAGCACCCACCCCCTTCGACGGCCTGACCTTCGTCATCACCGGCACACTCTCGCAGTCGCGCAAGGAGATCGCCGCCTGGATCGAGGCGCGCGGCGGCAAGGTGACCGGCTCCGTCAGCTCGAACACGGATTATCTGGTCATCGGCGAAAGTCCCGGAGGCAGCAAGTTCAATCGCGCCCAGAAACTGGAGACGCCCATCATCGACGAGGAGACATTGCGCGATCTGGCCTCGGAGCGCGGGCAATGAAGATTTCCCGGCGGATGATGGCGGCGATAGCCGGAGCGCTGTTGCTTATCTTACCCTTGCGAAGGTTACCCATAACCTCCGCCACAACGCTTTCTCTGCAAGACCAGGAGACTTTCCCTCCAACATCCCTTCTGGAACCTTCGCAAGGGTTGATCACCGGCGACGCCACTTTCTACCCCGAGGATAACCCCCACGTCTTCCTGGAGGATCTCGAAGTGCTGGCCGGCGCGACGCTGACAATCACGCCCGGCTGCGAGCTGCGCTTCGGGCCGAACGCGGCCTTCATTATCAGGGGGCGCCTGTGGGCCGAGGGCGCGCCGACGCAGACTATCCGTATGACCAACCACATCCCCGGTCAGTACTGGAGCCGGATCGTCTTCGCCCGCGCGGAGGCGCTCAATCGCATCGCCTACGCGGAGATCGACAGCTTCCACGGCCTCTACGCGCAGTACAGCGAGATCGAGCTGCTACACAGTGAAATCTCCTACGTCAACGAGGACGCGGTCGTCGCGACCGGCGGGCGCGCCTTGATCCAGCACAATCACATCCACCACGCGGGCTACGACACCTCGGCGGAGGGCATCCAAATCCGCGATACGCCGCCCGAACAGGCCGCCTACATCTTAGATAACCACATCCATCACGTCAACGACGACTGCATCGACATCAACGACTCCTCCGTCATCATCGAGCGGAACCACATCCATGATTGCTACGATAAAGGCATCTCGCTGGGGACGATGCACGCGACGCCCCCGCCCGAATTTTATCCGGCGGTGGGGAGGATGGTCAACAACCTGATCTACGCCAGCGATATCGGGATCGCGGTCAAGGATACCGCCACCGCCACGCTCTATCACAACACCCTGGTCGCGAACGAGACCGGCCTGGCGCTCTACGAGGTCCCGGAGCATTACAACTGGGGCGGCGGGCGCGCCCACGCGGCCAACAACATCATCTGGGGCAATACGGACACGGCGATTGAACTGGACGAGACGCCCCATCCGCCCTCGGAGCTGACGATCACGCACTCGGATATCGAAGGCGGCTGGCCGGGAGAAGGGAACGTGGACATCGATCCGGGCTTTCGGGGCGCGGGCGATTATCGCCTGCGCGAGGACTCGCCCCTCATCGACATCGGCGCCGATGTCGGCGTAACGCAAGATCTCAACGGACACCCTCGTCCCATCGGCCCCGCGCCGGATCCGGGCGCGTACGAAGCGCAGACGAATCTCAGCCTGACGGCGCGCCCCGGCGACCACCGACTCTATCTTCGATGGCGCGCCACGGGCATACCGGCGACGCTGGCGAGCTTCGCCATCAGCACTACGTATCGAATGGAGAAGAGCCTCACGCTCATCATCGCCCCGCCGCCGATCACCGGCTTGCTCACGACGACGCGCGCCTACACGCTGACGGGCCTCGTCAACTACACGCCGCACACCGTCACCGTTGGGGCCTACGACGCCGACGAACACCTGCTATATCGCTCGCCGCCCGTCGCCGCGACGCCCACGGACATCTTCATCTACCTGCCGACGATCCTCAGACGTTAGCGCAATGTCCTCCGATTTAAACAAGGCTCCAAGGGGATTGCCAAATCCCCGTTCGCTAAGCGGCTTCTTCAACTCCCCTCACCTGCGGCGGATTTTGGCCCTCTTCATCCTGCTGGCGCTGGCCTACAGTCTCATCGTCCCCTTCGGCGAGCCGACGGACGAACCCGCGCACTACGATTACGTCCGCTACCTGCGCGATCATCGCCGCTTACCCGTGCAATCGCCCGACTTGGCGGACAATCCCGTGGACGAAGGCCACCATCCGCCCGGCTACTACGCCTTAGTCGCTCTGCTGACGGGCTGGGCGCCCTACGGCCCGTATCCCCTGCACGCCAACCCCTACCTACCGGAGGGATACGAGGACGCGCAGCTTGTCCAGCAATTTCTCCGCGAGCCGCACGCGCGCTTCCCCTGGCCCGGCCCGATCTGGGCGGCGCATCTGGCGCGCCTGGTCTCCATCGCCCTGAGCGCGCTGAGCGTGGCGGTGACCTACCACGTGGGTCGCGAGGCGGCCCCCGACGCGCCCGCCGTCGCGTGGCTGGCCGCCGGATTTCACGCCTTCCTGCCGCAATTCCTCTATATGAGCGGCGCCATCAACAACGACAACGGCGCGACCCTGCTCGGCGCGCTGATGACGTGGCAGATGGTGCGCCTCCTCCGCGCCCCTGATGCGCGCGGCTTCGCGGGCCTGGGCGCGCTGCTGGGCCTGGGCGTGCTGACGAAGGTCAGTCTGCTGGCGATGGCGCCGGCCATCGGCTGGACGGTGGCGTGGGCCGCGTATCAGCACGCGGAGACGTGGCGCACGCGGGCGAAAAGCGCCCTCTGGTGGGGCGCGTGCGTCGGCGCGCCCGCGCTCGCGCTGGCAGGATGGTGGGCGGCGCGCAACCTCCGCCTCTATGGCGATCCGCTCGCGTGGAACATCTGGATGGAGAGCTACGCCCGCTTCATCCGCACCTTCCCCATCACGCCGAGCTACGCGCTGCGCTTCACGTGGCAACAATTCCGCACCTTCTGGGGCCTCTTCGGCTGGAGCCGGGTGCTGCTGCCCACGTGGCTCTACCTCCTCTGGCTCGGCGTCATGGGGATGAGCGCGTTCGGCCTGGGAAAACGGTTTTTGGCGCGCTGGCGCCGGCGCGATCTGCGCGCCGATGAGAATGAAGTCGCGCGGCTGCTCCTGCTGGCCGCGATCTGCGGGGGATTCTTGCTTTCGACGTGGCGCTTGGGGCTGAAGTTGGACATCACTGCCGCACAGGGCCGCTTTCTCTTCCCCGCGCTCGCCGCCATCGCCACGCTCTTCGCGCTCGGCTGGACGACGTGGGAGCTGCCGCGCGGCGCGCGCGGCTATGTGGGCGCCGCGTTCGCGATAGCCGGGGGCGTGTTGCTCTTCCGATTGGCGCCCGTCCATTCGCTTCCGCCGCTCCATCCGACCGTACCCCCCGAGGCCCAGCGCGTGCAGGCGACCTTCGAGCCGTGGGCGTTGGCCGGATGGCAGGCACCATCGCCGCGCGCCGGGCGCGCCTGGCCGCTCACGCTCTACTGGCGCGCCGCGCGCGACCTGACCGCCGAGGAACGCGAGCTGGCGCCCATCCAGTTCGCGCATCTCGTGGATGTGACGGGCGCGGCGCTCGCCAAATGGGATGGCGTCCCCACCGCGGGGCGGCTGCCGCCGCCGGCCTGGTCGCCGAGGACGGTCGTCGAGGATCGCCTCGCGCTCTCCCTGCCGGAAGCGAGCGCGCCGCGATTGGCCTACCTCCAGATCGGATTCTACTACCAGGAAAACGGCGCCGTGACGCACATCCCGGCGACCTCCACCACCCATCCAACCACGCCGGACGCGGTGCAACTCGGGCCGGTGCTGGTGCGACCCTCATCGCCGCCCCAGGCCGATCCCGAACACCCGCTCGTAGCGCACTTCGGCCCCATCCGCCTGCGCGGCTACGATCTCGCCCGCGACCCGGCGCACGAGCGGCTCGACCTGACACTCACCTGGGAGGCGAAGGCCACGCTTCCGACGGATTACACCGTCTTCGTGCACCTCGTCGGCGCGGGAGGCGAGCGCGCCCAGGGCGACGCGCCGCCCTGCGGCGGCCACTGCCCCACCTCGCTGTGGCAGCCTGGCGACCTCTGGCACAACCAGCATCAGGTGGACACGGCAGCGCTCACTGAGGCCGGCGCGCCGTACCGCCTCCTCATCGGCTGGTACGATCCCCAAACCGGCGCGCGCCTCCCCGCCACCGACGGCGAGGGCCGCGCCCTGCCCAACGATCAACTCCCACTCTGCACCTTCGCCTCCTGGCCGGAGGGGGCGTGTGAGTGAGGACAAACGTCGCAGATCGACATCATTAGACCCGAAGGGGGTACAATTCCCTTCGGGTCTGCACAATGAGGGTAAAAAAAGCGAAGCAGCTTATACTACGTACTTATACTGCGACCAGTGTCGAGGTATACGAAATAACAGAAACCTCGGTTTGCAGTGAGCGAAGCTCCTGAAGCAATTCAACGATTCTATCAGTTACGTTGCCACTTGTATAAGATTCGTGACAACTGGCACAGACCTCCGCCGGGACATCCTTGATGATGACCACCGCGTTTTCAAAGACAAACGGAATCGTCGCTTTCTGATCTGTTACGAGCCGTCCACCACAAATCGGACAACGCCCTTTGTTATCTTCGTGTGCGCCAATCATTCTCCCACTCCTTTAAGTTAGGACGGTACACCGTGACAATAAAAACACGGTCGCGATCCACATCTACAGCCACAACAATATGGATTGGTTCACCAGTTGGAAGCCAACCAAGAACAAGACAATCTGGCAAAGGCCGGTGCAACACAGGATAATCCTCAATAATTTCGCACGTCCGCAAAGCCTCTTCCACCTGCTTGCGCGTTAAGTTATCGGCAACCAACTCGTGAGTCGCATGGCGTGACCACAAAACATAAACTCCAGGCGGAGTCTGTATATTTTGACACGCCTTGTCTTGAATAAACTTCTGTTTGTCTCTGGTTTGCATTGACTGGTGGCGGTTAGCCCTTGAATAATAGTGTACTTTACTTGCATTGTAATCCAGACGACAAAACAGGTCAACAATAAATCCCAGAAAACGCTATCATCCAACTGATGACCATTTGCCCCGATTTTCAACGTGGTTCGCAGCCCGCAATGGTTGCTGGGGGACTAGACGTCGGTTACCTGACAAACGCCTTGCTCTTTATCTCATAACGATGTATATTGTGATGTACAAACATAACCGGTATATGTACTTCTACGGAGGTGCCCAATGACAACGATGGTGCGCAAGCAAGTCTATATCAAGTCCGAACAGGATGAACTGCTCAAGCAGTGGGCCGAGGAAACCGGGAAGAGCGAGGCCGAGATCTTCCGCCAGGCTCTCGATCGCTGGCTGGAAAACGAGGAACAACGCCAAGAGGCGGAGGCCGCGTGGGAACAAATTTTAGCCTTTTCCGGGGAACGGGCAGAGTTGAATGTTGTTGCCGAAGGGCGCTCCTGGACGCGGGAAGAACTCTACGAAGAACGGCTAAATCGCTATGATCGACGTACTGATTGACACAAACCTGCTCGTCTACATCTACGATCTCTCAGAGCCAGAGAAACGACACCGGGCCATCGAGGTACTCCAGCAGGTGCGCGATGCAAAGTCTGGGGCATTGAGCGCTCAGGCGCTTTCTGAATTCTACAACACAGTGACCCGAAAGCTTAAGCCGCCACTATCTCCAGCCCAGGCCGAAGCTCAACTCCAGGCGTGGATGCATATCTGGCCGGTCTTTCCGGTCACGTCCCAGGTAGTGCTTGAGGCGGCCCGAGGCGTACACGAGTATCAATTCAGTTTCTGGGATGCCCAAATCTGGGCCGCCGCGCGCCTGCATCACATCCCAATGGTGCTGAGCGAGGGCTTCAACCCCGGATCTGTAATTGAGGGTGTGCATTTCGTGAATCCGTTTGAAAATGTAGGGGCGATGCAATTCCCGGTCGGCACACAGGGATAATAAGAGGGCGCGAATTCGGGATTACGTTCCACCGCGCATGGTGATTGCAGAATTGCATCGCCCCTACTATAATTAAAACATCACGGATGCGGAGGAAAGGATGAAAGATAACCCCTACGTTGGCCCTCGGCCATACACCCGCGCCGACCGCGACCGCTTCTACGGGCGCAGCCGCGAATCCCGCGACCTGCTAGCGAAGGTCATGGCCGAGCGCGTCGTCCTCTTCTACGCTCAATCCGGCGCGGGAAAATCCTCCCTGCTCAACGCGCAGATCATCCCCAACCTGGAGGCCGAAGGCTTCCGCGTGCTGCCCACCGCGCGCGTCGGCAGCGACCCGCCGCCCGGCATCGCGCCCGCCGATGTGGACAACATCTTCATCTTTAGCGCGCTCCAATCCCTGGCCGGCGACCGCGTGGCCGTCGCCAGGCTGACGCGCCACACGCTGCTCGACTTTTTCCGGGACTACGGCTGGATCTTCGACCAGAGCGCGCGGCCCGCCGACTCCCCGCCCCTGACGATAGAGCTTTCCCCACCCGCGCAAGCGCCGCTCCCCACCCTGATCTTCGATCAATTTGAGGAACTCTTCACCACGCACCGCGACCGCTGGCACGAGGCGCGCGGCTTCTTCGGCCAGATCCGCGCGGCGTTAGACGCGATGCCCGAGCTGGGTCTCATCTTCGTGATGCGCGAGGATCATGTCGCCGCCGTCGATCCCTACACGGCGATGCTGCCCCGCCGCCTGCGCGCGCGCTTTCGCATAGAGCGCCTCACCGCCGCCGGCGCCCTCGAAGCCATCCAGAAGCCCGCGCAAGAGGCCGGCTGCCCCTTTGCCGAGGGCGTCGCGGAGCAGCTTGTGGATAATCTCCGCCGCATCAAGGGCTACACAGGCCAAGAGGCGGCGCTCGGCCCCTACGTCGAACCCGTCCAGTTGCAAGTGGTCTGTAGTCGCCTGTGGGACAACCTCCCGGAGCAACCCGATCAGTGCATCCAGCGGGACGCGGTCGAGCAGTTCGGCAATGTCGACGAGGCGCTCACCGATTTCTACGAAGATGCGGTAGCCCGCGCGCAGTCGCACGCCTCCGAGCGCGACGTGCGACGCTGGTTCAGCGGACAGCTCATCACGCCGGCGGAAACGCGCGGCCTGGTGATGCGCGGCGACGCCGCGACCGGCGGCCTCCCCAACGCCGCCGTCGACGCGCTCGAAGCTACGCACATCATCCGCGCGGAAGCGCGCGCGGGCGCGCGCTGGTACGAACTCGCGCACGACCGCCTCGTCGCGCCCGTGCTGGAATCGAACGCAGCGTGGGATAAGGAACAAGAACGCCTTTATCCTTGGCGACCCGTGGCGCGCGAGTGGAAGAAAACCGGGGACGATTCTCTGCTCTATCGCGGCGCCTCGCTCCGGCAAGCGGAGGCCGATCTCCAGGCGCTTGAGGAGCACGGCAACGCGGAGCTGTATGAGCGCGAGTTTGTCGATGCCGGCAAGGCTGCCGAGGTCGAGCGCCAGCGTCGGCGTCGCAACCGCGCGATCATCACGGCCATCGTGGGCATCGTCGCGCTGGCGATGGGCATCCTCGCGCAGCTCGCCTATCAAGGCCAGCGCGAGGCTCAAATCGCCTACGAGACGGCGGAAGCGCAGCGGATCGTCGCCGTGAACGCGGAGGCCACCGCGGTGGATGCCCGCGCAACCGCCGAGGCGCACCGCGTCGAGGCCGAGGACGCCCGCGCGACCGCTGTCGCCGAGCGTGAGCGCGCCGAGGAACAGGCGCGCATCGCCACCTCCCGCCAGTTGGCGGCGCAATCCATCAACGAACTCAACGGCCACAACCCCGATCTCGCGCTCCTCTTAGCCATCGAG
This sequence comes from uncultured Anaerolineales bacterium, assembly GCA_964496595.1. Classification (GTDB taxonomy): domain Bacteria; phylum Chloroflexota; class Anaerolineae; order B4-G1; family SLSP01; genus JAAAOZ01. Next base: position 65,132 of record CAZCAI010000005.1, read on the forward strand.
GCCGTGCAGAAAGAGGCCACGTTGGAAGCGATGTGCGCGTTGCGCACCGTGCTGGCCCAGCCCCAGGCCACGATCCGCCTGCTCCAACACGAGACCTCCGTCTCCCACGCGCGCTGGGATCACGCCGAAACGCGCATCGCCGCGTTCGACACCAACGGCCAGGGCTGGATCTGGGACGCGGCCACGGGCGAGCGCCTCCTTCCCTTAGAAGGCTGCGCCGCCTCGATATTGGAAGCCGCCTGGTCGCCCGATGACGCGCACGTCGCCGCCGTGAGCATGGATGGTACGGCCCGCGTCTGGGCGGCGGATACGGGCGATCTGGCGTTGGAGATGCCGGCGCATCGGGGCTACGCCTACACCCTCGCGTGGTCGCCGGGCGGCGACCGCCTCGCCACCACCGGCGGGGACGCGCTGGGGCGCATCTGGGACATCGCGACCGGGCAGACCGTTCTCACACTCACGGGCCACGCGGCGACCATCAGCGTCGTCGCCTGGCATCCGACAGAGGCGCGCGTTCTCACCACAAGTTGGGATGGCGCGGCGGCGATCTGGGACGCGACCACAGGCGAGCGGACGATCACCTTCACCGGCCACACCGACGCGCTCCAGAGCGCGGCCTGGTCGCCCGATGGCGCGCGCGTCCTCTCCGCCGGGCGCGATACCATCGCCCGCATCTGGGACACGACGACCGGGGAAGAGATCGCCGCGCTGGTCTGTCACGCCGGTCAGATTCGCCACACGGTCTGGAATCACGCCGGCACGCAGGTCTTGACGATGGGCGACGACACGACCGCGCGCGTCTGGGACGCCGAGACAGGCAAGGAGGTCTTCCTGCTGTTAGGCCACACCGACCGGCTCTTCACCGGCGGGTGGTCGCCCGACGACCGCTACATCCTCACCGCCGGCTGGGACGGCCGGCCGCGCGTGTGGGACGCCGCCACGGGCCGCCAGATCGTCACGCTCATCGGACACACGCGCCGCATCGCCCACGCGACGTGGAGCGCGGACGGCGCCCACATCCTCACCGACAGCTCCGATCACACCGCGCGCGTCTGGGAGCTGGCGCGGGCGCAGCAGCCCGCCGGGGAGCTGCCCGTCATCGCACCGGGCGGCGGGATCAACGCCGCGCAGTGGCGCAGCGACGGCGAGCAGATCCTGTTGGCGGGCAACGGCGGCGTCGCGGGGCTGTGGGATCAGGACGCGCAACCCATCCTCGCATTCGATGTGCAGGGAGCAGACGTGGATGCCGCCGCCTGGAACCATGCGGAGGACACCATCGCCGCCGCCGCCGGGACGGGCGTGCTGCGCCGCTTCGACGCAACGACCGGCGCGCAGGTCATCAGCTTCACCGGCCACACCGAGAGCGTACATAAGTTAGCCTGGTCGCCCGACGACACGCGCTTGCTAAGCGCCAGCAGCGACAACACCGCCCGCATCTGGGACGCGGCCACCGGCGCACAGATCGCCGCCCTCGCCCACGAGGGACAGGTCAATTGCGCGGTCTGGCATCCCCAAGGCGACAGCATCCTCACGTGCAGCGAGGACAGCGCGGCGGCGCTCTGGGATGCAGACACGGGCGCGCGCCGGCTCACCTTCGAGGGCCACGGCGCGCCGGTCACGAGCGGGCGATGGAGCGCCGCCGGCGACCGGCTCCTCACCACGGGTATGGACAAGACCGCGCTGGTCTGGGACGCGGCCACAGGCGAGGTGCTGCTCACGTTAGAAGGGCACACGGGCTGGCTCACTCAGGCCCGGTGGAACGCGGACGAGTCGCTGATCCTCACCGCCGCCGCCGACGGCGCGGCCCGCCTCTGGGACGCCCAGACGGGCGAATGCCTGCGCGTGCTCGAAGGCCACACGGGCGAGATCACGTTGGCGCGCTGGAATGCGAACGAGTCGCTGATCCTCACAGCGAGCAAAGATGGCGCATCCCGTGTCTGGGCGGCGGGGATAGCGGCGAGCGACGCGCTGGCCGTGCTCAGCGGGCACACGGGCGATGTCATCGCGGCGGATTGGAATCCGGCCGAGACGCGCATCCTCACCGCCGGCGAGGACGGCGTCGCGCGCCAATTCCACACGCGAATCGACGATCTCATCGCAGCGGCCTGCGCGCGCGCCCTCCGCCAGATGACGCCCGACGAATGGCAGCAGATCATGAAAAATCAGGGGGATTATCGCCCCACGTGTGAATAGGGGCAAAGCAATCCGCAGTCGATCCATTTCTACCAGGAAACCTTACACGGGCATCTGATGTTACTACGACTTGAAATATACTAGGATTGCTTTGCCCCTACAACCCCAAAAATTTATTCCTATAACGAGGAGAATCCAATGAGCAACATTGCCCGACGTGTGTATGTAGGTTTGATCGGCTGCGGCCTACTGCTCGCCGCGCTCGCCATAACGGCCCCCGCCGTTATGGGCCAGGGATTTGACTGGTTAGACCCCATCGTGATGGAAAATGATTGGTCGCCCGAAAATACCGAGGATCGGACGCGGAGCGTAGCCTGGGGCGATATCGATGGCGACGGCGATCTTGATCTGGCCGTGGGAGGTCTCGCCCACGATTGGCCCGGACACTTTGCAATTCAAATCTACCTCAACGAGGATGGCCGGCTCGCCAACGAACCGGCGCAGGCGTTCGGCGAGATCGATGTGTTTAGCGTGGCCTGGGGCGATCTCGACGGCGACAGCGACCTGGATTTGATCGTCGGTGTCGGCCCGTATGATGGCGAGGGCGGGCAGAATCGCGCCTATCGCAACGTCGGCGGCGCGCTGGAAATGCAGCCGTTCTGGACCTCGCCCCGGACAGATGCAACCCACAGCGTCGCGTTGGGCGACATCGACGGCGACGGGCGGCTCGATCTGGTGGAGGGCAACTGCGGCAGCCCCAACCGCATCTACCGCAACGAGGGCCTGAGCCAGGATGGCCGCCTGCGCCTGGATCACGTCTTGTGGACTGACGGAATCTCCGATACGACTACAAGCATCGCGGTGGGCGATGTGGACGGCGATGGCCTCCTCGATCTCGTCGTGGGCAATGGCGATGGAGAAGAGTATTGCGCCGGCTCGGGCATCACGGCGATGCCCAACAAGCTCTACCTGGGTGACGGTGCGACGCTGGAGGCCGCGCCCGCCTGGGAATCTGACGAGGCCGATCACACGCGCAGCGTCGCGCTGGGGGATGTGGACGGCGATGGCGATCTGGATTTGGCCGTGGCCAATGATTGGATGCCGGACGGCGGGGAGGATCGCATCTATCTGAATGAGGATGGAAGCCTGGAGACCACCGCGAGCTGGGCCTCGATGGAAGCAGAAAGCACCCACGCCATCGCCTGGGGGGATGTGGACGGCGACGGTGATTTGGATCTGGCGACCGGCGGGCCGGGGCCGAACTACATCTATCTCAACCTGGAAGCCGGCCTGGAGATTACGCCCACGTGGATGTCGGACGCGATGTTGCTCACGTCCAGCATCGCCTGGGGCGATGTGGATGGCGACGGCGATTTAGACCTCGCCGCCGGGAATGATTGGGACGTCAACTCGCTCTACATCTATGAGAACCTCAATCTCGACGACGAACCCGTCTGGGAGCAGCCAACTGACCCCGACCGCTACACCACCATCGCCTGGGGCGATGTGGATGGCGACGGCGATCTGGACCTCATCGCAGGGAGCGACCTGGACGCCAGCGAGGTCTATCTCAATCACAATGGACAATTGGCCGCCGCGCCCGCCTGGTCAAAAGTGATAGACGGCGCGCAATCGCTCGCGTGGAGCGACGCCGACGGCGATGGCGACTTGGATCTCGCCGTGGCTCAAGGTGAGAACGGCTGCGCCCTCTATCGCAACGCTGGCGTGACCTCCGGGGCGCTGACCCTGACCCGCGTGTGGTCTCGGCCGGGGGACGTCGCGCAGGTAGCGTGGGGGGATGTGGACAGCGACGGCGACTTAGATCTCGCGGTTGCCGCCGGCGATTTGGAAATCTACCACAATATCGGAGGCGCGAGCCTCTTGGAGGCGACGCCCGGATGGATTTGGGAGAACGAGGCGCTGATCACCAGCATCGCGTGGGGCGATGTGGACGGCGACGGCGATTTGGATCTCGCAGCAGGTTTCCAAAGCAGCGCCAATCGCCTCTTTCTCAACGCTGAGGGCGCATTGCAGCGGCCCGCCGCGTGGTACGCGGATAACGGCGCCTGGACGACCCACGTCGCGTGGGCCGATGTGGACGGCGACGGCGATTTAGATTTGGCGGTCGGCAACGCATCCAGCCCGGATGTGATCTATTTTAATGAAGGAGGCGCGCTCCAAGAGACAGCGGGATGGGCCAGCAAAGATCGCGATCACACTACCCACCTCGCCTGGGCCGACGTCGATGGCGACGGCGATTTAGAGCTGACCACGGTGAGCTGGAATATAACGCGCGTCTACCTCAATCCCGGCGACGACCTGCCGAGCGAAGCATCGTGGCGCCTGGACGGGTTGCCCAAGGTCATCGACTGGGGCGATGTGGACGGCGACGGCGATTTAGATCTGGCGGTTGCCGATACGAATGGATTACAGCTCTATCTCAATGGGAAGCCCGCGCCGCCGCAGCACGCGGGCGCACCCGCTTACGCCGCGATCCGGCAGGCGCACCACGCCAACGGCTACACCGCCGCGACGGTGCACGATAGCGGCGCGATCCCCTTCACCTACACGCTCTTTGATCCGACCGGCGCGCCGATGCAAGCGGTCTCCGGCTATTACTCGCTGGATGGCGGCGGCAAGTGGGAGCCTGCCGTCGCCACGAGCGACACCCTCACCCAAAATCTGGCGACGGATGGGCGGGAGCACGTCTACACGTGGGATGTGCTCAACAGCGATGTCTTCGGCCAGAGCGATAACGTCATCTTCCGCCTGGTAGCCGCGCCGCTCGCCCCGGCCACCAAATCGAGCGCGCCGAACACTTACACCTACCCGCGCGCGATCCCCGGCCCCTATCTGCGCCCGAACGTGAGCGCCCAGACCCACCCGCTGCGCGTGCGCGGCAACCAGGTGCGCGTCATCAGCGGGACGCAGAACGTCGCCGACGCCATCGTCTACCGGCTGCCGGCGGGCCAGAGCACGGGCGCGACGCTCTACGCCTGCGCCGATGGCGAACCGGTCACGACGGATGAGCACGGTTTTCTCCAGGGGCGCGGCGAGATCGCGTTGGGCGATACGCTAATCGCGCTGACGCCCGCCAGCGACACGAGCGCCGTCGCCTGCCAGACCTACGCCAGCACCGATGTACCCCAGGCCATCACCGACGCGCGCCCCACCGTCGTCACCTCGACGCTCACCATCGCAGAGAGCGCCGAGATTGTGGATGTGAATGTCACGCTCAGCGGCGCGCACAGTTATTTTGGCGATCTCGAATTCCTGCTGGAAAGCCCGGAGGGAACCAGTATCCGCCTGATGCGTTCCTCGTGCGATGGCGCTGATGGCGATTTCGATCTCACCTTAGATGATGAGGCCCAGGGCGGCTGGCCCTGCCCGCCGGACGATGGCGGGGTCTATCGACCCTCCGAACCGCTGGCCGCCTTCGCGGGCGAGGAAAGCCACGGCGTGTGGACGCTCACCGTCCGCGATCACGCGCGCTACGACGGCGGCGCGCTCGACGGCTGGAGCCTCGAAATTTGCACGCGAGAGAAGCCGCCCTACGATGTGTACTACACCAGCGCGCCGCCCACCGAGACGGGGATGGACGGGCATCTCGTGACGGAGCGCGGCGTGCAGACGATAGAGGTTTCGCCCGATAACCCGCTCATCCTCTTCAACTTGGATGTGGCGTTAGAATGGGATGCGCGCCAGGATACAGCGTTCTTGGATCAACTGAAATTTGATCTCCACAAGACGGCGGAGATTCTCTTCGACGCGACCAACGGCCAGGCGACGCTTGGCGAACTGACGATCTATCATAACCGCGCGCGCTGGGATAGCGCTGACATCCGCATCTACGCGAGCAACGCGCTGATCCCCAACGCCGATGTCGGCGGCATCGTGGACGAGGACACCTCCGAAGTCATCGAGAGCAACCCCTACGCGATCCCCACCCAGAGCCAGCCTTACACCATCACCTATCGCGCGGGATCGGCGCGGATGGGCGCGACATGGCATCGCTACGGCTCCGCCTCCGGCACGCAGGGCGAGGATTGGCCGCGCGCGCTGGCGCACGAGTTGGGTCACTACCTCTTCTATCTCTACGATAACTACCTGGGCCTCAATGACGAGGGGATGGTCGTCGCGGTGAATAGTTGCACCGGCTCGCTGATGACCAACGCGCACGTGACCAACGAGTATCGCACGGGCAGCGCGTGGGCCGCCGCGTGCGCCACGACGATCTCGGCCCGGCGCAACGGGCGCGCCGATTGGGAGACAATCACCACGTTCTACCCGTGGCTGACGGCCAACGCGCAGACCGGCCCGTTAGCGCTGCCGCTGGCCCTTCCCGAAATCGCAGAGATCGAGCCGGACGAAAGCGTAGCGGAGCCGCTGGCCGATTTCACCTTCAGCCTGAGCGATAGCTACGGCGCCTCGCTGCAACCCGGCGACTATGCCGAGGCGGTTCTCTACCAGGATGATGCGTTCATCGAGCTGGGCCGCCCCACGGTGGATAAAGTCATCGCGCGGGGCGCGCGCCTGGGCGACCGGCTCTGCGTCTACGAGTTGGACGCCGATCCGCCGCGCCTGGGCTGCGAGACGGTCACGGAGGATGATACGGTGCTGATGTTGGTGGAGCAGCCGACGTGGACGCCGGAGATCATCGTCAGCCCGATCAGCTCGCGCACGGTCACGATCATCGTCAGCGCCACGCTTGCAGCGGATGAGACGTTGGTCGCGCGCATCTACCCGGAGGGCGGGGCCGCGACGGCCGCGCACGCACTCGCGGATGCCGGCGGCGATTATCGCCACACCTTCGAGCTGGCCGAGGCCGCCGTCGCCGGGGATGTGCAGGTCTGGGTGGATGAGCCAGAGGGCGAGACCGACCCGCGCCGCGAGGCCGTCACCAGCTACGCGCTGGGCGGCAGCCCGGAGTGCGACCTTTTCTGTCCGCCCGGCGGGCGCTGCGCTCAGAGCGCCGGCGGGGAGATCGACAACTTCATCCCGGCCATCTCCAGCGACGGCCAGGTGCTGCTCTACGGCAACGTCAAGTTTGCGGATGGCGAGTTCTACGCGCTGCAAAAGGCCACGCGCCTGCCCGATCCGCCCGCGTGGGCGACGGTCGTCGGCGATGGATACTACCTGCTCGCCTCAGCGGGCGCGCCGCCGCTCACGGAGATCGCCTCCGTCAACTTCCGATTCCGCCAGCAGGATGTACCCGCCGGCGAGGAGGACTTCCTGCGGCTCTACTTCTGGGATGGGACAGCGTGGCAGAAGTTAGCCACGGAGCGCACGCGCCCCAACGAGGTCGCGGCGGCCAGTCAGGGCGCGGGCCTCTACGCGCTGATGAGCACACTGGAGATTCCGCTGCATCAATCCGGCTGGAACTTGGTCGCCTACCCCGTGCAGGAAACGCGCGCGGTGACCGAGGCGTTGGCCTCCATCGACGGGTATTACAGCCTGGTCTACGGCTACGACGCGACCGACACGGCAGATCCGTGGAAGCTCTACCAGCCGCCGCAGCCGGACGGTTCGATTTTCTGGGCGAACGATCTGGAGACCTTGACCTTCGGGCGCGGCTATTGGATCAGCGCGACGCGCGTGATCACGTGGCAGCTCAAGGGGAGCGAGTCGGCGAATCAGCGAGTCAGCGAATGGGCGAATGGGCGAATGAGCGAATCAACGCGCGCGCCCGCAATTCACACGCCGCCGGCCACGTACTACGGCGTCATCAGCCCGACGACGGACTTCACGCCGCAGGCCGGCATGGCGATCACGGCCTCGGTAGCGGAGCGGGCGTGCGCCTTCGCGCAGACGCAGGCGCGCGGCGATGACGTGGTCTACGCCATCAACGTGGGGTACAATCCACGCGGCGGGACGTGCGGCGCGGACGGCGACACGGTCACCTTTACGGTGGGCAGTCGCGTGATGGAGCAATCGGCGGTGTGGCGCAACACGCGCCTGTGGGCGTTGGATCTGCATCCGCCGGGGACGCCGCTGCCGCCAACGCGGCGGGTCTTCCTGCCGGTGGTGGTGCGAGGGTTGTAGGGGCGAGGCAAACCGCCGTAGTAAGAGCGAGCCAGACTCGAACTTCGAGCATTCGC
>CAZCAI010000006.1:0-25333 GCA_964496595.1 uncultured Anaerolineales bacterium
TCGTAATAGTGGCCGTGGTTTTAACCGCCGGGCACTCACAGAACTAAACTGATACAGATAGAGGAAATTTCGGCAGACCCGAAGGGTTTTTTATACCCTTCGGGTCTGAACCATCATAGACACTCTGCATATTGAACCAGGATTATATCACAAGGAAACCTTTTTGATTTTAGCTCATCCACGTTAGGAGTTCATAATGTCGATACAACGTCAGGATAAGTCCTTTGCAAAAATACCGTTGAGAGTTGTCCTCATCGTACCGTTTGTCATTCAAGTTGTACTGGTGACCGGGCTGGTAGGCTACATCTCGTTTCTAAACGGCCAACGCGCGGTGAATAACGTGGCGCATCAACTCCTAAGCGAGCTAACCCATCGCATTGAGGAGCATCTGTACGATTTTCTGGCTACATCCCACCAGATCAATCACCTCAACGCCAACGCCATTCGTCAGGGGATGCCCGACGCCCGCGATGCCATCGCACTGGAACGCTATTTTTGGGAGCAAATTCAAGTTTGCGATTCGGTGACCAGCATCTACTTTGGCAACCCCCAGGGCGGACTCGCGAATGCCGGACGCGAGGGCGCCGAAGGCTCAATCTACGTCATCGCCACGGATGAGTTCAAAAGCGGGCCATTCAGAAAATATGCCACGGATAGCGAAGGACATCGCACCGAACTGCTCACAACTGTTCCCGATTTCGATGCGCGGACGCGCGGCTGGTATGCCGAGGCGGTTACCAGAGCGGACGCCGCCTGGAGCGACGTCTATATTTTGTTCACCGGGCAGGATATGGCGATCTCCGCCAGTCGCCCGGTGTACGATGAGCAGGACAATCTGCTGGGCGTGGTCGCGGTTGACATCTTCGCTTCCCACATCAACGACTTCCTGAACAAGCTTCAAATCGGCAAAACCGGCTCGAGTTTTATTATGGAACGCTCTGGATTATTGGTCGCCTCCTCGGCGGACGAAGCGCCGTTCACGGCGCGGGACGATGCCGAGGCTCAACGGCGGCTCTACGCCAGTGAGAGCGCCATCCCCACCATTCGCGATGCGGCGGACTACCTGACGGAACGATTGGGAGATTATCACGATATCACCGAGGAGCAGCAATTTGAATTTGAGATCGATGGCCGGCGACACTTCCTCCAGGTCGCGCCGGTGCAAGATGCTTACGGCATCGACTGGTTGGCCGTCGTCGTAATTCCCGAATCGGATTTTATGGCCCAGATCAAAGCCAACAACCGAACAACGGCGTTCCTGATCGGCATCGCGTTACTCACGGCCATTGCCGTCGGCATCGTCAGCGCCCGCTGGGTGACCGAACCCATTCTCCGGCTTAACGCCGCTACGCACGCGCTAGCCAGAGGAGAGTGGGAACAGCCGAGCCGCGTGGGATGGGTCGGAGAGATCGGTGAGTTGGCCCAATCATTCGATCAGATGGCCGCGCAGTTGAAAGCGACATTGGAGGGCCTGGCCTCCGAAATCGCCGAACGCAAGCAAATAGAAGAAGAGCTGCGCAAGAGCGAGGAGAAATACCGGCTGTTAGTAGAAAATCAAACTGATTTGATCGTCAAGGTCGATACCGAGGGACGATTCCAATTCATCAGCCCATCCTATTACAAGCTATTTGGTAAGACCGAGGAAGAACTGTTGGGCCAGAGTTTTATACCCCTGATCCACGAAGAGGATCGCGAGATCACGGCACAAGCGATGGAGCAGTTGTATCAACCGCCGTACACGGCTTATATGGAACAACGCGCGCTGACGAAAGATGGCTGGCGGTGGCTGGGATGGATGGATACGGCGATGATCGACGAGGCCGGCAATGTGATGTCGATTATCGGCGTGGGCCGGGACATCACCGAGCGCAAGGCCGCAGAGGAAGCGCTGCGAGTGGAGAAGGAAAAAGCACAACAATACTTCGACATCGCCGGGGTCGCTTTCGTCGTCCTGAATCGAGAGGGGCGCATCACCCGGATGAACAGGCGCGGCTTGGAGTTACTTGGCTATCAAGCGACGGAAATCACCGGCAAAGACTGGTTCGCGACCTGTCTACCAGAGAAGATCTATCAGGAGATCTACGAGGTCTTCCAACAGCTTATGGCCGGGAAAGTGAAACTGGTCGAGTACATTGAAAATCCCGTCTGCACCAAAGATGGGGAGGAACGCATCGTGGCCTGGCATAATACCGTTCTCAGGGACGATAAGGGCCATATTAGCGGCTCCCTCAGTTCAGGAGAGGACATCACCGAGCGCAAGCGCGCGGAAGAGGCGCTACGGGAGAGCGAGCAGAAGTACCGCACCCTCATCGAGCAATCCAACGACGCTATCTATCTCCTATACGAGGGGCGGTTCGAGATCATCAATCCCCGGTTCACAGAGCTGTTGGGCGTCACGCCGGAGGAAGCCCGCGCGCCCGACTTCGATTTTCTGAGCCTGGTAGCGCCGCAGAGCCGCCCGATGATCACAGAACGAGAGCGCCGCCTGGCCCAAGGTCAGCGCCCCGCTCGTAGTTATGAGTTCACCGCGCAGGATAGAGAGGGCAACACATTGGAGGTAGAGGTGTCCGTCGCCTATATGCCGTATCGCGACGGGATAGCGACTCAGGGCATATTGCGCGATATCACGGAGCGCAAGCGACTCGAAAGGCAATTGCGCCAGCACGAACGTTTAGCTGCCGTGGGGCAATTGGCCGCCGGCATCGCTCACGATTTTCGCAATCTCCTCTCGACCATTATCCTCTACGCGGGCATAGGGATGCGTGAACCCGGCCTGTCGCCCAAATTGATGCAGAATCTCAAAACCATCATCGGCGAGTCAAAGAAAGCGGCGGATATGGTGCAGCAGATCCTCGATTTCAGCGGGCGCGCCATGGTCGAAATGCAGCCGTTAGATCTCAAAGCCCTCACGCAAGAAGTGGCGAACATCCTGCGCCGCACGATCCCAGAGCACATCCATCTCAACTTGAAAACCGGCCCCGATAAGTACATCGTGCATGCCGACGCCAGTCGCATCCAGCAGGCGCTGATGAATCTGGCGCTGAACGCCCACGACGCGATGCCAGGGGGCGGGGAATTGCGGTTCGAATTGTCCAAGATACAACTCGACCCGGACGACGAGCCGCCGGTCGCCGGGATCACGCCCGGCGCGTGGGTCTGTCTGACCGTCGCGGATACAGGCATGGGGATGTCGGAAACGGTGCAGGCCCATCTATTCGAGCCGTTCTTCACCACCAAGGAAGTGGGTCAAGGCACCGGCCTGGGTCTGGCGCAGGTATTCGGCATCGTCCGGTACCACGAGGGCTACATCGATGTGAAGACGGAAGTAGGCCAAGGGACGACCTTCCACATCTACCTGCCCGCATCCGAGGCGCAGGAGAAAGTCAGAGAGTACGAAACCTCGCTCGTCCCTCAGGGGCAGGGAGAGTTGATTCTCCTGGTGGAGGATAATGAGCGGTTGCGAGAAGCGGGTCAGGATCTGCTGGAACTGCTGGGCTACCGGACACTGACCGCTAAGAACGGAGAGGAGGCGCTGGACGTCTATGAAACGAATAGCGAGATCGCCCTGGTCATCACGGACATCGTTATGCCCAAGGTAGGCGGCAAGGAGTTGGCGCAGAGACTACGAAGCGCCAATCCACACATGAAAGCGTTGGCCATCACCGGCTATGTGGAAGAAGAGGTCGCGGAGGAGTTAAAGACGGCGGGCTTCCAGGACGTGATTCACAAGCCCTTCGCGCCAGACACCCTGGCGCGCATAATCCGCCGCGTGCTGGATGCGACATGAGATAACCCTTGCGAAGGTTGCGACGAACATCTTTCACAGGTCTGTTTCCGAAAGATCGAGAGACTTTTGATTTGAAATAAGTTCCGCAACCTTCGCAAGGATAAAGAAAGAGCTACTTCACGACCGGCAGGTAGAGATCCAGCACCATCTCCTCGAAGGGCGTGCCCGGCGGCGTGATCGCCTCCTCCAGGCATTGCCGATGCTGCGCGATCTCGTAAGCACTATCCTCGCCCCAGATCACCAACTGGCGCCATTTCTCTCCGATATCGGGGAGCGTGCAGCGCGTCACGGCGTACAGCCCGCCCGCCAGCGTTTTAAACTCGATCTCGTCCGTCGATGTCACATCCTCCTCTGAGAACCATTCCGGCAGCGTCATCCACTGCTCGTAGCCGTAATTCGGGCTGCCGGGCGAGGGCGACGGGTTGTTGAAACCGAAGAATCGTACCGCATCGAGATCCTCCAACAACCCCGCGTCGCGCGCCCAGCTCAGGATCTTCTCCCACGCCAAATCCTCCGGCTGTTCCCCAAACCCGATCGCGCTCGCGACGCGCATCTGGGGCAACGCCACCATCCTGACATCCAACATCTTGTGCTCGTTCATACTGTTATCTCCTTGTAGTTTTGATTTTCTCTGCTCCACAACCATCTCCAGGTGATCACCATAATGATTCTACCGCACCCTTCCTGACATCTATTGTCAGGATTTTCTGGTATCATCTGGTATCATGGAGAAATCGACCATCGGTGGCTCGGAGGGAACGCCGGCCACAGCGCGGATCGCTTGTTTATCTGCTCAATCCGCTGACTGACAAGGAGGAATCCATGCGAGCGGATCGCTTATTAACTTTGCTGATGCTCTTGCAAGCGCGGGGCAAGATGACGGCACAGGAACTGGCGACGGAATTGGAGGTCTCCGTCCGCACCATCTACCGCGATGTCGAGGCGCTGAGCTTCGCCGGCGTGCCGATCTACACCGAGCGCGGGCCGGGCGGCGGCTGCGCGCTGCTCGATCACTATCGCACCACGCTCACCGGCCTCACTGAGGCGGAGATTCAGGCGCTCTTCATGCTCAGCATCCCCGCGCCGCTGACCGAGCTAGGCGTCGGGAAGGCGCTCCGGGGCGCAATGCTCAAGCTCTCCGCAGCCCTGCCGGAGACCCGCCGCGCCGAGGAGGCCCGCGCGCGCCAGCGTTTCCATCTGGATGCGACCGACTGGGCGCAGGCGGATCAGGCAGAGGCGCCCTCGCCGCATCTCACCACACTCTATCAAGCCATCTGGCGCGACCGCGCGGTGGAGATCACCCACCGGCTGCCCTTCGATGCGCTGGCGCAACACGTTGTGGCGCCCTACGGCCTGGTCGCGAAGATGAATGTCTGGTATCTGATCGCCGCCCGGGAGAAAGAGTTAGAAGAGATAGAGGAAGCAAAAGCGCCGCCCGACGTGCATGTCTATCGCGTCTCGCAGATTCAGCGCGCGCGGATGCTGGACGCGTCGATCTCGCGTCCGCCGGACTTCGACCTGACAGCGTTCTGGGAAACGTGGTGCGCGGCCCGCAAATCCGACCGGGCGACCTACATCGTGCGCGCGCGTGTCGCACCGGATCTACTGCCCCACCTGCCCTACCACTTTGGCGAGGCAATCCGCGCGACCATCGCCGCCGCCGGCCCACCCGATGCGGAGGGCTGGCTCACCTTGAACCTGCCCTTCGAGAACTTCCAAGCCGCACGCACGCGCCTCCTGAGCTTCGGTGGCGCCGTCGAGGCGCTCGCGCCCCATCCCCTCCGCTATAGCATCCAGGACTTCGCCGCGCAGATCGTTGGGATCTATGAGGGCGGAGAAAAAGAAGACCCGGATCTCTAAGTTAGAATGTATTTGAAAATTCGTTACTGTCACAAAGTCTTCGCCACTTGGCCCCCTGGCTCCGAGGGGATTGTCAAATCCCCGTCTAACCGCCGGATTTAGCAATCCGGCGAGACCCTGGCACGACATGGCGAATACTTTGAGACACAAGCAAAATTCAAGTCGGGAACCCTTGCGAAGGTTCACAGGGACCTTGGGAACAGATTGACCGGCTCGTGGCGCCTGGTACAAGCTATTTCAGGTCATTTGCGCAACCTTCGCAAGGTTAGAACTAATTTTCAAATAGCCTCTTAGTTTTGCACTCTCTCAACGTTATCACCCAAAAACCAACAAGAGCCATAGATATTATAGGACAGGGCGATGCGAGACATTGACATACAGGCTACTTCTACTATAATTCATTTTAGTATTAGCTTAAATACTTAGGGGGAAGCTTCAATGGACAAGACATTTCGGGGCCTATCTCGTTTCTTCAAAGCCTTGGGAGACGAAACCCGGCTCCAATTGGTCGCTCTGCTGACCCAACAGGAGCCGGGGCAAGCGATGTGCGTCGGGCGACTGGCCCGCGAGCTGGGCGTGACGGATTCGGCCGTCTCGCAGCATCTGCGCGTGCTCAAAGACCTGGGCCTGGTGCACGCCGAGCGGCGGAGATATCGCCTCCACTACTTTCTCGATGCGGAGCGCCTGGCCGCTTACCAGAATCTGGTGCGCGAGAGGCTTGGCTCGGAATTTGTCGTCTGTGAAGAAAATTCCAATCTAACAAAAGGAGGTGAGAATAATGTGCTGTCATGATGCAAAGTCGGAATGCTGCCATCCTGAAAAGAAGCGCGATCCACAGGAATGCACGCCGGAGCAGATCGAGGCGTGCCACGGCGAAGCAGCAGAACATCCGTGCGAGACTGAAACCGAAGCATCCAAGTAATACCGAAACGGGACAATCAGCAGACCGACCAACCTGGCTGGTTGTCCCGTTCTGATGGGAGACATCGTGCAAAAATCCAAGGATAACCGACCATCCGGTCCCCAATCGAATCCAAGTGTCCAAGGCAAGCCGAAGGGCGGCGGCCAGCCCGGCCCCTCCGGCCCGGTCTGGCCCATCCTCCGCCGCCTGCTGCAGAGGATGCGGCCCCACGCGCTGATCCTCACCGGCGTCCTCCTCGCCGCGCTGACGACCACAGCCGCCGAGCTGGCCCCGCCGTGGATCATTCGCATCGCAGTCGACCGCTTCATCCTCGAAGGACAGCCCCGCCAGGCCTGGTGGGCCGCCGGCGGGCTGCTGGCCCTCTCCCTCGTCCAGGGCGGCGTCGATTTTCTCCGCCTCTACCTCAACGCCTACACCGGCCAGCGCATCGTCTTCGACCTGCGCAACGCCGTCTTCGAGCACCTCAGTTGCCTCTCCTTCTCCTTCTACGACCGGGCGCGCACCGGCGACCTGATGTCCCGCGTCACCGCCGACATCGACGTCCTCAACAACTTTTTCGGGCGGGCGGCGGTGATCGTGCTGACCAACGTCCTCACCCTGACCGGCATCCTGATCGTGCTATTGATCTGGGACTGGCGGCTGGCCCTGATCTACCTGGGCCTGCTGCCCCTGGTCGTCCTGGGGATGTGGGCCTACGCCCGCCGCGTGCGCCCGGCGTGGCGCCGCGTCCAGCGCCAGATGGCGACGTTGACGGGCACGCTGCAGGAGAGCCTGGCGGGCATCCTGGTGGTCAAGCTCTTCGGGCGCGAGCCGTTCGAACAGCGCCGGGTGAACCGCCAGAGCGAACGGGTGCTCCAGGCCAACATCGAGACCGGCCGCATCGCCGCGCTCTGGATGCCCTACGCCAGCGTCGTCATGGGCGTGGGGACGGCGCTGGTCCTCTGGTTCGGCGGGCGGAACGTGATCGCCGAGGTGATCTCCCTGGGCGACCTCGTCGGTTTCGTCACCTACATCCAGATGCTGCTGCGCCCCATCCGCCAGACCGGGATGATGCTCAACGTCGTGATGCAATCCCTGGCCGCCGCCGAGCGGGTCTTCGAGGTGCTGGATACGGAGCCGGATGTGCAGAATGCCCCCGACGCCTATCCTTTACCTTCGATCAAGGGGCGCGTGCGCTTCGAGGGGGTGAGCTTCACCTACCAGGCGGGATCTGACGACCACGTCCTGCGCGACATCAGCCTGGAGGCCGCGCCGGGGGAGATGGTCGCCCTGGTGGGACCGTCCGGCGCGGGCAAGTCGACGCTGGTTCACCTCCTCCCCCGCTTCTACGACGTCCAGGCGGGCCGCATCACCATCGACGGCCACGACATCACCCAGGTGACCGTCCGGAGCTTGCGCGACGCCATCGGCATCGCCCTGCAATCGATCTTCCTCTTCGACGCCTCCATCGGCGAGAACATCGCCTACGGCAACCCCCACGCCACCCAGCGGGAGATCGAGTGGGCCGCCCGCGTGGTGCAGATGGACGACTTCATCGCATCGCTGCCGCTGGGCTACGGCACGCCGGTGGGCGAGCGAGGCGTGCGCCTCTCCGGCGGACAACAGCAGCGCATCGCCCTGGCCCGCGTGCTCCTCACCGACCCGCGCATCCTGATCTTAGACGAACCGACCTCCAGCGTCGACGCCGACACCGAGCGGCGCATGCAGCAGGCGCTGGCCGAGGTGCGCGCCGGGCGGACGACGTTCGTCATCGCCCATCGGCTGTGGACCGTGCAGCAGGCCGACCAGATCCTCGTCCTGCGCGGCGGGCGAGTCGTCGAGCGGGCGCATTCCACCCCAGAGCAATCAGCCCACGAGGCGCTCCTGGCAGCGGGCGGATTCTACAACGACGTCTACGCCCTCCAAGTCCAGGCCGAGACGATGGCGCCAGCAGCAGAAGAAGAAGAAGAAGAAGAAGAAGGAGGCTCCCAATGACCATTCGCGGCGGATTTATGACCCGGCTCCAGGGCGAGGAGGAAGCGTTCCGTTTCTCCGACCTGGATCGACAGGCATTGAAGATGTTGTGGCGCTACCTGCGCGAGTACCAGGGCCGGTTGGCCCTGGCCCTGGCAGCGACGCTGGCGGTGACGGCGACGACGCTGGCCCTGCCCTACCTGACCAAGGTCGCGGTCGATACGGCCATCGCCCAGAGCGACCTGCGCGAGTTGGGCCTGATCGCCCTCCTCTACCTGGCGCTCAACGGCGTCTACTGGCTGGCGATCTATTGGCAGGGCTACCTCTCCACCTGGATCGGTCAGCACGTCGTCCACGCCATCCGCACCGACCTCTACGCCCAGGTGCTGCGCCAGTCCATCGCCTTCCACGAGCGGGAGCGGGTGGGCCAGATCGCGTCGCGGCTGACCAACGACGTCAACGCCCTGGCCGAGGTCTCCTCCAGCGGCGCGCTCCACCTGGTGACCGACCTGCTCACGCTCGTGGGCATCGTCGCCATTATGGCCGCGCTCAACCTGCGGCTGACGCTGGTCACGATGTTGTCGATCCCGGTGGTGATGCTGGCCATGGGCTACCTGGGGAAGCAGATGCGCCGGGCCTACCGCCAGGTGCAGCAGGCGCTGGCCGAGGTCAACGCGGGCGTGGAGCAGGGCGTGGCGGGGATGCGCGTCGTCCAGTCCCTCTCCCGCGAGTCCTTCTCCATTGAGCAGTTCGAGCGCCTGAGCATGCAGAATATGAAGGCCAACCTGCGCGTGAGCCTCCTCTTCGCCGCCGTCTTCCCGACGATGACGGTGACCAATATGCTCGGCGTGGCGCTGGTGGTGGGATATGGCGGGATGCTCGTCGCCCAGGGCGCGACCACCATCGGCGTGGTGCTGGCGTTTTTGGGCTACGTCTACCGCTTCTTCGGGCCGGTGCGCGAGCTGAGCCTGGTCTACAACACCTTCCAGGCGGCCGCCGCCTCGTTGGATCGGATCGCCGACTATATGGGGCGCGAGCCGGCGGTCGCCGAGCCGGCAGAGCCGCAGCGCCCGGAAGGCGGCTTCGCGGGCCGAATCGCCTTTGATCACGTCACCTTTGGCTACGGGGACGCGCCGGTGCTGCACGACGTGACGCTCGACGTGGCCGCCGGCGAGACCGTCGCCCTGGTCGGGCCGACGGGCGCGGGCAAGAGCACCCTGGCCAGATTGCTGGCGCGGCTCTACGATGTCGATGAGGGGACTGTGAAAATCGATGGCGTTGACGTGCGGCGGATCGCGTCGCGGGACTTGCGCAGGCTGGCGACCATCGTGCCGCAGGACGTCTTCCTCTTCGCCGCCACGGTGCGCGAGAACGTCCGCTACGGCGACCCGCAGGCGAGCGACGAGGCGGTCGAGGCTGCCGCTCGCCGCGCCCAGGCCCACGACTTCATCGCCAAACTCCCCCAGGGCTACGAGACCACCGTGGGCGAGCGCGGGGCGACGCTCTCGGGCGGGCAGCGGCAGTTGGTGGCCTTCGCCCGGGCGCTGCTGGCCGACCCGCGCATCCTGGTGCTGGACGAGGCGACGGCCAACGTCGACGCCTACACCGAGGCGCTGATCCAGAGCGCGATGGACGAGATCCGCCGCGACCGGACGACGGTGATCATCGCCCACCGCTTCAGCACGCTGCGCAAGGCCGACCGGATCGTCGTGATC
Source organism: uncultured Anaerolineales bacterium (assembly GCA_964496595.1). Classification (GTDB taxonomy): domain Bacteria; phylum Chloroflexota; class Anaerolineae; order B4-G1; family SLSP01; genus JAAAOZ01. The sequence goes on from CAZCAI010000006.1 coordinate 10,238, forward strand.
GACGCCGAGCGGATCGTGGGCCAGGGCCGTCACGAGGACTTGATCGCGAGCAATCCCACTTACCAGCGCCTCTACCGGCGTCAGTGGGCCGAGACGAATGGCTGAACAGAAAGGACACCGCGATTTCGAGTTCAACCTGCGCGAGCTGGCCGGCTCGATGGGTGATTTCGGCACGCTCTTTCCCCTGGCCGTGGGCTACATCGCCGTCAACGGTCTGAATCCGGCCGGGCTGTTCATCATGCTCGGCTTGACCAATATTGTCCTGGGGTTGATCTATCGCCTGCCAATGCCGCTGCAACCCAAGAAGGTCATCGCTGCGACGGCCATCGCGCAGGCGTGGCCGCCCGCTTTGATCTACGCTTCTGGATTGGGCCTGGGCGTGCTCTGGCTGGGCCTCGTCCTCACAGGCGCGCTGCGCAAGTTGCTGGACATCACGCCCGTCTTCGTCGTGCGGGGCATCCAACTGGCTTTGGCGGCGACCCTGGCGTGGCAGGCGTTCCGGTGGATGCAGCCCGCGCCGCTCCTGGCGCTGGCCGCGGTTGCCGTCGTCCTGCTCCTGCGCGAGAACCGGTACGCGCCGGCCTCGGTGGTGCTGGTAGTCCTGGGCGTCGCGATCGTCGCCTGGCGCGGCGAACTGCCGGAGACCTGGAATCTCACCCTGACCCTGCCGCCGCTGACGCTGCCCCGCCTCGACGACGTCTGGCAGGCGATGCTGCTGGCCGGATTCGCCCAGATCCCCCTCTCCATCACCAACGCCGTGATCGCTCCGGCGGCGCTGATCCGCGATTACTTTCCCGATAAGGCGGTCAGCGAGCGCAAGCTCCTGCTCAATATGGGCGTGATGAACGTCGCCGCCTCGTTCTTCGGCGGGATGCCGATGTGCCACGGCGCGGGTGGGCTGGCGGGCCAGTACTACTTCGGCGCGCGCACCGGCGGCACGCCCATCATCGAAGGGGTGATCGAGGTCGCCATCGGGCTTTTCCTGAGCCAGTCCATCGCCGACGTGATGGCCGCTTTCCCAATGCCGCTGATGGCCGGGATGATGCTCCTGGTCAGCATCGAGCTTGCCAGGCCGCTGCTCGCGTTGCGCCGCTGGAAGCTGGGGATCGCCCTGGTCACGGCGCTGCTCTCGGTAGCCACGAATATGGCCCTCGGCTTCGCCGTCGGCCTGGCGATCGCTCACGTGGTGAGCGCTTTGAAGCGCGACTTTACACTATCCCATCTTTCCGATCAAGAGGAGGAAAAGCAAACCGATGTCTGAATCCTTCGCCATTGACGTCTCAGCGTTGACCAAACGCTATGGCCCGCCCGAATCGGGCCTGGTGGCCGTCGACCACATCTCATTCCAGGTCCGTCCGGGCGAGATTTTCGGTTTCCTGGGGCCGAACGGGGCGGGCAAGACGACGACCATCCGGATGTTAGCCGGGCTTTCGGAACCCACGGCGGGTGAGGTCCACATGTTGGGGCTGGCCCGTTCCCGCGACCTGCCGCAGATCAAAAAGCGCATCGGCGTCGTGCCGGAAGCGTCCAATCTCTACGACGAACTGACCGCTTTCGGCAACCTGATCTTCTCGATGCAGCTCTACGGCGTGCCACGGGAGGAGCGCGCTCCCCGGGCCGAGGAACTGCTGGCTCGTTTCCGGCTGGCAGATAAGCGCGATACCCCGTTTGGTAAGCTCTCGCGGGGGATGAAGCGCGCCCTCACCATCGCCGCCGCGCTGGCCCACAAGCCGGCCCTGCTCTTCCTCGACGAGCCGACGACGGGGCTGGACGTCATCAGCGCGCGCAACCTCCGCCAACTGATCGCCGAACTGCGCCAGGAGGGCGTGACGATCTTTCTGACCACGCACTATCTGGAGGAAGCCGAGCGATTGTGCGACCGCATTGCTATCATCGTCCGGGGGCGGATCGTGGCGCTGGACACCGTGGCGCGGCTGAAGGAGCAGGTGCGCGACACCACCGCCGTCGAAGTGACGGTGCAGAAAGAGGCGGGATCAGAAACGCGCCGCCTCACGTGTGAGGCCCTCACATGTGAGGATCCCGCTACGCTGGTTCGAGAAGCCCTGGCCCAGGCGGAGTCGGAGGGGCGCCGGGTGCTCGCCATCCACACGATCCAGCCGACGTTGGAGGACGTGTTCGTCGAGTTGACGGGATTGAGCGCCGAGGAAATGGAGGTGGAGAAAAATGAGAAGGGGAAGTGACATGCTACGCGACGACCTGCGGGGTATCTGGTATATTATACTCAAGGACCTGAACGCCTACTACTTCAAGCCGCCCAACGTCAGTTGGGGCATCCTTTTCCCCCTGGCCTTCGTACTGGCTTTTGCCATCCGCGACCCGGGCAATCTGGAGAGCCTGGCGCCCGGCCTGTTGGCGTTGACGCTGCTCTTTAGCGCCAGCAGCATGGAAGCCATCGTCATCACCTTTGAGCGACGTATCGGCGCCCTCGAACGGCTGCTGCTGGCCCCCATACGCTTGCCGGCGTTGCTGGCGGGCAAAATTCTGGGGGGCGTGGTCTTTGCGTTGGCGACGACCGTGGTGGTCCTGATTTTAGCCGTGCTTCTTTTCGGTCTGGCGGGTATCAACTGGCCGGTCTTTGTTTTGGCGATGGGGCTTGCCGCCGTGGCCTTCTCATCGCTGGGCGCCCTGATCTCGGTGGCGGTCAAAGAGGTCTTCGAGGCGCAAACCTTAGCCAACGCCTTCCGGTTCCCGATGATGTTCCTGGGCGGGGTCTTTGTGCCCGTGGCGTCGCTGCCGCCGGGATTGAAGATCGTGGCGCGGGCTTTGCCCCTGACCTACGCTGTCGAAGCGCTGGAGATAGCGATGATGGGCGGGCCGCTGCTCACCGCCATCATCGACCTGATCGTCCTGGCTGCCTTCACGGCTGTGTTCTTCGGCCTGGCCACGCGGGTTTTGGCGCGCCGGTTGGCGTAAAAAATGTATAGCAGAGATACCTTTGCCACCCTAAATTACACGGCGGCGACACAGAATGTCGCCGCCGTTGCTTATACCTCTGCTTACAAGGGTTGTGCTCGTTATAGGATATAGTATCATATAGATAGAACTAGCTACCAGACAATTTTCCAAGACCACTCTTAATCAGCAGATAGAGCAGATATAAGCAGATTAGATTTCGGTTCAGATCTAAAAACTCACAAAGAAAACATAAAGAGGTGCAGAGGAAGATATTTCTCTGCGGATCTTTGAGAAAATCCCCGGCAACTCTGTATCAATTAGACGTATCCGTTTAGTTTAGAGGCTATTTGAAAATTAGTTCTAACCTTGCGAAGGTTGCGCAAATGACCTGAACAGCCTGTACCAGGTGCCACAAGCCGGTTAATCTGTCTCCCAAGGCCCCTGTGAACCTTCGCAAGGGTTCCCCGACTTGAATTTTCAAATACATTCTTAATGAGCAGACCAAGGTGCAACGCACTTGAATTGAAGGAAGGGCAACACCCGATGTAGTATAAGCCCGGCGATAAGCCCATAAGTACGTTGCACCTCACAGGACTAAACGGTTACAATTAGACTATCCGATTATCCATCTGCTTAATCTGCTGAGATAGAGGCATAAAACTGTCCAGTAGGTAATAGATAGAATAGCGTCCCTTTGGAAGCAGCATGGCTGAGTCCAAAAGAACGCTTTACCCCCCCCCCGACGCACTCGGTTGACTCGTGACTGCTGAAAATCGGGCAAAGCTTGATTTAGCGAATTACCCTCGTGGCTCCATCACTCCTCGGAACAAAAAGCGTAACCTCTCAATGGATTTTGACGACAAGGAGGCCCCCCAATGAAACGCGAACACGTGATCCTACTGGCAACCTTGGCTTTCTCCCTGCTGATTGTTTTAACAGCGCGCACCTCGCAGGCTCAAGACGCCTCCGACTCCTACGACGAGGTAAAATCCGCCTGGCAGCGGGCCACCGAACTGGGTGTCTACAACTTCGCCACCGAGATGCTGCAAACCACGCATCCCGCGCCGCTCGTCTCCAACGCGGGCCGCGCCAGCGAGCAGACGCAGATCTACATGGAAGGGCGGGCCAACGTCCCCGCGCAAGAGTTGTCGCTGACTTTGTGGCAAGAGGGCGGCAGCGCGCTCGACGCGCATGATGGCACGCCATCCGATGATGGCGTGGAGATCCGCTTCGCGGGCGATCAGGCCTACGGCCGTCAGATCGGCGGCGAGTGGCAGGAGATGGATGATTTCTCGGGCGCCTTCGCGCCGGGGCAGGATCTGCTCGCGTATTTAGCAGGCATCAAAAACGTCCGCTTCGTCGGCGAAGAAACCCGCGCATTACCAGAATCGGAGATGCCGGATGACGCATTACGTTTGACGTTCACGCAGTACGCCTTCGATTTCGACGGCCCGGCCTTCGCCCGCTACCTGCGCGATCAATTGGAAGATCAGTTACGCGCCTCCGGCGAATTGCCGCTGAATATGACGCTGGACACGCCGCGTCGCTACGTGGAGACCACGGGCGAGGGCGAGATCTGGCTGGATGAGCGCGGCCTGCCCGTCCGGCTGCGCGTCCACCTGGTCTACCCGCCCAACGAGCAGGGCGAGCGCGTCGAGTCCGAGATCCAGACCGATTTTTCCAGCTTCCCGGCAGAAAAAGCCTCCGTACCCCCTATGGGCAGCCATCTCGCGCGCCGGGCGAGCGCGACGGCCCGCGAGCAAGCGCCCTCGGCGTTGATGTTCGCGATCAGCCTGGGATTTTTGGCCTTGCTCGTGACCAGTTATCGCTCTAAAAAACTCTACGCCGCCTTCGTCCTTGCCGTGTTGGCCTCGATGATCGTCACGCCGCTGCTGCAAAGCCAGCAGGCCTACGCCTTCTCGCACAAGATGGATGCCGCCCGCGCGGAGCAGGAGCGCAAAGCTGAAGAAGAGACCGCCCGTCGCGAGGCGGTGGCAGACATGACGGCCTCGAATTGGAACCCGCATCAAGACCCACGAGAGCACAATGCAGAACGTGCAATTCCGAACGCACAACATGATTCGTCGTTCGTCCTTCGTCCTTCGTCGTCCATTGCTGAGACCACCGACGCGGTGGATACCGACGCCGATGGCTTGAGCGACGCGCAAGAGAGCTTCATCGGCACCGACGCCGCCCGCGCCGACACCGACGGCGACGGCCTCAGCGACGGCGCGGAGACGCTCATCCTGGGCACCGATCCCTTGAGCGCCGACAGCGACGGCGATCAGATCCTCGATAATGTGGAGGTGGCGGGCTTCGAGTACGCCGGCGAGCATTGGCATCTCGATCCCAACAACCCCGACACCAACGGCGACGGACGGATGGACAGCCTCGAATGCCCGGAGCTGATGAACATCAGCAGCGCGTCTGAGCTGAGCGGCGCGGTGTGCGATCCCGACGGCGACGGCACGCCCAATCCCTTCGACTTCGACGATGACAACGACGGCGTGCCCGATAAGATCGACCTTTCACCGGAGATGAGCCTCGACCGCGACGGCGTCCGCACCGACGGGCAACACGCAGCCCCCTTCGACGCAGAGCATCCCTTCGCTTTGCAGGTGGATGGCCTGGGCGTCGGGGGCGAGTGGCCCGTGCTGGTCGATCTCCAATACCGCCCCGCCAACCCCGATCACCTGGCCTACGCCCTCAACGTCCTCGATTGGCCCCAGGATTCGGAGGGACAGGTGCAGCACGTCAAAAACACCACCTTCCCCGACGAGACGGGCGACGTGCGCCTGCTGCCGATGCTGGAGATCGAGATCCCGGGCGAGAGCGTGCCCTTCAAACTGACCGCCCCGGAGATTGACGTGGCGGCGCGGGGGGATGTCTCCGCCACGCTGCACCTGACGCAGCAAGGGGATCAGATCCAGGCGGCGTACAGCTTCGACGACGCTCAGAGCTACACCGCCGCTTTCTACGCCGGCGCGTGCGGGGATGCGACGGGCGCGCCGCTCAGTTTGCAGAACGTCACCGATGGCGCGATGGAGAGCGTGGCGACTGGGCAGTTGACCGACTTCGCCGACGGCGAGCACGCGGTAGTCATCAGCGGGGATGATGGCAGCGTCTGCGCGACCATCGGCAACATCGTCAACGGCCCGTACGAGGATCGGATGATCGATCCGGCGCCGATCAGACCCTACGGCATCTCCGTGCGCGAGGCCGACCGGAATGGCGCGCTGCTGGCTTACGCCCCCGCCAACGTGGTGAAGGATGCAGACGGCGGCGGCAAGGTCGCCTTCGCCAGCCGCCTGCTCTACTGGCCCGGCGAGGGTCGCGCCTGGGAGCAGCCCCAGAAGGTGCGCCTGGTGTGGATCGTGGAGATGCTGACCGATTGGTGCGATGCGGCCAATTTCACCGGCGATCAGGAGCAATTCGACGCCTGGTGCCAATCCCCCGCCAATCGCACGCCCGATCAGATACAGATCGTGCACACCTACGACGATGATTGGTATCTGACGGGCCTATCCGCGCGCGAGGATTTGGGGCTGGACGTCGCCGTCGCCTACGAGGATCCGGCCACCGACGACGACCCCTCCCAGGCAGACGCGCTGTGGCACGTAGCGCGCGGGCTGGGGGATGTCTTCGTCACCGGGCGCGATGGTGACGAAAATGGCGCGCGCGACCTTGCCATCACATCCGCGCATGGCGATACGACGATTCAGGAGCGCTTCGACCGCTTCAGCAATGGCGAGGCGAGCGCGGAGCAGCGCTGGGGCATCGCGCAGGACGCGCTGCGCGTGGAGACCTTCCAGTATCCGCACCAGGATCACCTGATGCAGATCGCGATGCACGAGACGCCGCGCATTCTGGAGCAGTTCGCCGCCGACTCAACGCCCACCTTGCTCTTCGCCCGCGAGGAGCACTATCGCATCGCCGGGCTGGAATCCGCCACGTGGGACAAGGAAGCCGGCCAACTCACCCTCGCCGCTTCAACCGAGCCGGCGACCACCGCCGGTTTGCAGTGGGCGTCCTATCGCCATACGGATAACGGCTGGGAAGGCTATCCCATCGCCGAGTATTGGGATCACTTAGAGATAACGCTCACGCAATACTTCCAGGAGCAATATCCGGAAGATGCGGAGGAGACGAACGTCGGGCGGATGGCCGTGGCGCGCGCCTTCTACGCCTCGCTCGTCCAGGGGATCGTGAGGAATGTGGAGGGCGAGCAGGGCGTGCTGTGGACGCCGGACCCCGCCGGACGAGATACCGACGCTTATTTGACCTCGGCGTTAATGCAGGAGGGCGGCAATGGCCTCCACGCCCTGGTGGTCTGTATGGGCCAGCTTCTTTACGAGTCCGTCGATCGTACCCAAATGATCTCCAACCAGAGCTTGTTGGAGATGTTCGCAAGTATGCCGATCAACGACGGGATCGACATTTTGTTTGAGACGCTGGGGGCCGGGCTTGCCAATTATGCCTTCACGCCCTGGACGACGCTGCTGGCAAATCTGGGCCGGGCTAAGACGGCCGCGATTGGCTCGGGGGTGATGGCCGGTGCTCTGCTCGTCGTCGGCGTGCTGACCTATGCCATTACCCAGGGCGGGGGCGTCGTCCAGGGGGTGACCATCTCGATGCTGGCCCTCTCGACCCTCTCGGCGATCTGGGGGGTGCTCCAGACGACCGCTGAAGTGGTGCAGGCGGCCAAATCCGCCGGCTCCATGGCCCAGGCCATCTCGAGCGCGATGGCCAAGGGGATTCAAAGCAGCTTCAGCAAAGGCGGCCTGGTCAGCGCGGTCATCGGCGTGGTGATCGCCTGGGCCGTCTTCGCCCTCACGTTGGGCTTTTCGGATCTCTCGCGGGCGGCGATTGGCTACGCGGTGAGCGCCTTGATCGCCAGCATCATCGTGACCGACATCATGTTCGCCATCAGCCTGATCCCCATCGTCGGCGCCATCATCGTCGCGGTGGTGAACGCCATCGATACCATGGTCGCCTTGCTGTGCGGGATCTTTCTCTCCGAGGAACAGCAGCAGGGCGCGGCGGCCAACTTCCTCTGTGGCGGCCTGACCGGACTGGCGACGGCGATCCTGGAGGCGGTTCTCTACAGCAACACCGTGATGGTCGACATGCAGCCGGAGGACTTCGACCGGCTCCAGCTCGGCCACTTCGAGGCCCACGAACTGGTCCGCCCGGAGGATGGCTTCGTCGTCGGCAACCGGCTCAAGGTCGGCGTCAGACTCACCACCACGCTCCAGTTAGCCGACCGGCCCGCCTCCGTCGGCGCGGCCTACGTGGGGCAATGGGATCAGGATACGCTTAAATCCGCGACCTTTCGCTACCGATGGCAGAAGACGGAGTTTTCTTTCCACGAGGAGCTTTCGCGCAACGAGATGGAGGACGAATGGCGCGCGGTCAGCGAGCCTTCGGGCGCCATCCAATACGCGGACACGCAGCGCAGCGAAAGCGGCTTTTTACTCACCCAGGCTGGCCTCAACACCGCCATGCCGCTTTACCTATCCGAGGGCTACGCCATCCCCGTCCAGGAGTGTATAGCCGGCGGCTGTGACATCATAGACGAAAAAGATACTCTCCATTACAATTTTGGCGACACGCTCAACGTGGACGTTTTCCCGCCCACGTTGGATGAATTCTACACGCTGATGGAAACGTCGAGCGGGTTCAGATTGGCCTGGGATCATCGCTTCCCGGCGCTCCACGACGCCGACGGCGACGGCCTTTCACGCGCCGCTGACCCCAACGACACCCGCTGGGACACCGACGGCGACGGCCTCTCCGATCTCTTCGAGCTACAAATCGGCAGCGATCCCACGCAGGTGGATACCGACGGCGATGGCCTGACCGACTACGAGGAGGCGCGCTGGGGAACCTCGCCCGTCCGCCCGGACACGGACGGCGACGGCCTCAGCGACGGGGAGGAAATACAGGGCTGGGATATTCTCTATGGCATCGCGCCAGATGGCAGCGGCCTCTATACCAGAGTTACCTCAGATCCTCTGACAGCGGATGCCGACGGCGACACCCTGACCGACTTCCAGGAGAAGACCTACGGCCTGAATCCCAACCATCCCTCCAATCCCACCGTGCTGACGATGAAGTCGGTGATCCAGGAAGATGGCGCAGCGTCGGACGGCTTCGTCCGCCCCGATGACACCTTCCACTACGAGGCCACGCTCAAGAACGAGTTGAACAGCCGCTACGCCCAGGGCCTGCTCAGCACCGATTTCCCCCAGGCCTTGGAAACCGGCGACATCCCGCCCGCCAGCTTCACGCTCTATCCCCAGGAGGAGCGGATAATGGCCGGCGACGTGCACGTCTCCCCGGTCGCAGCCAGCGGCCCCTACAGCCTGACCCAGGTCGCCGGCGCGTCCATCTTAGATTGGCGCGCGATCTCCGGCGAGGCGCAGCTCTGGCTCCCCTTCGAGGACGAGGCCACGTCGGCGACCAAGACCTACCAGGACCGCTCCGGCAACGTCCCGCCCCACGATGGGCAGTGCGTGGGCGATGGCTGCTTCTTGGACAAGCAGGAGGGCCGTTACGGCGGATCGCTGCGCCTGAACGGCGGCTACGTCCGCACTGACCTCGATCCTTCCGAAGAGAATTACGCGGTGTCGCTCTGGTTTAAAACGGACGAGCCGAATAGCGGGCTGGCCTCGGTCGAGCACAGCCAAGGCGCGCAGCTTTATCTGGCGGAGGGCAAGGTGTGCGCCCGGGTATACGCCGGCGGCGCGGCGCAGGATGCGTGCTCCGAGAACACCTACAACGACGACCAGTGGCATCACGTCGTGCATACCTTCGGCGCAGGGCTGGAGGGACAATGGCTCTACGTCGATGGCGCCAATGTCGCCAGGCGCGCCGGCGGAAATGCGCCCGCCAACACCGGCCACATCGCCTTCGGTCACAGCCGGGTCGATGGCGTCCCGGACTTCACCGGCAAGCTCGACGACGCGCGCGTCTACGATACCAGCATGAGCGAGCAAGCGGTGAGCGCCCTCTTCGGCGAACCCGTCCTGGCCCTGCGCTTCGATGAGGACGCCGGCTGGCCCGATCACAGCAGCTTCGGCAACGATGGCGCGTGCGAGGCCCATTGCCCCACGCGCGTGGATGGCGTGATCGGCGGGGGAGCGGGCTTCGAGGGCGCTAACTGCCTGGCCGTGGGACCGGACGCCAGCCTCGACCTGAGCGCGGGTCGCTTCAGCATCGCGGCCTGGGTCCATCCCCGGAGCGGGAGCGAGGGTGTGGGCCAGTCCATCCTCGACGGGGCTGTAAAGCTCCAGCGCCAGGGCCGCGCGTTGCGCTTCGGCTTTAACACCGACGACGCCTGGGCCGGGACCTACGAGAGCGGCGATGTCCTGACCCAGGATACCTGGAATCACGTGGCGCTCGTCTTCGACAGCGGCACGCTTGAACTGTACGTCGATGGCGCGCCGGTGGATGCGGACACGACGATCTTCGCCGGGAAAGCGCCCAGCGCTGCGGCACAAGCCTTCGACGTGGGATGCACAACCTACGCAGATGGCGCTCGAAGCGAATTCTTTCAAGGTAGACTGGACGAGGTACGCGTCTATCGCGAGACGCTGAACGTCAATGCTGTGCAGGCCCTCTACGACAGCGCCACCGTCATGCTCCGCATGCCCTTCGACGATCCGCCCGGCGCGCAGAGCTTCCCCGACGCGAGCGGGCAGCACGTCGGCGCGTGCAGCGGCGATGCCTGTCCCACCAGCGGCGTCGCCGGGCGCATCAACCGGGCGGCGCGCTTCTGGGGCGATCCGTACAATCCCGACAGCGACGATGACAGCATCCGCTTCCCCAACAGCGCGATCAATCGCCTAACCAACGACTTCACCTTAGCGGCGTGGATCAACCCCAGCACCTTGCGGGATAACTACGAATCCACCCTCCTTGCCACCGGCCGCTGTCACCGGAACGGCTTCCGCTTCTACCTCGCCGGCGCGGAGCTGCGCCTGAAGACCCACGGCGTGAAGGACTATGCCTCCGGCTTCGACCTCGCCGAGGGCCGCTGGACGCACGTGGCGGTGGTGCTGGATGGCGAGAACGACGCGACCTTCTACGTGAACGGCGAGCAGGTCGGGCAAGCAACGCACACCGCCCCGGCGAACGCCGACAGCGCCAATCCGCTGCTAATCGGCGCCTCATACTGTGGCGGTCGGGCCACCTCCCACTTCGACGGCGTGATGGACGAGCTCACTATTTTCCGGCGCTCGCTCTCGGCGGACGAGATCCGGCGGCATTATCACGCAGCCCCTGTCCTGCAATTACACTTCGATGAGGCGCGGCCGGCCGGGGAGACGGGGAACCAGTTTGTGGACGACTCTGACAACGGCCATCACGCGGCCTGTGCAGGAGAGAGTTGCCCGCAGAGCGGCTTTGTCATTGAGGGGAAAATTGGTCAGGCCATCCAGTTTGACGGCGTGGACCAGGCTGACGCCGATCAAGACGTCGTCGTTGTGTCGGACACAGCCGCCCTCGATCTGAATACCTTCAGCGTGGCCGCCTGGGTCAGACCGACCGCACGCGGCGGCAGGCAAACGATTGTTGAAAAGGCCGCCTATGATTTGTCCCGCCTGGATTTAGTTACGAATTATCATCTGTACCTGACTGGCGATCTCAAACCGGTGATCAAATTTACACAGGGGGGAGATAACGATAGTTGGCAAACGGTGCAAGCGCAGGGCAATACGCCGCTGGTGATGAATGCCTGGAATTATGTGGTGGGGGTCTACGATGGAGACCATCTCAGGGTGTACGCGAATGGCTACGAGCGAGGCGCGGTCGCGGATCGCATCTCCTATTGGGCCCCGGACGTCAACGACGCGCCGGTAGAAATCGGGAACAGCTCTTACGAAATCGAGGGGTATGCCTATCCCTGGTGGGGACACGACGAATTCGCCGGGCGCATCGACGAGGTCGCCATCTATAACCGCGCCCTGACGGCGGCCGAGATTCACGCTACCTTCCTGGCCCAGGGAAGTTGGGTGGAAGATCGTCAGCGCCAGAATGTCACGGTGGACGCCGACGCCCCAACCTCGGCGCTCTATCCCCCGACGACCTATTGGCCGAACCTGTCCGGGCAACTGTTGGCGTTCGCCAGCGATCCCACCTCCGGCATCGCGCAAGCCGAGTTGGGCGTCAAAGCGCCGGGCCAGGCGGGCTTCACCTGGAGCGATATGCCACGGTGCCTGGACGCTTCCGCGACGGGGGGCGAGTCCTGGTGCCCCACCTTTACGCCCGACGGCGCCGGAACCTACGAGCTGACGACGCGCGTCACCGACCTGGCCGGCAACAGCGCCCGGTCGGCGACGACCCGGCAGGTCTACGTGGACGACGCGCCGCCGACGCTCAACCTCGGCGCGTCGCGCATCAGCGTTTTCCGCCACCCCAGCATCCAGCGCGCCTGGCTGGCCCGGATCAGCGGCGAGGTGTCCGACCCGGCCTTGCCTGATGGGGCCGCCGGCAGCGGCATCCCGGAAAACGGCGTCCGCGTCTCGCTCTTTGGCGTGACCGATGGCGCGCTGATCGGTGACGGGAATGTGACCGCCATTGTCAGCGGCACGACCTGGAGCGCGGATTACGTGATCCCGGTAGGGCAGCCCGCCAACGAGTACGTGGTCCGCGCCGAGGCGGTGGACCACGTCGCCCGCATCCCCGGCCTGAGTGAGAGCCAGGCGGCGCAGCACACGACTGTGGCGGAGGCGACCGTGTCCGTGGACGCGCTCGGCCCGGTGGTGCAACTGGATCGCAGTCCCCTCCCCGACGGCGTCCATCATCCGATGGAGAACCCCCTCCTGGGCAACGTCACGCTATCCGGTACGGCCAGCGAGCGCCCAGTTCCCATCAAGGTGACGTGGACCGCCCCCTGGGGAGGCTATTACCAGGATTTGTGGATCCGCTGCGGTGGTCAAGAGATACATACGGTACCGGAGGAGACGCTGGACGCCCTGGCGTGGAACACCTCAGACAGTTGGAGCGGACGCACGTATCAGGGCGCACATTGCACTGTGTCAGGCCCAATCGACAGAACAGAGGGCCATGTCGAGGTGTGTGGTAGCACCGTGGTCAGTTGGACGCTCGATTCCCGGCGTGTCGTATACTTCACCGCCGATGCAGCCACGTGCCCGCCCGAACGCGCCGTCGCCGGTGTGGCCCAGGTCGAGTTGGGCTGGCAGGCCATCCTGCCCGATTCGGACCTCTACAGCGAGCCTTCACCGGGGAACGCCGGCCCACTGCTGGTCATGCCCTTCGACGAAGATTGGATCACCGGTGGTCGTACTGTCGAGGGAGCATCGGAGTGGGCGCACACCGCCGCGCTGCACAGCGGGGAGGGCGATGCGCATAACAAGAGTGTGCCCGGTCAGGTCGGCGCGCACGCGATTGAGCTGGACGGCGTGGACGATTACGTCCGTCTCACCCCCCACGAGGCCCTCGACATGAGCGACCTGGCGGACGGCTTCACGCAGGCGGCCTGGGTCTACCCCTCGGGCCAGCCGGGCTTACAGCCAGTCCTGGGCGGCAGCGCCTACAGCGAGCCGGATCGCGCGCACCCATTTATCAATGTGCTCGATAGCACGCGCCTGGAGGCCGGCTTCGGCGCCGGCGCGTTCGAGACCGGCGACGTCCTGACGCCCAACGCCTGGAACCACGTCGCCACGACCTTCGATGGCGCAGCCTACCGGATTTACGTCGACGGCCAGGAAGTCGCCGCCGCTGACATCTTCTCCGGCACATCCCCCTATCCGGCGCAAACGCTCGATATCGGCAGCGGCACGAAACTTTCGTCCGAATGCATCACCCTGGATGATATCCGTTTCCGTATAAGGAGGGGCCTGGCGGAGCGGTATCGCATCAAGATCAATGGCGAGGTGGTCTTTACGACCTCCTATTGGCCCGATCCATCCCAATCCATTGACCTCGATTTCTCGCAGGACTATTGCTCGGATATCGATCTGCGGGTTGAGATGCTGGAAGACGGCGCGTGGGGAGGGATGTACAGGATCGGTTCCGCCAGCATACCGGGGAGGCGCCAACTGTTCTTTTTAGGTCCCATGCCTCCCACTACAAATTGGCCGCTCCATTCCGTCGAACTCCGTTATACTGTGTCCAGGCTACGCCAAGGGATGCACTATTTTGAGGGCCAGATCGATGATGTGCGCGTCTACCCCCGTGCCCTATCGGCGTTCGAGATCGACCTGCTCTCCCGCACCGCGTGGCAGACCGTCACGCCGTCGCCCTCCGGCGCGGGCGTGGCGCAGGGCGATTGGGCCGCCGGCCTGCCGGACGGGTTGGAGGGCGTCTACCAACTGGACCTGCGCGGCCGGGATATGGACGGTCACGTGGATCAGGCCGACCAGAATGTATGGCGCGGCAGCGTGGATACCCAAGGCCCCCGCGTGAGCGCCACCCGCGCTCCGGTGGCCGGAAACGCCAATGTATCCCGTTATACTGTTATAGCAGAGGATTATAATTTGACCGAATCCGGGTTCCGTTCCCCGTGCGGCGGCGGCGCCGTCGCCGAGCGCGAATACGTCCAGACGCCCTGGTACACGCGCCTGTCGGACGCGCCGAGGCTCTATCGCCTGCGCACCGAATGCGAGATCCCCGACCCGGGATATAACAGCTACTACGACACGCCGGGAATGGCTAACGGCGTCGCGCTGTTTTCGAACGGCGCGGTATCCAACACCCAGGCCTACATCGCCGACGGCAGCGCCGGCGTGCACATCCTCGACGTATCCGATCCCCTGCGGCCAAGCTCAATCGGCAGTTACACGACGATGGATGGCATGCGCGCGTTGGACGTCGCTGTTGCACCGGCGCCGCCCACCACGACCCGCCAGGCCCGCATCACCGTCATGGAACCCGAAACCCACACCCCGAAACCTGTCACCCAGACCCCCCTGGCGCCCACCGCCGCCATCACCCACCACGTCACACCGACCGGCGCGGGCGCTTGCGCTTCCTGGGCCGATGCCTGCGACCTGCAGACCGCATTAGCGGCGGCGACCTGGGGCGACGAGGTTTGGGTCGCCGAGGGCGCCTACACACCTACCGCTGGCCTCACACGCACCATCGCCTTCACCCTCAACAGCGGCGTGGCGCTCTACGGCGGCTTCGCGGGCGGGGAGAGCGAGCGGGACGCTCGCG
>CAZCAI010000006.1:25433-37676 GCA_964496595.1 uncultured Anaerolineales bacterium
GGCGTGGCGCTCTACGGCGGCTTCGCGGGCGGGGAGAGCGAGCGGGACGCTCGCGATCCCGCGGCCCATCCCACCATCCTCAGCGGCGACATCGGCGTGAGCGGCGTGATCACTGACAACGCTTACCACGTCGTCCACGTCACCGCTGGCGTGACCGAGGCCACGGTGCTGGACGGATTCACCATCACCGGCGGCAACGCCAGTGACTGGAAGTATGGAGGAGGCGTGTACAGTGCGGGCGGCAGTCCCACGTTGCGCAATCTCGTCATCGAGAGCAATGTCGCTGAGATGGATGGAGGCGGGATGTATAGCAGCGGCGGGCGCCCGACCCTGCGCAACGTCGAGTTCATCGAGAACAGCGGCAACAACGGCGGCGGCCTCTACAGCAGCAGCGCCAGTGATCTCGCCAACGTAACTTTCAAGCGCAACGTCGCCAGCGGCTCGGGCGGCGGCATGTACAACGGTGGCAACAGCCGCCTCTTCAACGTGGCCTTCCTTGGCAACATCTGCACCGCATACGACGGCGGCGGTCTCTACAACTACAGCGATGCCACATTGGTGAACGTGGTCTTTAGCGGCAATGAGGCCACCAACACGATGGCCAACGGGCGGGGCGGGGGTCTATATAGCGAGGCCACGTCCACATGGCCGTCAGTGGACTTGAGCCACCCGACCTTGACCAACGTGACCTTCAGCGGTAACGAGGCCGCCGGCGGCGGCAGCGCGATCTATAACAACCAGAGCAACGCCACCATCCAGAACAGCATCGTGTGGGGCAACGGCGGCACGACTATTGCCAACATCTCCAGCACCATCACTGTGACCTACAGCCTGATCGAGGGCGGCTGGACGGGCGCGGGCAACTTGGACGCCGATCCGCGCTTCCGCCGCGCGCCTTCGCCCGGCCCGGATACGACGTGGGGCACCGCCGACGATGACTACGGCGACCTGAGCCTGCTGACCAGTTCGCCCGCGCTGGATGCCGGGGACAACACCGCTCTTCCCACCGACACGTTGGACCTGGACGGCGACGGCATCGTCACCGAGACGCTGCCGCTCGATCTGGCGGGCGCCGAACGCCGGATTGACGTGGCGGCGCCCGACACCGGCAACGGCAGTGCGCCGCTCGTCGATATGGGCGCGTATGAGTTGGCCCCGATGGACCTGGCGCTGACCAAATCGGTCACGCCGATGGGGCCAAACCTGGGCGATCCCCTTACCTACACCATCGCCTTCTCCAACCTTGGCGTCTTGACGCCCACGGCCAACTGCGTCATCACCGATACGTTCCCCACGGCGCAGGTCATCAGCACGACCGTCATCAGCAGCGGCGTCCCCCTTACCCCGACCGCCACGCTCTACGTCTGGGAGATGGCGCCGCTCGCGCCGGGAGAGGGCGGCGTCATCACCATCACCGGCGTCGTCAGCCCTGGCCTGACCGAGGGCGCGATTTTCACCAATACCGCCGTTATCGACGCCATTACCGGCACGCTCGGCGATGATGATGTGACCAACAACAGCGACGCGGCCATGGTCGCCGTGAGCAACCTGCCGCCGGTCGCTGCCAGCGATACCTACACGACAGACGAGGATGTGCCGCTGATCGTGCCGGCGCCCGGCGTGCTGGGCAACGATAGCGACGCCAACGACGACCCGCTCGCGGCGGTGCTGGACACAGCGCCGTCCAGTGGGGAACTAACGCTGCGCAGCAATGGCGCCGCCGCAGGCGCATTTACCTACACCGCGCCGCTCGATTTCAACGGCGTGGTCAGTTTCACCTACCACGCCTCCGACGGGGCGGCGACCTCGGACAGCGTCGTCGTCACCATCACCATCACGCCCGTGCCTGACGATCCCCGGGCCTCCGACGTGGCCCTGTCCACGCTGGAGGATACGCCGCTCGCCATTCCCATCATCCCGGACTATGCCTACGATCCCGATGGCGAATCGCTGACCATCGCGGCGGTGGGCGCCCCCGCGCACGGCGCAGCGACCATCACCGACCCCTCGTCCACCATCGTCTACACCCCGTCCTCCCACTACGTCGGCACGGATGCCTTCACCTACACCGTGCGCGACACCGGTGGAGCATCCGCGACGGCGGCGATCACCATCACCGTGACCGAGGTGAATTATCCGCCGGAGACCTCGGATCTGGCAGTAGAGGCGCCGATGGACACGCCGGTCACTATCCCTGTAATGGATTACGTCAGCGACCCCGACGACGACCCGCTCACGCTCACCCTGCGCAGCGCGCCCCAATATGGCGCTGCCACGGTAGTCAGCCCCACCAGCCCCCACGCCAGCATCATCTACACGCCGACGCCGGGCTTCCGCCGCATCGACGACTTCACCTACCGCGTGCAGGATCCCGGAGGGCTGAGCACCGAGGGGAGGGTCGAAGTGCGCATGGTGCCGCCGCCGCCCACCAGCACCATCGCTTACGTGGGGACCGACAAAGGGCTGCTGATCCTGGACACGCGAGAGCCAGCCGAACCGCAATACGTGGGCTTCTACGCGATGCCCAGGGAGGCCGGAAAGGTATCCGTTGCGGGCAACTACGCCTACGTGGGGGCGGGCGCCGACGGGCTGCACGTGGTGGACGTGACCACGCCCACCCACCCGGTGAGCGTGACCGTATACCGCGCCAACATCGGGCACGTGAAGGACCTGGTCATCCCCGACAGCGGCAGCCCGGGCTATCCCTACGCCTACGTCGCCGACGCCTCCGGCAAGCTGCACGTGTTGGACGTCTCCGATCCCGCCCATCCCCAGGCCGTGAGCAGTCTTGACCTGCCGGGCTCCCCCCAAAACCTGGCCCTCTTCGAAGGCGCCGACGGCCGTCACTACGCTTACGTACCCGCCGGTTATGGGGATTTGCAGATCGTGGACGTCTCCGACCCAGCCAACCCGCAACGTCTCGCCCCGGCGTTGACAGACTGGCGTCACGGTTGGGCGAGCGACGTCGTGGTCGCCGGGCAACGCGCCTACGTCGTGCGGGCGCTGATCTTCAATGGGACCGCCACGAACTTCCTGACCCACCTCGACATCTCTGACCCCACGCATCCAATCGTCGCAAAGGATGACTACTTCAGCGGTGACAGTCGCGACATGGCGCTCAGCGGCGCCCCGGCGCTGGACCCCGATGCCTACGTCTACAAGGCCTCGGGCGAGCGGGGGCTGGTCGTCACGAAACTGTCGGGGAACGCGCAGACGGCGACAGCGTGTGATAGCGCCGGCAACTGCACCACCGTAGATGTTCAACAGATGACCGGGCTTCGCGCAACTGGGCCAAGCGCGGCCCAGTCCTCATCCTCAATCAGCGCTCTTGACTTCTTCAACGCGCCCTCAGTGCTGGATACCGCCGAACCGCTCTCCATCACGGTCGCGGCGGAGAGCGCGGCGACCACGACGTTGCAATCATTGACCGTCAACCTGGACGAGACCCCCATCTACACCCAGACCTGGGCCTCCGGCGCGGTCACATCGGCGCTTGAGTCGTTCGTCTGGACGCCGGGCAGCGATGGGCTGCACGTCTTCCAGGCCTACGCAACCGCTTGGGATGGGGCGACGAACACGCGCGCGATCAGCGTCACGGTGGACACGCTGCCGCCGCAGATCGGTATCGGCTCGGAGGTGCTCACGAGCGCCCACTACTACGAGCCGCGCAACCTCGATCTCACCGGCGTCTTCACCGACGCGGGCGGCGTCACCGAGGTCAGTTGGCAGGCCGGGCGCGTGGACGGCCCATCCCTGCACGCGCCCCAACCCGCACTCCTCGACGGCCCTACCTGGCGCGGTCTATGGCAGCTCCCGCTCGGCGATCTACCCAATGGCGCGACCTACGTCATCACGGCGACGGCGCAGGACATCGTGGGGCGGCGCACGACGATCACCGGCGCTGTTTTGGTGGACGTGGTGGGGCCTGCGCCGGTAACGCCCACGCTTGAATGGGCCGGACAACCGCTCGCGCCGGGCGACGTGGTGCGGGCGCTCTCGCCCACGCTGCGCCTGACCTGGCCCGCCGCCGACGATAACAGCGGTGTGGCGCTGTACCGCGTGGGCTGGACGGAAATCGACGACCAGGGCCGGCTGATCACGGAGACGTGGCAGACGATCCTCCCGACGCAGACCTTGCAAGCCGCGTATCACCCCGGCGAAGCGCGCCAACTGCGCGTGCAGCTTGTCAGCCAAGACGCGCTCGGCAACGAGCGCTGGCAGCGTTGGGGCAGCGTCGTCGTGGATGCGCCGTTGACGCCGGATTACGCGCCACTGGGCGACCACGAGGGTCGCCCCTGGATGGATAATGGTTGTACATTGATCGGCGGTGATCGGCGGGCAGCCTACGCTGCATCCGCCGGGGCCGCGATGGGCGCGGGACAGCAGTTGTACCTCACCTGGAGCGCGCAACCGACCGAGACGGCGGGTCTTCGCATAAGCTGGACCGGCGCATCGTGGGATACCGATGGCGATCTCTTCATCTACTTGGACGTGCAAGACGCGCGCCATCCCGTCATCAGCGGGACGCTCACGACCTTCACACCCTATACGAGCAGCGCTGCTGTAACCCTGCCGACCGATCTGGCCGCCGACTATCTGGTCTGGGTGCGGGACGCCGAGAGCGCGCTTCTGATGGAATGGGCCGGGGATAAATGGGGCTACCGGGCCGCATTGACGCCGGAGGAACAGTACCAATTCGACGCCGCCCTCAACGGTGGGCAGACCGATCTCTTGTTGCCCTTCGAGACCATCAGCGTCACCCAGCCGGCCTCCGCCACGCTCGGCCTGGTAGCCTTCGCGGCGCAGGATGACGGCGCCGTGTGGGCCGCATTGCCCAACGCCAATCCGATTCACGATGCGGGCGCGGCTGGGACGTCGCTTCAACTGACGCACGCCTATCACTGGGATGCGCTCGGCGCGGGCGCTTGCCCCAACGGCAGCAACGGCAGCGCGACCGCCTACCGGGATTTTGAAGGGGTGAGCACGCTCGCGGCTGATCCGAATGGACGGGCTACCACGGCAACGACGCCGACCGTGACATCCGGCGTCGGCCTGACGCCCGTCGGCGACGGGCAGACGATCCCCTACACCTTCACCTACCGCAATCGAGGCACGGTCACGGCCACCGGGCTGCTGCTCGATCTCGCCGCCTCCGGCGCGCTGCGGCTGACCGGCGGCCACCAGCTCACCATCGACGACGTCGCGCCCGGCGAGGAGACCACGCTGCGCTTCGATGGCGTCGTCGATACGGCGCTCGGCGGGGAGCAGGCCGTCGTGGCGGCGCGGGTCAGGCCTGCCGCCGATCCCTCCGGGCCGCCGTTGGATCAACGCTGGCTCGCCCATCCCGTGGACGATGATCCGCCGGTCTTTTTCGGCCTGCAACAGCCGGGGTATCTCGTCGGCGCGAGGGAGGTGCGCCTGCGTGGGTACGCCCACGATGCCAGCGGCGTGACCGAGATGCAGATCGAGATCCGCCCATCCGAAGGCGGCGGGGCGACCGAATCACTCACCTGCTCGGATGCACAGCCGTACGATGGACGCTGGGCCTGCGCGTGGAACGCAAGCAGGTTCAGCGATGGCGCCGAGGTGGAGGTGCGGCTCCGCGCCGTGGACGGCTTCGGTCAAATCAGCGCGTGGAGCGCGTGGCAACCCCTGCGGGTGGACGCCGCGCCGCCAGCGGTCACGCTGGACGCCGCCGCCACCAGCGTCATCTCCGGCAGCCTGGTGCGCGAAAGTGCCTTCACCTTAGTCGGTGACGTGACGGATCAAGGCGGCGTGGATGCGGTGCAGGTCTGCGCGGATCACGGCGCGTGCGAGCAGGCGGTCGTTGCGCCGGAGAACACCCTCTCCGCCGTGACGGTGGAGGATGCGCCGCCGGATACAGTTCCCATTGACGCCAGCATCGCGTGCGGCGGGGCTGAAATGACCCGCACCTTCTGGATCAGCGAGAGCTTCCCCGTCGGCCAGATCGGCCTGGGCCTGAACATCGCCCACGAGCAACGCGACGATCTCGTGGCGACGCTGGCATCGCCCGCCGGGACACGGGTGCAGGTGCTGGGCGGCGACGGCGATCCCACCACGGCCTATGCCAACTACGCCATCTTCCTGGACGATACCGCCTCGGCAGGGTTGTTCGACGCGCGGGGCGACGACGCGCTGTCCCCGATCTACGGGCAGGAAGCGCGGCCCTATCAGCCGCTGGCGGCCTTCCGGGGCGAGGATGCGGCGGGCGCGTGGACATTGCATATCTGCGACGAGAACCCCACGACCAACGACGGCGCCTATCAACGCGGGCGATTGATGCTGACGCCGCGTCATGGCGCGGCCACAGCGGGCCGGTGGACGTACCGGGCCTCGACGGGCGAGGTACCGCTGGATTACGAGCGGCGCACGTTCACAGTCAGCGCCGAGGATGTCGTCGGCAACCGCAGCCGCGATCCCGAAACCGGCACGCTGATCTGGGATCATACGGCGCAACTCAGCGTCTGGGTAGACAACGTCGCGCCAGTCGTCACCATGACCGGCGCCATCACGCGGCCCGGGGCGCTGATCGACGTTGAACTGGGGGAGATGGCGACCGTCCTGAGCGGCACGGTCAGCGACGGCGGGCCGACCACCGAAGTCTTCGTTCACCTCCAGACGCCGACGGGCGAGATTCACAAGCGGCAGGCGGCGCGCGAGGGCGACCGCTGGTGGTTCGATTTGCGGCCGCTGATCAACGGGCAATACACGCTGTGGGTCAACGCCCGCGATCTGGCGGGCAACGTCGCCAGCGTCGGCCCCTTCCAGATGACGACCGTGCGGTACCTCTATGCTCCGGTGGTGCTCAACAATTTCTCGTCGGGTACACCGCAACCACAATCGTATCTCTACCTGCCGCTGGTGATGCGCGAGCCATAGCGCGAGAGAAGAGCTATAGGATAGTGCGCGTCACGTACACGCTGATCTTCATTTTTCTGTTATAATGATGGGGAGACTCACCTGAAATAACCTGTTTTTTACCAAGGGGCACAGAGAACACAGAAATTTTGGGATGGTTCATTTTCCGGGACAATTAGCTTAACACCTGGTGTATTTTATGAAGTCCTACACCCGCAGTCCTACGCCCGCAGATAAATCGCGGGCTAAAAGCTCAAGTCGGCTAGAAGCCGACTAAAACACAAGACACTTCTCGGTGTTAAGTCGGCCTTCAGCCGACTTGAGCTTTCAGACGGGTAGTTCACTGCCCGGCGAATCCGAGAAAGTGTCAACCTATTTCTCAACCATCCCGAAATTTTAAATATCAAATTAATAAAGTTTAGTTTTTCCGGCTAAGAATTCAATTTTATTAATTAGAATCTTAATTTTTTCTCATTGTCCTCAGTGTCTCAGTGCAGATTAAGCGAATGGAACAGATATATGCTCAGATAGATCAATTGACACAGAGCTACGCAGAGAAATCCCCCTCCGCTACCCTTTCTTTATGACATCTTGTGACCAAATAGAAATTTCGTGACTGTTTAGTCTTGTGAGGTGCAACGCACTTTTAGGCTTGTCGTCAGGCATATACTGCATGAGGTTTTGCCTTTCCTTCAGTTCAAGTGCGTTGCACCTTGGTCTACTCATAGAACTAAACAGATACGAAATTTCATCTGCTTTATCTGCTGAAAAGTTTCGAGAGGAGAACGAAGAACGACGATGAGATACAATATTTGTGGTGAAGAAATCGCCCACGTTCGTTATATAACGCGCAAATCCTGTGGCCCTATGATCTCACGGCCAGGATTCGCTCAAGAACGTCCTGTCCCTGTAGCTACTTTTTCTCATACCTCTTTACTTCTTCATGTCGATTAAGAAAAACCGTTTTTGGCTGATCCTGATCGTTGGCGCGGCGCTGATGCTGGTGTGGAGCGCGCTGTCCCTTTCGTGGGAAGACATCTTCTCGGCGGCGCCTGTATGGACGCCCACCCCCACCCGCACCGCGACGCCATTGCCGCCCACCTGTACCCCAACCGCATCGTTGACCCCCACACCCTCGGCCACGCCGACGATGACGCCAACGCCGCTGCCTTCTCCCACCGCGACCGTCACGCCGTCGCCGACATCCACACCCTCGCCGACCATCACGCCGACACCCACGCTGCCGACCTTAGAAGCTGACGCGCCCGATGAGTTATCAGAATTAGCGACCGATCCGCACGCCTACCCTTTCCACCGGCGGCTCTTTGTGGGATTATACGGCACCACCGGGCCGGGCTTAGGCATTCTGGGCACGGCCTCCGCGACCGACACGGTCACGATGACGCGCGAGGTAGCCGCCGATTATCAAGCGCTGCTCACCGACACGCTCGTCATCCCCGGATTCCATATGGTGGTCACCATCGCGGATGCCTTCCCCAGCGAGGAAGGCCGGTACAGTCACCGCGTCAGCACGGACACCTTGCAGACGTGGATCGATGTCGCGCAGACGCATCAGATGTGGAGCGTGTTGGACATCCAGCCGGGACACAGCCCCATCACCGACGAGTTGGCCTTCGTCGAACCGTTCGTGCGCCAACCCAACGTACATCTGGCCATCGACCCGGAGTTTGTGATGTCGGAGACCACGCGCATCCCCGGCCAACACATCGGCATGATGGATGGCGCGATGCTCAACCTCGTCCAGTTATGGCTCAATCGCATTGCGAAAGAGACCGGCGAGCGAAAGATGCTGGTCATTCACCAATTCGACGATCGGATGTTCACCGACAAAGCGGCGATCCATGATTATCATCTGGTAGAATTGGTATGGGATGCGGATGGCTTCGGCGGGCCATCCCCTAAGATCCAAGATTATGACCAATACGCCGCTGAGCCGGGCTTCGAGCATGGCGGGTTCAAAATCTTCTACAATTACGACACCCCGGTGATGACGCCCGCGCAGGTGTTGAACTTAACGCCGCGCCCGATCTTTGTGATCTATCAATGAGCGGGGGCGCTTTACCTGCTTTTTTGGGGATGGTTCAAGAGATAGCAGAAATCGGTTTGCACTTTTATTTTGCGCAGAAGATTCCCATCTTTGAAAATAGATGCCTGGCGAATAAATTCGCGGCTACATCTACGAAACCGGCCTTCGCCGGTTAGAACTCAGTCGCCGCAGGGCGACTTCGCTAAGGCGTAGTACGCCCGGTGGCCGTGGTTTTTCTTTGACCCAACGGCCCGATGGCCGTGGGAACCGCCGGGCCTGGGACAACGCGAAAAAAGTGTCAACCTATTTGTGAACCATCCCGTTTTTCGGATTGTGGAACTTCGTCCGACTTCCTCCGTATTAATTTATGTGCTAAAATAACATAAATTGGGGCCAGGATTAGATAATGACGCGCTGCGAGGTGAGGTTATTGTCGATAATTAGATGAGAAGCTATAAATTCTCTCAAAATCGGTCAACTATGACACTTACTTAGGAGGTAAAACGATGAGCCTACTGGATCAAATCAAAGGTGATATGGCAGGCCTGGAAGAGACGATGGCTAATGTCATCCCAGGCTATAAGGGATACAAGCAAAAGGAATTGCGACGCGAGGCCGATAAGCTGTTGCGCGACACCTTAGCCGACCGGATGCGCACCGTCAAGACCCAACTCAATGGGTTGCAGAAAGAGCTGATTAGCAACGGAAAGTTCGATCTGCTGGATGACGTAGAGAGCGCGGCGACCCAACTGCAAACGTTCATTGATCGCGTCCGAACTGCTTCTTATGGATACAGCGGACTGTTCGATGCGACGAAGGTGCAGGAAGAAGACCTGGATCGGCTCTACGAGTTCGATGCATACCTGATGGATTATGTGGAACGCATCGAGGCGGCCATTCAGAGCGCCTATGATAACATCGCCAGCGAGGAAGCGGAAGCCAAAATCCGAGAAATTCGCAATCTGGCGCGCGACGCCAATACCACGTTCGACCGGCGGCGCGAGTACATCAACGACGTCCAAAGTATATGAATTTAGACAGAGCAAGAGCAAGGAGGTAAACACCTATGGCTCGTGTTTTCGATATTATCGAATATGTGGATGAGGATCGTCAAGAAATCGTTCATCGTTTCCCAGAGCGCGGCTCCGGCGACTTCCGCATCGGCAGTCAACTGATTGTCCGCGAAGGGCAAGCGGCGATTTTCTATCGAGATGGCAAGGCGTTGGATATCTTCGGCGCCGGGCGGCACACCCTGACGACGGCGAACATTCCGTTGTTGACCAACCTTGTCGGCAAGGCCTTCTCCGGCCGAACGCCGTTCAAGGCCGAGGTTTATTTTGTCACGACGCGCGAGTTGACGGATATGAAGTGGGGCACCCCACAGCCGATCACGATCCCCGATCCCGTGCTGGGGATGGCGCGCGTCACCGGTTATGGCTCCTACGCCATTCAAGTCACCGATCCGCAACTCTTCGTCTCGAAGATCGTGGGCACGCAGAACCTCTACCGCACCCGCGATATCGAGGGCTTCTTCCGCAGCATCATCCTCACCAAGATCACCGATCTGATCGGCGAGATGGGCAAATCGATTATCCAGATGGCAGCCTTCGTCGAGGAGCTGGCGGCCGGCGTGCGCGCCAAAGCGAGCGAGGAGTTCGCGGCGCGCGGCATCACGCTCAACTCCTTCTACGTCGAGTCGCTCTCGCCCACCGAGGAGACGGCCAAAGCCATCGACGCGCGGTCCGCCATGGGCGCCATCGGCGATATGGGCAACTACGAGCAATACCAGCGCGCGCAGGCGCTCCGCGACGCGGCCAAGAATACCAGTGGCACAGCGGGTAATATGGCACAAATGGGGGCCGGCCTGGGATTGGGCGCAGCTTTCTTCCAGGGACAACAGGGGCAGCAACAACAAGGGTCTCAAGGTGGAAAAGTGGAGGACCCCGTCCAGAAGCTCCAACAGCTTAAGGCGATGTTGGACGCCGAGTTGATCAGCCAAGAGGAGTACGACGCAAAAAAGTCGGATATTTTGAAGAGTATGTGAGGTGAAACCTCGCGAAGGTTGCGGTGAGGTAATGATTTAGTTCTACCTTCCGGGAAGCTGCAAATAGCCTGACATTGCGGGGAAACTGGCTTAACCAGGTAATTTGTTACTGTCACAAAGTCTTCGCCACTTGGCCCCCTGGCTCCGAGGGAATTGTCAAATCCCCGCCTAACCGCCGGATTTAGCAATCCGGCGAGAGCCTGGCACGACATGGCGAATACTTTGAGACACAAGCGTAATTTCAACTTGAGAAAACCCGTTCGTAGCTTCCCGGAAGGTTCAGGCAACTTTCGCAAGAGTGTGTCATTGATTGGAATAGCAAAACGCCCCGCCAACCGGCGGGGCGTTCGTATTGAAGTGAAGCGCTTGGAAGCGGGCCTACGTTGCCGCTTCCCCCTCATCTTTTTCCTCGATGGGCAATACGGCGAGCAGCTTCTCGCGCATCTCATCGGGCAAACGGTCGCGACGTCCATCCTTGCGCAGCCAACGCTTGAACTCGGCGGAGCGCAGCGCGGGCACGGGCGATGCCTCCGCCTCCAAGTAGACATCGGGGTGGATGAAGAGCAACACAGGTCGCACAGGCGCCTCTACATCCTCCGGGAGACGCTTGTTGAGATACCTCTGAAGACGCTCCGCCTCGGAAAGGGCGAAGCGATGGGCGCGGCTCAAGGTCTCTTGACCCGCCAACTTGCGCAGAAAGCCCAATTTCTCCTGATGTTGCCACGAATTGTTCTCGTATTTGACCTTGCCGCCGTGCGCTTTGACCGTGATCGTCGTCAGCCCCCCCGGCTCGATCAGCACGAAGGGCGTCGGCAGCTCGTACATCAGCAATGTATAGTCGTCCGTCATCCCCTTAAGCGCTTCCGGGACTCTTTTGTGATAGGCCATCGGGCCAACGTAGCGATTGCCCAGATAACTGCCGATGACCGAGATCAAAAATCCAATCCAGACCAGGATCATCGAAATCCAAATACGAGATGGCTCGACAAAAATAATAGCAGTGGAGATGGCCAACACGATCAGTCCGGTAAGCGGCGCCCATTCCCCCAATTTTGTGCGAGTTTCGATGTGCGATTCGTTGACGATAACGCGCATAAAGATCTCCTTTCCTTTCCTTTCCTTTCCCTGCTTTGCTGTTATTCCGTTTGGCTGGCGTTCGTTATTCGCCGGACTCTTTTTGTGCTTCTTTCTGCTTTTCCAGGCCCGCTTTGATCGTCTCGATGACGTCGCCGGCCACCGCCTCGCGCGCCTGGCGGATCGCGTTCTTGACGGC
>CAZCAI010000006.1:37776-61966 GCA_964496595.1 uncultured Anaerolineales bacterium
TTGGCCAGCAGGCCCACGCGCGGCCGCTCGATGCCCATCACCTGCTCGGCGTAGATCGCGCCGATGTGGGCAAATTGCACGAGATAGTCGGGCTTGGGATCGGCGGTGGCGCCCATATCCAACAGCAGCACCGGCCGGAAGGCCAGGGGGTAGAGCGTCGCTAAGGCCGGGCGTCGAATGCCTCGGATGCGGCGCAGATCGAAGATGGCCGAGGAGAGCAGGGCGATGGTGTTGCCCGTGGAGACGAAGGCATCCGCCTCGCCGTCCTTGACCATTCGCATCCCGACCCGAATGGAAGAGTTTTCCTTGCGGCGGACATCCTCCGCGTGATCCTCCATCGTGAGGATCTCCGGGGCGTGCACAACGTGCAGGTTGTCCAATCCCTCCGTATCGTGCTGCGCCAGTTCCTGGCGGATGCGATCCTCCGGCCCAACCAGGTAGATCTCGTCCCCCCAGGCGCGCGCGGCCATCACGGCCCCGCCAACATCCGGCCCAGGGCAATTATCTGTACCAAAAGCGTCTACGGCGATGCGCATAGATTACCTCCAGAATTTGCGGCCTTCTAAATCAAAGTCAGCGCGGAGTATTCCGTAAAACGTATCGCGTAATTTGTTGTGTAAACTTTGCACATTTACCAATCGAATCTCGTAACCAAGTTCATTACGGAGTACGAAATACGGAATACGTTTCCTGTTGTGACCGTTATCTATCCCCCTAATTCGTGGCCTACGCCCCCCACCACGGCGGTTCATCCGGCGGCGGGACGTACCACAGATCCTCAAACTCGTCGGTGACCGGCTCGGAGGCGACCGACTGGCCCGCCAACCAGCGCTGCGCGACGATGGGCAGCTCCTCGCGCGATCCCTTACGGATTTGGGGATCAGGGAGAGAGTTGAGGAACCGCTGTCCGTAGCGCCGCGAGAGCAGGCGATGATCCATCACCACGACGATCCCCTGATCGGAAGCTTTACGGATCAGCCGCCCGAAGCCCTGCATAAAGCGCAGCGTGGCCTCCGGCACCATATACTCCATAAAGGGGTTTTCGTAGCGCCCGGCGCGCGCCTCGACGATGGGATCGTTCGGCACATCGAAGGGGAGTTTGGTGATGACCAGACACGAAAGCGACTCACCGGAGATATCGATGCCCTCCCAGAAAGATCGGGTGCCCAAGAGCACGGCCTTGTCATGTTGCTGGAAATTATCCAGCAGTTGCGCGCGCGAGCTGCCCTCGCCCTGCGCGAAGACCGTGATGCCCTCCTGGGCCAACGCGCCCGTGAGTGCCTTCGATGCGTGGCGCAGTTGGTTGTACGAGGTGAAGAGCGCCATCCCGCGCCCCTCCGTCGCGCGGAAAAGCCGCAGCAGCGTCGCGTTGACCGCCTGCTGATAGCCGCGCTTGCCGGGATCGGGGATGTCGGTCACTAAGTAGAGCAGCGCCACGTTGGGGTAATCAAAGGGCGAGCCGACTGTCAACTCCCGCGAGTTGTCCGCGCCTAACCGCTCCCGCATATAGTCGAAGTCGCCGCCCGCGCGCAGCGTCGCCGAGGTCAGGACCACGGAGCGATTCTTCTTGAAGACGTGCTCCTGAAGCATCGGCCCCACGTCCAAGGGCACGGCGTTGAGGATAATGGGCATTTGATAGCGCGGCTTCTCGATCCAGTAGATGGCGTTTTCCTTCGGCTCGGCGATCATCGCGTGGAGTTGGCCGTGCGCCGCCGCTAACCGGCGAGCGATGCCGATCACCTGGAATTGCAGCGCCTCCAGCGCTTCGGCGTCCGGCGTGTTGAGCCGCATCAGATCATCCAGGCCCTCGGCCAACTGCTGCAACCCCTCGGCCACCGTGCCCATCGGCTCGGAGGCGCGCGACCAGGCCAGCTCCACATCCCGCCAGCCTGGCTGCTCGCGCAGTTCCGCGGTGAGGCGCAGTCGCGCGGAATAGTGCGGATTCTGTTGGGTGATGTTGTCATCGGCGAAGATCTCGGCGGTGTCGAAGACCTCCTCCAGGCGGCGCATCACATAGTCGGCGCCGTCTTCCAGATGGACGATGGCGCGCTCCAGCGGGACTCTGACCTTGTGCGGCATCGTGTTGGCAATCTGCCGAATTTGGTAGAAGACGCCGGGCGATTTACCATGTTGCCGTTGGAGATCCTCCAGCGCGTAGCGCAACCCTGGCCAACTGGCCTCCGCGCGCAGCGATTCGGTCGCCGCCCGCTCCAGGTGATGGGCCTCGTCGATGATCAGCAGATCGTACTCCGGCAGTACGCGGTGATTGGTCACGATGTCGGCCAGGAGCAGGGCATGATTGATGACGAGGACGTGGGCGCCTTCGGCCTTGGCCCGCGCGCGATAGAAGAACTCATCCTCATCGGCGAGCGGCGCGCACGACTCATCGGCGGCCGAGATGCTATGCCAGATGCCGCGCTCCTCCCGCGTGGGG
The DNA here is from genome assembly GCA_964496595.1 of uncultured Anaerolineales bacterium. Taxonomy (GTDB): domain Bacteria; phylum Chloroflexota; class Anaerolineae; order B4-G1; family SLSP01; genus JAAAOZ01. The sequence continues at coordinate 40,211 of CAZCAI010000006.1, forward strand.
AAGAAGAGCGCGTCGCCGTCGCCATCGACGGTGTGGGGCAGCCAGCAGAGCACCTTAGCCAGCACGCGCATCTCGTGATGGTTGCGCGGCCCGCGCTGGCGCAGCGCCGTGAAAGATCGCATACAGAGGTAGTGCGAGCGCCCCTTGAGAATCTGATACCGAAAATCGAAGGGGAGAACGTCCGCCAGGGCGGGCAGGTCTTTGCCGACCAGTTGCTCCTGCAAGTTGATGGTGTTGGTGGAGACAACCACGCGCTGCCCGTTCTGGACGGCCCAGTGGAGCGCGGGCAGCAGGTAGGCAATCGATTTGCCCGTGCCGGTGCCGGCCTCCACCATCAGATGGGCGCTGTCGTTGAAGGCCTGCGCCACAGCCTGCAACATATTCACCTGCTGCTCGCGGTACTCGTACTCCGGAAAGGCCTGGGCGACGGCGCTATCTTCATCCAAGAGGCGGGTGAGCGCGTCGATATCCAGCGGTTCGGTCGTCTCGTGCGGCGCGAGGGGCGGCGGCGGGTCCTCGTCAAACGCCAAGATGCCCACCTTGCCCTCGCTCCGCGAGGCCAGTTGCGCGCCAATCGCGCCCTGGATGCCCTGCTCGCGGCGGAAGTAGTTCGCATCGCGGAAGAAGTTGGCCGGCCCCCAATTCACCTGCCGGCCCAGGCGGATGATCTCCGCCCGCGTTTCCGATGGCAGCTCGGCGGCGCGCTTCATCAGGGCGACGAAGAGCCGGTAGGTCATCCGGGCGTCATCCAAAGCGCGATGGGTCTGCTCCGGCAGGCCGGGCACGACGATGCCCAGCTCCGCGACGAGATTTTCCAGGCTGTAGCGGCTGGCGTGGGGGACTAAAATGCCCGCCAACTCGAAGGTGTCGACGGCGGGATGGCCGTAGAAGGCGCCGTGCCGCTGGAGGAAGGCGAGATCGAATTGGATGCTATGGCCGACGATCAGATCGCGACCCACGAAGTCGACGACGTCGCGGGACGCCTCCCGAATGCCGGGCGCGCCTTTGACGTGGTTATCCGTGATGCCGGTCAACTCGGTGATAAAATCGGGGATGCTGCGGCCGGGATTGACGAAGGTGGAGAAGGTTTCCAGGATATGCTCGCCCTGAAAGCGCACCGCGCCAATCTCGATGATGGCCTCCTTGTCTGGGTCCAGGCCTGTGGTCTCCAAATCTAACGCGACGTAAGTTTTAGCCATAGGTTCCTTTCGTATCGTAGCGGCGTCTCGTTTCTCAAAACCCGGCGCTGAAGCACCAGGCTAAAAGAGCAAAGCCTCCCTCGGAGGCTCGACATTAGCCCATAGGGCTTTGTTCTCTTAGGGCTAAGGAGGAAATAACTTTCCCATTTAGGGGCTACATGTAGCCGTAAAAACGGGTAAGTTATTTCCTTCTCTTCTATCCCCGCGCGGCGCGGGCGATAACTATTCTCAAAATGGGGAACTTCTCCGCTGAAAGATCTAAAAATCCGTATGATCCGTGAAAATCCGTGAGCTATTTTCTTAAAATCTCCAGCGCGCCGCGCCGTCTCCCAATGTGCAATTATACACTGATAAGGAAACATAGGGAAGAAAATTAGGCCCGAAGGATTTCTGAAAACCTTCGGGCCTGAGGAAAGACTATTCGCTCAACCGCTCGATCTGCTCGCGGATCTGAGCGGCCTCGCTCTGCATCTCGGCGAGGCGGGTACGCTCGCGCTCGACGATGGGGGGCGGGGCTTTCTCGGCGAAGGGGCCGGCCAGGCGCGCCTCACTGCGGGCGATGTGCTCCTGCAACTCGGTCAGCGACTTTTGCAGGCGCGCGCGTTCCGCCGCCAGATCAACCATGCCGGCCAGCGGCAGGTAGGTGACGATGTCGCCCGTCACGGTGGAGGCGGATTTGTCCAGCGGCTCCGTAGTGGGCACGATTTCAAGCTGGTCGTCGTCCAATCGGGCCAGGGAGCTGAGCAGCCCGCGCCGCGCCGCGAAGATGGGGGTCAGCTCGCCCGCCGCGATGGTCGCCGCGATGCGTCGCCCGGCCTGGACGTTGTACTCGGCGCGCACGTTGCGAATGTCGCGGATCACGTCCATCAGCGCGGTCATCTGCGCCTCCGCCGTCTCGTCTAAGCGGGCGGGATTGTGCAGCGGCCACGGCGCGATGATGAGCGCCTCACCCTGCTTGGTCGAGGCCGGCAGCGCTTGCCAGATCGCCTCGGTGACGAAGGGCATAAAGGGATGCAACAGGCGCAGCGACGCTTCCAACACGGTGAGCAGCACCGTGCGCGGCACGGCTTTGTCGGCGTCATCATCATAAAGGCGCACCTTTGTGGCCTCGATGTACCAATCACAGAACTCATCCCACAGGAAATTGCGGATTTGGCGTCCGGCCTCGCCGTATTGACAGCGCTCCATCAGATCGAAGACCGCGCCGGCCAGGTGATGGAAGCGGCTGAGAATCCAGCGATCCTCCAGGGTGAGGCGCTCCGGCGCGAGTTCGTCCAGATACAGCGGTTCGAACGTCGCTTCCTCCTCGATGTTCATCAGGATAAAGCGCGCGGCCTGCCAGATCTTGTTGGCGAAGTTGCGCGCGCCCTCGATCCGCCGGGGATCTAAATTCATGTCGTTGCCCGGCGAGGAGGAGGTGACCAACGTGTAGCGCAGCGCGTCGGTGCCATACTCGTCGATGATGTAGAGCGGGTCGTATTTGTAGGCGTCGGGCATCGATTTGCTGATCTTCTCGCCGCGCTCGTTGCGGATCAGTCCGTGAAGGTAGACGGTCTCGTAGGGCGCGCGCTCCATCAGCTCCAGCGAGAGCATCGTCTCGCGCGCCACCCAGAAGAAGAGGATGTCGTAGCCGGTCTCGCGCATATCGGTGGGGAAGAAGCGCTGGAGATCGCGCGCGCTCGCGTCGGGCCAGCCCAGCGTCGAGAAGGGCCACAGCCCAGAGGAGAACCAGGTATCCAACACGTCCGGGTCCTGGCGGATGTGACGGCTGCCGCAGGCAGGGCAGGTTGTCGGGTCCGCGATGGGACTCCACTGGTGGTCGCAGTCGTCACAGTACCAGACGGGGATGCGGTGGCCCCACCAGAGCTGGCGGCTGATGCACCAATCGCGGATGTTCTCCATCCAGCGGAAGAAGATCTTCTCAAAGCGCTCCGGGACGATCTGCATCTCGCCGGATCGCACGGCCGCCAGCGCTTTGGCGGCCAGCGGTTGGGTCTTCACGAACCATTGCGTGCTGATGCGCGGCTCGATGATCGTATCGCAGCGCTGGCAGTGGCCCACGGTGTGATGGTAGTCCTCGACGCGCAGGAGCAGCCCTTCCTTCTTGAAGTCCTCGACGATAGTCTCGCGGCAGGCGTAGCGATCCATGCCGGCGTAAGGGCCGGCGGCGGCGTTCATCTGGGCCGTGTCGGTCATCACATCGACCGCGTCCAAGTTGTGGCGGTGCCCGATCTCGTAGTCGGTGGGGTCGTGGGCGGGCGTCACCTTCACCGCGCCGGTACCGAATGCCGGTTCCACCGCCGCGTCGGCCACGATGGGAATTTCCCGCTCGATGGCAGGCAGCAGGGCGGTCTTACCGATCACATCCTGCCAGCGCTCGTCATCGGGGTTGACGGCCACGCCCGTATCGCCCAAGATCGTCTCCGGGCGCGTCGTCGCCATCTCGATGAACGCGGTGGCGCCCTCGGCCCACCGGCCGCTGCCCCATTCACCCTGCGGGCCGTCCCAATTGTCATTGAGGATGGGATAGCGAATCACCCACAGGTGACTGTCGTGCTCCTCCGGCTCCACCTCGAGATCCGAGACGGCGGATTCGCAGCGCGGACACCAGTTCACCATGTAGGGGCCGCGATAGATGAGGCCGCGCTCGTAGAGCGCGTGGAAGGCGACGCGCACCGCGTGGCTCAGGCCCTCGTCCAGCGTGAAGCGCTCACGCTCCCAATCGCACGAGATGCCCAACTTGCGGTGCTGATTGGTGATGCGCGCGTGGGTCGTCTCCTTCCATGCCCAGCAGCGCTCGATGAACACCTCGCGCCCGATGTCGTGGCGGGTGAGGCCCTCTTTCGCCAGCTCGCGCTCCACCACGTTCTGCGTCGCGATACCCGCGTGATCGGAGCCGGGCAGGAAGAGCGTCTCGAAGCCGCGCATGCGATGATAGCGCGTCATCAGATCCTCCAGCGCGGCGGTGATGCCGTGGCCCAGGTGGAGGATGCCCGTCACGTTGGGCGGCGGCATCGTGATGCAAAAACGCTCGCCCTCCGGATCGGCCAACCCCTTTTCGATCATCGTCTCCGGCTTGAAGTAGCCCTGAGACTCCCACCACTCGTACAATTCCTCTTCGTGCTCTTGCGGCTGATACGTCTTGGATAATTCAGACATTGTTCTCCTCCTTGAGTACGAAAATGTTAGTTTTTGCATAAAGTTACAAGTGTTTTGGAAAGCTTACGAGGTACACCTCGAATCAAAAGTTCCTGTTTCTCCCAAGTGTATGCTAACTCACGTAGCTCATTATAAGTAATCTTATCCTTATGCGCTTGGTGTAATTTTCCGAGAACAAATTTCCCGTTCAATTCATCTATTGCATACTTTACAATTTTACGCTCTAACTTACTTACAGAGGGTAACTCTTGGGTTTCTTGCTTTGGTCTTTTCAACCAAAAAGTATTAACCGACGCACCGTCGCTATCTCTTACACGTTCTTGTGAATTCATGATTTCCCAACCCTGTTCACCCATTCTGAAAAATATTGGATAGAAATCACCAGAACCTTCATTATCCAATGAGCGAACAGAGCTACGGACAGTCCATTTATCAGAGTATCCTGGTAAAACACGAACTATAATATGAGCGTACTCCCATTTCTGCATAAATATCCTCCACAATCTTAAAACTGACACTAATCACCGGACACCTCTTAGCTCACGGATAAACACGGATTAACACAGATATTTTTTAGTTTTTATATTGCAGAAAGAGCTATTACGGGAATGTGAGGGTAAAATTCAACCTTAAACTTGTCCAAATGGACGTCAGCGGTAAGATACCCATCAAGATGGAGAACTTCTCCGCTGAGAGATCTAAAAATCCGTGTGATCCGTGAAAATCCGCGAGCTATTTTCTAAAAGTGTCCGGTGACTAGGAACTGATATACAAAAAAGCCCGCCTCGTCGTAGGGACGAAGCAGGCTCCGTGGTACCACCCTGATTCGCCGGACAGGCCGGCGCACTCGGTCATCCTCCAAGTTGGGTAATTACGCTTTAGATGAAGGATGCTCGCTGTAACGGGCGAACCCGTAGCGACTTACTCGGTTTCAGTCGCTCGACTCCTGGGCGACCTTCGATGGCGGTTCTGGAGAGGGCTTTCAGCCGATGGCCCTCCTCTCTTTTCCAGCTCCGGGATCATCTACTCTTCCCATTCGCCGTCTTTGGCTTATATGAATGACATTATAAAGCGGTCATTGGAGATTGTCAACTTTGTAAATGGTCGTAGTAGAGACGCAAAATTTTGCGTCTCTACGATTTGACATTTTACTGGTTTTTCGCTATGATTGATAGGTGTTGTGCTCACACACTCGAAATCATTCTTTATCTTCGAGGAATTTATGCGACGAAAAGGCCCATATCTTTTTCTTGTCCTAGTCCTTGTTTGTTTGGCGCAGGTATCGGTTGACGTTGTCTCCGCACACCTGGATGTCGCCGGTACACCCCCCGACCAGACGCAAGTCGATGACATTCCCCAAGAATTGACGTATGCTGGCGCTGCCCCAGGTGAGCCGCGCGATGATGCGGCGGCGTCGCGGTCGCGTCCGCGCGCCATTCGCTATCTTCCGCTCAGGGGCGCTGAATGGATCACCACTACGGTGCAAGCCGGCGATGAGTTGGGCTGTATAGCTCATCAGGGTGGCGTGCCGTGGGAGGCCGTCGCGCAGGCGAACCAACTTCTTAATCCCACTACGCTTCTTTTTAGTGCGGCGAATGAGGCGATGGATTTTTACGTACCCCTCGCGGCGATGGTGGGTCGCATCACGGCGGCGCGCCGGTATGACACACCCCTGAGTCTTGCCGTCCAGCACAACCTCTCCACGTGGGACATCGCCCGTCACAATCCCCTGCCGCTTTATGAAGGGGCCTCGCTGCGTCTGCCCGGCGCTTCCGATGGTGACGAGACAGCGCGCTGCCGTCCCTATCCCCTGGTGGATGTGACGCTCTCCGATGCGCCGGTGGTGCGGGGTCGGACGACGGTGGTCTCGATTGAGACGGCGGAACCGGCGACGTGCGAGGTGAGTTACCTGGGCCAGACGGAGCCGTGCTATACGGACGATCAGCAGCATTTCTATGCGTTCCTGGGCCTGTCGGCGTTGATGTCGCCGGGCGCGTATGATGTGACGCTGCATTTGCACGCGGACGGCTTGGATGTGGACGCCAGCTTCCCCCTGGAGGTTGAGGCGGGGCGCTACGGCTTCCAGTTCATCGATCCGCCGCCGAGTCTGAACAGGCTCTTGGATGCGGCGCTGATGTCGCGCGAGTTGGAGTATCTCGCATTCTGGCGCCTGGTGCGCTCGCCCGAACGGCGCTGGCAATTCCCGCTGCGCTTTCCGCTGCCGCGTCCCGCGTCGGTCTCGGCGGGGTATGGCGACCGGCGCTCGTATGGCGGGATGGTAGATGGCTACCACTCCGGCGTCGATTATCGGATCTGGAGCGGCGTCCCGGTGCTGGCCCCCGCCGATGGCGTGGTTATCCTGACCGACACGCTGGAGATGCGCGGCAATGTGGTGCTGATCAATCACGGCTGGGGGTTGGTGACCGGCTACTGGCACCTTTCGAAGATCGACGTCAATATCGGGGATGAGGTAAAGCGCGGCGAGCCGTTCGCCTACGTGGGGAACACAGGGCTGTCTACCGGCTCGCATCTGCACTGGGAGATGTGGGTCAATGGCGTCTCTGTCGATGCGGAGCAGTGGTTGGATCCCGACGGCTTAGCGGCGGAGTTGCCGCCCTTCGATGCGCCGGCGGTCTACACGACGTCCGATCCTATGCCGTTACCAGAAAGTCAGGCGCGGTGATGTGCGACTGATTTTTCTTCGTCGAGGATCAATCATAACAACCCGCCGATGTCCACGGACATCGGCTTTTTTGTCTTAGCAAAGGGAGGTCACGATGTGTGGTCGATTTGCTCTGTGGCGATCTAAAGCGGCGTTGCAAGCGGCGTTCCCTGATTTCGAATTCCCGGAGGAGATGCCGGAATGCTACAACATCGCGCCGACGGCCCCGGTGGCCGTCGTACCCAACGACGGCGAGCGCGCGGTACAGCTCTATCGCTGGGGGCTGGTACCGGGGTGGTCGGATGGGCCGTCGAGCCGGTACACGATGATCAACGCGCGGTCGGAGACGGCGGCGGAGAAGCCGGCGTTCCGCGCGGCCTATCGCCATCGGCGCTGTCTTATCCTGGCGGATGGCTTCTACGAGTGGACGAAGAGGGCAGGGGATCGCCGCAAGACGCCGATGTATGTGCGGTTGGCCTCGGATGCGCCGTTGGCCTTCGCGGGGCTGTGGGAGGTGTGGCAGCCGCAGGGTCAGGCGGATGCGCAGCCGCTCTATTCCTGCACCATCCTCACTACCGACGCCAACGACCTCATCGCGCCGGTGCACCCTCGGATGCCCGTGATCCTCTCGCCGGAAAACTACAATCGCTGGCTCACGCCGGAGGAAGCGCGTCCCGAGGACTTAGATCCGATCCTAGCGCCCTACCCCTCCGAGGAACTGACGATGTATGAGGTCTCGAAGACGGTCAATTCACCTCAGAACGATGGGCCGGGCTGCATCAAGCCGCTACCTTGATGCATGGTAACCGTTTAGCCTTGTGGGTCTTTTGGATTTTGCCGGGCAACCCCCTCAGCCGCCCTAAAAGTAGCCAAGAATTACGTGTTTGTGGGGATCACAGACCTTTTTCACGTCGCTACCAGGTTGCGGGTGGGGATAACACGATTGCACCCGGCGAATTCCTGAAGAGCCAGCCTTGTGAGATGCAACACGCTTCACTTCCCATTCTTTTCTCGCGGCACGATGACGGAGAGCACTGCGGGCGCTAACGCCACATGCACCGCGCGCCGCCCGAAGACCTCGCCGTCGCCTTGGACGGGTAAGGATGTATCCGCCTCCACCGTGACGCTGTGCGCGACGGGCACGCAGCGAATGTGCGGCGCGCGCCGTTCCTCGCGCGCCGTCACCACATCCCAGGCGACAATCAGATAATCCAGGACCGTGCGGCCGCGCACGACGCAGACGTCCATCTCCCCATCGTCAAGCCGCACATCCGGCGTCCACTGAAAAGCAGGCATGCCAATCGCCCCGCTGTTGAGCGCGATGACCTCCGCCGCGCGATATGTCCGAGATTCTCCGTCTATCTCCAGATGAAAGCGCACCGGCTGGAAGCCCAACAGCTTGCGCAGCCCCGTCCAGATGTAGGCCAGTAGCCCGAGGCTCCGCTTCTCCTCGCGCCCAGTATCCCGCATGATCACCGCACTGATGCCGATGCTGACACTCAGAATAAAGTGACGCCCCTCGGCGCGAATCATATCAATACGACGTTGGCTATGCGGGCCAAAGATCAACGCTAATGCCTCCTCCAAATTGAGAGGCACGCCCAACTCGCGCGCTAAGGTGTTAGCCGTCCCGGTGGGCACAATCGCCAGCGATTTCCCCGTATTAACCAGCCCATCGGCCACGATAGAAGCTGTCCCGTCGCCGCCCACGGCGATGAAGAGGTCAAAATCCCGCGCGACGGCCTGGGCAACGATCTCCGCGACGTTCTCCTCCCCGGTGGTCTGATAGATCTCGTAGGCGCCGGGCGCCTGCGCCAGACAACCCGCAATCGCCTTGAGCACCGTCTCCGGCTCGGAGGTCATGCCGGCCACCGGGTTAAAGACGACGTAGATCTTATGTGCTTCGGCGGTCGCATCCATTAAGCCTCCCCCTCTGCCAGATGCCGGTCGATGGCGGCGGTGAGGTGCGCGCCGAAGAGGGCTAACATCCCGCTGATGTAAATCCAAAAGAGCAGCGCGACAACCGTCCCCAGCGAGCCGTAGACCAATTGATAGCCGGCCATGCCGCTTTTGATGTACCAGGCGAAGCCGCTCTTCGCAAATTCCCAGCCCAGGCCGGCGACTGCCGCGCCGCCGAACGCCGCGTGCCATCGGACGTCGGAGTTAGGCGTCCAGCGATAGAGCGCTAAAAACATCAGAAAACTGAAGAGCCACGGCAAAATTTGGACCGCGACGGCCCACAACAGGGTATCGTAGATCGCCACGCCGCCGAAGAGAGGGATCTCTAGATAGGATAAGAGTTCCTCCAGCGTCGTCGCCGCCAGGGAGAGCCAGAGCAGCAAGAAGACCATGCCCATCATTCCCAACGCGAGCAAACGCTCCTCTAAAAAGCCCCGCGATTTGGTAGAGCGCCAGGCCAGATCAATATTCAAGGCCAGGGTGGTGAAGGCGCCGGACGCCGACCAGATCAAACCGACCAACCCGATGAGGCTAATGCGGCCGCGCAATTCCAGCACACGTTGGACGTTCTGCTCGATCAAGCTCTGAGAGGCCGGGATGGCATCCTGAATGAAGGTGATCGTCTCCTGATAGGCTTGATCTCCCGCCAGAAAGAAGCTGGAGACCGCTACCAGCACGAGCAATAACGGGAAGAGGGAGAAAAAGGCGTAGTAGGCCAGCGCGGCAGCCGCTTGCGAGGCTCGCATCTCGCCGAATCGCTCAAACGCATCTTGGATGACGCCTAACCAGCCGCCGCTCCCGTCATCCAGCCGCTGCCAGAGCTGTTGCGCTTCTTCTTTAATCTTCGTGATCGACATATCGTTAAGTTTCATCTTCCCGTTTTTCTCCCTCCGTTTCCTTATGACGCCTCTAACTCCTCTTCGACATTCAAAAAGCGCGCGTTGACGGCGACGATGACCGTGCTCAGGGACATCAGCAGCGCGCCGACTGCCGGGCTGAGAACGATACCCGCCTGGTACAGCACGCCCGCCGCCAGCGGAATGGCGATCACGTTGTAGCCGGTGGCCCACGCCAGGTTCTGGATCATCTTGCGATAGGTTGCGCGGGAGAGAGCGAAGACCGCGACCACGTCGAGCGGATTGCTGCGCACCAGCACGATGTCGGCGGTCTCGACGGCGACGTCGGCGCCCGCGCCGATAGCAAAGCCCACGTCGGCCTGGGCCAGCGCCGGCGCGTCGTTGACGCCGTCGCCCGTCATCGCCACGACGAGATCGCGCGCCTGCACTTCCTTGACCTTCTCGGCCTTCTCGTGCGGCAGTACCTCGGCGAAGTACTCGTCCAGGCCCAACTCGTCCGCCACCCACGCAGCTACGGCCTGCTCATCGCCTGTGAGCATCATACTGCGAATGCCCATCTTCTCAAGTTTGGCGATGGCGTCCTGCGATTCGGGCCGGATGATGTCGGCCAGCGCGATGGCGCCCTGCAACTCGTCCTCGATGAGGACGAAGACAACGGTCTTACCCTGCCCCAAAAGCGGCGCGAGCTGCTCCTCATCGGCATCGGCGAGGGGGATCTCCTGCTCGCGCAGGTAGCCCCGGCTGACGATCTTCACGTTCTTATCCTGGACGCGCCCCTCGGCGCCCTTGCCGGGGATCGATTGGAAGTCATCCACATCAAAGGATTGATCCGCCGCCTCGACGATGCCCTGCGCGATGGGATGTTCGGAGTGGGCTTCCACGGCGGCGGCGTACTGGAGCAACGTTTCCTCATCGAGACTCTCAGCATCCTCGCCCAGCGCGATAGTGTCGGTCACGCCGAACTCGCCCTTGGTCAGCGTGCCGGTCTTGTCGAAGATGATCGCGTCAATATGGCGCGCGCGCTCGAAGGCGGTGCGGTTGCGGATCAGCAGGCCGCGCCGGGCGGAGAGCGCTGTGGAGACGGCCACCACCAGCGGGATGGCCAGGCCCAGCGCGTGCGGGCAGGTGATGACCATCACCGTGACGCTGCGCTCCAGCGCGAAGACGAAGTCCTGCTCCGTCAGGACAAGCCAGCTCGCAAAGGTGATCGCGCCGGCGGTCAGCGCGATGCCCGTCAGCCAGACGGCGGCGCGATCCGCCAGGTTCTGGGTCTTCGACTTGCTCTCCTGCGCCTCGCGGACTAAGGAGATGGCCTGCGAAAGGTAGGAATCCTCGCCCGTTTTCTCCACGGTGACGGTGAGCGCGCCCTCGCCGTTGATGGCGCCGCCGATGACCTCATCCTCCTCGGTCTTGGGCGCCGGCTTGGATTCGCCCGTGAGCATCGATTCGTTGACGGAGGATTCGCCCTCGACGACGATGCCATCGGCGGGGATCTTCTCACCGGGCTTGACCACAACGCGATCTCCGGCCTCCAATTCGGAGACCGGCACATCTTCCAGGGAGCCGTCGGATAGCTCCTTGTGCGCCGTCGAGGGCATCAACTCGGCCAGTTCCTCCAGCGCGCGCGAGGCGCTCATCACGGAGCGCATCTCGATCCAATGGCCCAGAAGCATCACATCGACCAAGGTAGCCAGCTCCCAGAAGAAAGTGCGCCCGCTCAAGCCGAAGACAACGACACTGCTGTAAGCGTAGGCGACGGTGATCGCCACGGCGACGAGGGTCATCATTCCCGGCTCTTGGGAAGAAAGCTCATCGTACAGCCCGGAGAGGAAGGGCCAGCCGCCGTAGAAGAAGATGAAGGAGGCGAGCGCGAAGAGGATGTACTGATCACCGGGGAAGCTCAGAGCCTCCTGAATCCCCAAAAATTCCCGAATGAGGGGCGCGAGGAGTAAGACGGGGAGGGTCGCGATGAGGGAGATCCAAAAGCGGCGGCGAAAATCCGCCACCATTTTGGCGTGGTGGTTCTGATGATTGTTATGCTCCTGATGTTGTTCTGGGTTCATCGATGTAATGCTCCTTTACTACACAACAAGAAACGTGTTTCGTATTGCGTATTTTGTAATGAACCAAGCGCAAGATTTGATTGGAAGATGTACCGGGAATATACGACGTAATTACGCAATACGTTTTACGGAATACGCCGCCTTTTAGAAGTGCGCGCCGCTTTCGGGGTCCACGTCGGGGCGTTTCCATTCCTCGCGACGCTTGGTGCGATCCTCGCGCACCTGGCGCTCGACGGCATCTAGCGCCCTCTGTAATGCCACCATCGCGTGCTCGCCCTTCTTCACCGCCACGATGTTGTCCGGGCGCATGTAGATGATCACGCGGGCCTCGAAGCGGTGGGGCGTCTCGCTGCCGGTCAACTCCTCAATGGCGACCGAGGCATCGATGATGTCGGTGTGATTGTTGATTAAGGAACGTAGTCGCTTGTTTGCCTCTTCCCACAATTCTGTATCGTCCTGGGTAATCTCGGTGTGGAATTCAAAATCAAAATTTTCAAGATCCATTTTATCCTCCTGAAGGTAGGGCGGATTGATAATCCGCCAGATCAAAGGTAGAACTCCTCATCCAATGTCAAAGGCGTGTAAGATCTGGCCCACAGCCCACGGCATCAGACTGCCGACGAGCACCAACGCCCAACCCGTCAGGCCGGGACGTGCCAGACTCAGCAGGTTCGCCAGGAACGGCACGTAGACCGCGATCAACAGCAACGCCGTGCACAAGGCCAGCGCGCCCCACACGTAGGGATTCTGGGTGATATCGTTGCGCAGGAAGCTAGAATCGGTATCGCGCATATTGAAGACGTGCCAGAGCTGGGCAAAGGCCAGGGTAAGGAAGGAGAGCGTCACGGCGCGCTCCTGGGCCATGCCGAATCGCGTGAGGGCCACGGCCATGACGCTCAACACGCCGACGGTGATGAGCGCGCTGTAGCCCGTGATGGTGATCCAGTGACGGCGCGCCAGGATCGGCTCCTCCGGATCGCGGGGCGGGTGTTCCATGATGTGGGGATCTCCCTCACCCACGCCCAACGCCAGCGCCGGGAAGACGTCGGTGATCAAGTTGAGGAAGAGAATCTGCAAGGGGCGGATGGGGAGCGGCGCGTTCGCCACGGAGGCCAGACCCACGATCAGGATCTCGGCCACGTTGCAGGAGAGGAGGTAGAGCACGAATTTGCGGATGTTGTTGAAGATGGCGCGCCCTTGCTCCACCGCCGCGACGATGGACGAGAAGGCGTCGTCCTTGAGGATCATGTCGGCGGCCTCGCGCGCGACCTGTGTGCCGCGCTGGCCCATCGCCACGCCGATGTCCGCCTTCTTCAGCGCGGGGGCGTCGTTCACGCCGTCGCCCGTCATCGCGACGATGGCGCCGCTATCTTGATGGATGGCGATGAGATCCAACTTCTGCTTGGGACTGACCCGCGAAAAGATCGGCGTCTCTAAAATCTCATCGCGCTCCTCAGCGGACAAATCGTCCACGCTCTTGAGATTTTGGCCGTAGACCACACGCGCGTCCTCATCCTGGATCAAACCAACCTCCAGGCCGACCGTGCGCGCCGTCGCCGGCTGATCGCCCGTCACCATGATGACTTTGATGCCCGCGTCCTGGCACGCCTTGATGGAATCCCGCACCTCCTCGCGGGGGGGATCGAGGAGCGCGGCCAGGCCCAAGAAGGTGAGATTCTCATACGGCTCGTCCTCGGTCGCATCCACCTCTTTGAACGCCATCGCGAGAATGCGCAAGCCCTCCTCGGCCAATGCCTCATTGCGCTCGTGCCACGTTTCGCGCTGCTCCTCGGTCAACTCCTGGACACCCTCCTCCGTCCAGATCCGCGTCGCGGCATCGAGCACGGCCTCCAGCGCGCCCTTGACCTCCACACGGTAGCCGGAGGCGTCGGACAGTTCGTGATAGGTCGCCATCATCTTGACATCGGCGTCGAAGGCGTCCTCGCGCGCTTCGGGCAGCTTCTCCAGCAGATCATCGCGGCTCAGGCCGGCTTTGGCCCCGGCGACCAGCAGCGCGACCTCCAGCGGGTCGCCAATGGTGGAGACCTCTTTTTCTTCAGCTTCCTCTTCGCCTATCTCGTCGGTGATGGAAAAGGAAGCGTCGTTACACAGCACGCCAATCTCCAAGAAGCGTTGTAAGCGCTCGTTTTCCTGGGGATCGATGGATTCTTCGTCTTCGTCATCGGCGCGATGGAATTCGCCCTCGGTAGCCAGGCCGAGTCCGGTAATCTCGAACGCCTCGCCGGCGAGCGAGATGCGCGTGAGCGTCATGCGGTTCTCGGTCAGCGTGCCGGTCTTATCGGTGAGGATGACGTTGGTAGCGCCCAAGGTCTCCACCGATGAAAGCTTATTGATCAGTGCGTTGCGTCGGGCCATGCGCCACATACCACGCGCCAGCGCCACGGTGGCGACGATGGGCAGGCCCTCCGGCACGCTGGCGACGGCCAGCGCGATGGCGGTTTCGACCATCAGCAGCAGGTCGCGCCCGGCGATGATGCCGCTGATCGCGACGATGACCGCGATCCCCAACGTCACCCAGATCAGTTTGCGGCCCAACTGCTGCAAGCGCACCTCCAAAGGCGTGGCCTCTTCCTCCGCTTCCGCGACGAGCGAGGAGATCTGCCCCAACTCAGTAGCCATGCCGGTCGCCACGACGATGCCTTCGCCGGCGCCGCGCGTGACCGCCGTACCCTTGTAGGCCATGCTCTGGCGCTCGGCCAGCGGCGTCTCCTCATCGATGGGCGAGGTCGATTTACCCACCGGCGCCGATTCGCCCGTGAGCGCCGACTCATCCGCCTGAAGCTTGGACGCCTTGATGAGGCGCAGATCAGCGGTGATAACATCGCCGCCCTGGAGGATGACCACATCGCCCGGCACAATCTCCTCCGCCGGGATCTCCTCGGCCTGACCGTCGCGCCGCACTGTAGCGGTGACGCTGCTCAATTCCTGCAACGCCTCCATCGAGCGCACGGCGCGCAACTCCGTCACAAAGCCAATGACGGCGTTGATCAGGATCACGATAACGATGGCGCCACCCTCAACGATTTCGCCAAAGGCAAACGAGAGAGCCGCCGCAACGGCAAGCAGGCCCATGATCATGCTCTTGAACTGATCGATGAGGATTTGTAGGGTGCTCTTGCGCTCGGCCTCGCGCAGGCGATTAGGCCCGTGCTTCTCCAAGCGCTCTTGGGCCTCTTCTTCGCTCAATCCCTGCTCTGGATCAATATCCAGTTGCTCCGCGATCTCGCGCCACTCGCGCGTCCACGGTTGATCGATAACCGACGCACCGCCTTTTTTTGGATGCTCGCGACGCTGCTGTCGCTCTCCATTTTCTTCTTGTCGACTCATACACGCTCCTTCATTCTAGTCTACTCACCAAATAACCACCCTTGCGAAGGTTACGTATAGCTTCTTAGCTTCTTTTATAGCGCCATCTCTGATGGACCAGAAGGCTTTTAGCCCAACGTTCCACCCCGAACCTTCGCAAGGATTCTCCCTATCAGGCCGTCTATTCTTTTTTTCCGCGATGACGCTGGAGTTGTAGCAGCAGGACGACCGCGAACCCGGCGACGAACCAGACGCCCCAATAATCGAAGAGAGCCAGCGGGCCGAAAGCTTCAGCTTTGCGCTCGTTCACCTCGGCGACGAAGGCTTGGGCGGCGTCGGGATTGTCCACGCGGCCCTTCATCAAGGTGACGGGGGCCAGGCGTAATCCGCCCGCGCGGACCCAGCCTCGGACGCGGAGCCAGTCGCCTTCGACATCGGCGTCCACATCATCCACGTGGAAGGGCTTCGTGCCGCGCTCCACCAGCGAAATCGCCATCGGCTTGAGCCAGAGCTTGGATTGCTTCTTCACCTCGGCTGCGACGGAGCTTTCTTCGCCTTCTGCTCCTTCCACTTCTACTTCCTCTTCCGCGCCTGCGTGCTCGAAGGCCTGCGCCATCTGCTCCATCGGCGCGCCCGTCCCTACCGACATCCGGTGATCGAAGAGGGTAAAGGTCACTGAATATTCGGGATTCTCAACGCTGCGCGCTGTATAGGTGTATGTGTTTTGCTTAATCATAGATTAGCCTCCTTAAGAGTTGAAAGTTAAAAGTTGGTTACTGTTACAAAGTCTTCGCCACCTGGCCCCCTCGCTCCGAGGGGATTGTCAAATCCCCGCCTAACCGCCGGATTTAGCAATCCGGCGAGAGCCTGGCACGACATGGCGAATATTTTGAGACACAAGCGAGGTTTCAATTCAATCTATATCCGCTGATGGGCCTTCTGACGCCAAGACCACGCGATTCTCCGCCGCATGATATTCGTATATCTTGCTACCATCGCGTAGCATGATGATATAGCCGGGCGTGACCACCTGAGCGTAGGATTTCCCCGGCTCTGGCACGCCTAAACTCGCGTCGGGGAATTCGGTCTCCGCGACGCCTTCGACGACGATATTATCTGGGTCGGCCCCGGCCCGGTCGGCCAGGTCCTCGATGGCCTTGTCTACCAGCGGCTCCGCCTCCTGTGGAACCTCCACCGTCGGCTCCGACATCGAGGCGTCACAGCCGGCCAGAAGCACGATGACCAGGAGCCATGCAATCATCTTTCGAGCGTTCATCATTTACCTCCTATGTTCACGACAATTTTATCATTCACAACCGCGTTACTATCATGCTAACAATAAATCCAGGGGGCAGCCGTTGGCGTGAGTTGCGTGGGGTGTTGGATTTGGTTGCTTAAGATTGGATTTTGGTTGGAGGGTGGGTTTCACTTTCAGGCTTCCCCGTGGACGACGACCGTAGGCGCCTCCGCATCCTCTTCTTCCCCCTCGAGGGTGGACAAAAGCTGCTCGAATTCGGTGGGCGGGCCTTCGTCCTTCGCCTTCGCGGCCTTGATGGCGGGCAACGCCTCGGCGGCGATCCAGCCCTCGCGGGCCGCGTGCTTTGCCATCGCCAGGCTGTCCTCCGCCAGCACGAGCGCGCTGCCCGCCGCCACGACCTCCTCCGCCAGGGCGTGGATCGCCCGGGGCCGCCCCAGATCGGGGCTGACGTTCCGAATGTAGATCGCCAGAATCCGCTCCGGGTACTCGTCGACGATCTGCCGGTAGATCTCCGGGTCCGATTCGCCGCTGTCGCCGATCAGGATGAAGGGCACGTCCTCGTACAGCTCCACAATCCGCCGGATGATGGGCAGCTTGTGCTTTTTATGATCGAGGGGAAGCAGTTCGTCCTCGTAGACGCCCCAATTGCGCAGGAAGAGCAGCGGGCCGCTGGGGATTTCGTGCAGGTAAAAGAATTGGGAGAGCAGGTCGTAGAGATTCCACATAGTGTTCGAGACGTAAAAGAGTGGGTTTTGCGCCGCGCCCTGAGCGCCGGCGTGCAACGCGCGATAGAAGGCCGCCGCGCCGGGGAAGGGCAGGCGCGTGTGGGCGTTCTCGAAGAAGACCGTGCGCGCCATTCGCAGGAGATTGGCGGCGCTGGTCTGGAGGATGGTGTCGTCGATGTCACTGATAACGCCATACTCAGCGGAAGGCGGCGGCACGAGCACCTCGCCGGTGGCGCGCACGGGGCCGTCTTGCGCATCGGATTGCGGCGTTAGTAGCTCCAGATCTATCGGATGCCACAAGCGATCCTGCGGCGGCGGCGCTTGGGGATGAAGCTGCACCTCGAACATCCCCTCCTCGTCCGCCTCGACCTCGACGGCGACCTCCGGCTGCGACGCGAGTTGCGCTCGCAAGCGCGCGCGAGGGACCTCGCGGCTGTTGAGGCGCTTGTAGGTGTTGAGCAGGTTCAGCCAGAGGCTATCCTCGGTCGTCGCCTCGGTGACGCCGCGATCCTCCAGCACGCGCCCCTTGAGATAGAGCGTCTCTTCCGTGCCAAAGCCGCGATACGGCACGATTTTGATCGGGCCGGGGCCGCCCAGCGCGTAGTAGAGACGGTATTTGAGCTTGTCGTAGCGCTTTTCGATGGCCCGAACGTACGGGGCCAGAATCTCTTGCCAATCGGACATACCCACAGACCTCCTCCTTGTTCCCTATCCTAATCTTTGGCTCCTCTGAAAAAAGCTAAAGGGGGCTCGCAAAGCCGCAAAGACGCTAAGGGAAAATAAGGTAGTAGTTAATTTTCGTGATCAGAGACGGTGATTTGTTGAATAAAATTAAATCAAACCTTAAAAATCTTGGCGACTTGGTGGCTTGGCGTGAGATCGTCTCCCTTCTTTCAGGAGAGTCATTCTTTATCATACCCAAAGAGGCCGCTGCCAACGGCGGGATACCGTCAGAGCTGACGATGATGTTGGTTAGGAAAGTTGGGATTGGGTTGGCAAGGCGCTTCTGTAGCCTTGCACAAAAAATCGGCGCTTGGGGACAGAATCCCACAAGCGCCGATCTGAAATCAGCATGGGTATCTTAAGATAGAGGCGAGAAAACCTCGTCTGCCAGGTCGGAAATCGGATCCTCACCCTCTTCCTCTGTCTTTTCTGGCTCCTCACCCTTTGGATACCACTTACCTCTTTCCTTATCCTCTATGAACTCCTGTTTGACGGCATGCATCGCATCGCGGTGCGCTACCGCCTCTTGGCCCAACTCGCCGCCCATCTGCTCCTTGTACGAATCCCAAGATTTCTGATAGGCCTCCAGATAAATCTCTTGCGCCTCATCTGGCAGCACATCTCGCAAGATCTCGGAAATATCCTCAATTTTCTCGTATCGCATTGTTAGCCTCCCGGTCTACAATTGTGTGAACATTCATTACTCGCACCAACTTCCCTTCATCCTTACCATATCAAAAATTATCGCTTCCAACGGCGGGATACCGTCAGACATGATGATGACGTTGGTTAGGAACGTTGGGATTGCGTTGGGAGGCTACCGTTATGATCACAGCATATTGCGCAAATCTGTGTCATCCCGGTTGCTTTTACCGATGTTGCATTTGCTACACAGTGTTTGGAGGTTGGCTATCTCATCCGTACCGCCCTTGGAGCGGGGTACAATGTGATCGACGTGCAATATAACGCCATCCTGTTTGGTCGAACGCCCACAACTGCAACACGTCCAGTTATCTCTGGCTAACACCTCCCACCACAGCCCGGCACGCACATACGTGTAACTGTCCAGTTCTGGTATCTCGATGTCCGCTTCTTCACTCCCCTTATCTGGTTTAACTGCCTCTTCGTCGTCCTCTGGCGGCGATTCATCCCGAGGCTTCACATACCATGCCTGCAATTTGGCTAACATCTCTCCCAAACGTGGGTCTTTACCTTTCTCAATCAAGACCATGGAATCGACGATGGGGTACAGGGCAACAAAGGCCGATATCAGTGCATATAAGCCGTGTTTGATATCCACGGGGAAGTAACGGTAAGCAGAAGTAAGCCATCCACCACTCCCCTCATCAGTAAGCGAAAATGCATCCTCCGGGCCGCCAAATCTATGGTTATCTCTGTCATATATCGCACGATAGGCGACGCGATTCATAGAAAGGATAGGCCAAAGTGTTTCTCTGTGTTCGCGAATCATTTGGGTGACGATATTGACCAGGTTTTCATCAATATGATAACGGTAGGGAGCCAACTCGACACCCATATAGCCTTTTGGATACACCGTGTAGGTAAGATAAGTCGCATGATAGTGATAGTGTGTGCCATCCCGATGTTTGGTGATCAGCACTTCTTTGTTTATCCGTTTGCCACAAATCCCCACATACACCTCTGGACGGAAGTGGGTAACTTTCGCATTTTTTCTATTGCTGGGGCGATACGCAAACGTCATCCGCTCGTAGGGATTGACCTCATAAATTTTCCGCACCCATTCCAGAGTATGCCGGAGCAACATTTCCATCCGGGGGAAGAAGTAGTTTTGCAGCGTGGCAATGCGGGTTTTGACATCGGGGATTTTGAAGATCTCGCTGTCTTGCGGTTCAAAGACAATCTCACGCAACTCGATCAGTTTCTTGGGCATATACTCAGCTCATAGACATGACTCATTACAATGGGGCTATCAAAAGATTTTAGTGGCACAGTATCCTATTGCCACTCATTGCGCAATGCCTTCTGATAAGGCCGTTCCAAGAAAATAAATCTCCCAACAACAAGTGATTTTCCGAGGAAAAGGCGTCAGGTTTGGGAGGTTTTAAATCCTGGAACTACCTAAGCCAAGCCCTCTTCTTCCCATTTCAAGATACCGCTATATTTGAGCCGATTATGTTGAGTCATATAGATATGAACCAGCTCTTGTAACATTTCCTCGACATTGCCGTTGAAGTGCTGATTGAGTAGTTCTGCTATCTGTTGCTCTAAAGAGCGATCATTGATTTCCACGGTAAGCATAGATACCTCACTCTCATAGCTTATGCTAATGGCCACCTACCATTGCGCTAGGTTCAGCCGTCATCGCGTCTCTCGATTGCTCAACCAGATAATACAATCAATATCCCGGAAGTCCAGTACGTTGATAAGGAGTAATCACAACATCTTTAACCATTTTGGCACAATCTCATCTCATTATCCACGTCTTCTCTTTTCCAGTGCTTGATGCATCTCTCGGCAGCGATCAAGCCAGAGCGCCTCATACTCATCCGGTGATATGACACTATCCTTCAGATCGGCGATGGTATAGATGCCTTCCGTCTGGCACCATTCCACGCAGATTCGATAAGCCTCCCAGTCCAACGCATCCTCATCCCAGAAGACCCTGATCTCTGAAACGCCGCCCAAAAACGCCGCGAAGGCCCGCGTGTGACCATCCGTGAAGATCACACGGTCATCCAATTCCTTCACCGGGATGGGGGTAAGGGCTTCAGGCGTCGGCGGATGAAATCTCTCCATGATCCGAGAAAGCTTGCCAGAGCTGATAAATAACTGGCTGGGTTGAATCTCATCGAGTTTTCTCAGGAATATCTTGGTCAAGTTGCGCCTCCTGATTCCTGACGTTAGATGAGGCCCGTAAGATAAGAGGTCACTATTCCCCTCATTCCCGTTCGCGGCGGACGTGCATCCCCTGCAACGCTTCGATGACGTCATCTACCAAAGAGGAGAGGAAGTTCAGCAACCCTTCCAGCGTAGCATCTAAAATATCGGGCGAGATGTCACCTATCCGGCGCAGGGTGGCCTTGAGTTGGGCGACATCCGCCGCCTCGCCTTGACCCACCATCTCCTGCACCTGATGCAGCGCCTGGTGCAGCTTCACCTTCTCCGCCGGCGAGAGGTCGGGATGCGCGTCGATGCTGGCGTCGAGATGTCCGAAGAACTCCGGCATGGTGGCCGCCTCATCGACTCGGATGCGCGTGCGCGCGCCCTCTTGAGGATGCACCTCGGTGACGCCGATCTCGGCGTCCAACGCCTGCGCGCCGCCCTTGACGTTACCGTAGAGATATTCGCCCGCGCCCTGGTTGTAGCCCTCGCCCGCCGTGATGGTAGTATCGGGCACGACGTCCGTGGCGGTCACATCCTCTTCGATCCGGTTAGCCTCCTCGCGATTCTCCGGCGCGATGGCGCGATGGAACTCCTCCATAAAGGCATTGAGCCGCCGGCCTAATGCCGGATCGGCTTCGATCATCGCCTCCAACGCACCGATCAACTGGGGTTCGACGCCCACCGGGTCGGTCTGGAACGCCGGCCACAGCGATTCGTAGGGCGATACCGTGTCGCGTCGCCCCGGCGCGGACTGCAACCGGTCATCAAGTACGCGCGCCATATCCTCCGCGACGGCGACGGCCTCCGCGCCATACTGCGCCCGCAACGTCTCCCCTTCCGTCTCCTCGAATTCCCGTAAAATCCTCACAGTTTCCTGAACACTCATAGGATACAGGCTCCTTCCGTATTTAAAGCAACAAAGCAACAAAGCGACAAAACAACAAAGCGACAAAACAACA
>CAZCAI010000006.1:62066-69554 GCA_964496595.1 uncultured Anaerolineales bacterium
ATTCGCAATTCGCAATTCTAAATTCCAAATTGCAGAATCGGCTACTGGAAATATTTCCTAAATGTAAAAACGTCAAATCGAATGGTAGGGCAACGTCAGTAGCGGCGGATTTTGGGTGGTTTTCGCAGATCTTTGACGCGGCTGCGATGCTGTTTGTTCTCCAATCGCCGCTCGTCCACCGACTTGGGCGGCCTGGTCTCGCGTCGAGACTTGGGTTTCTGGGCCGCCTTGCGCAGCATCTTGATCAGACGGCGGCGCGCGGCCTCGCGATTGCGCGTCTGAGAGCGGTACGCGCTCGATTCGATGATCAGCGTGCCGTCCTGGGTCATCCGATTCCCGGCCAGGTCGGCCAATCGCTCGCGCATATCCGCCGGCAGCGACGAGTTGTTGACGTCGTAACGCAATTGAACCGCCGTCGCGGCCTTGTTCACGTGCTGGCCGCCCGGCCCCGACGCGCGCACAAAGGCGTAATCGATATTTCGCTCGTCGATTCTCACATTATTGGTGATTTTGATGCGGGACATATCAATCTCCTACACTATTGACTCAGTATCTTTCATTTGGGCAGCTAATATGCAAACCGTATTTCGTAATGCGTGTTGCGTAGCAGCTCTTGTGGGGAATTAAGATCAATCCAGAGGTGAACTACTTACGTAATACGCAATACGGAATACGCGCATACGATATATTCACTAACTAAGATGAAACCCACCCTATTGATGCTTACTCCCACATTTCCCCGGTGATGGCCTCCAACGCATCGACCATCGCCTCGCGGACGTCCGCGTCCTGTTCCGCTTCCAACGCTGCGCTAAGCGGTTCGACGGCGCGCTCGTCCTCCATTCGCCCCAACTCCACGGCAGCGACCTGACGCGCTTTCGCTTGCGGGTGATCTAAGAGCTTTGTCAGCAGCGGGACCGCGCGCGGGTCCTCGATCTCGCCCAGCGCCCACGCCGCCGGGGCATGCGCGCCGCTCTCCTCATCTTGAAGCATGTCCACCAGCGAGGGCACGGCGGGCGCGCCGACCTCGCTCAATGCCTCCGCCGCTGCCCAGCGCACGCCCATATCCTGCGCCTGGAGCATCGGCGCGAGGTGCTTCACTGGCTCCGCATCGATCTGGACCACGGCTTTGGCCGCGACTTTGGGCGCGGCGCCCTCGCGAACCGCATCCACCAGAGAGGCTATCGCCTGGGGATCTCCTATCTTCCCCAACGCACGGGCCGCGGCGCGTTGAATCTGCGGTGACTCATCCACCAGCAGCTTGGCCAGTGGCTCGACCGCGCGCGCATCGCCGATCTCGCCCAGTGCCGTAATCGCGGCGATCCGAACGTCATCACCCTCCAGCACGGCCACCAAAGGCTCCACGGCCTGGTCATCGGCCAACCGCCCCAGCGCCGCTATCGCGGCACAGGTTTGATCGTGGCGCTCCGCCAGCGTTGAAATCAGTTCCCCGACCTCCCCCTCAGCTTCCAGTTGCTCAACGGACGGGGGGCCAAAAAGGTTCTGCAAAAATGACACGTCTCCTCCTACAAGTTAGTTAAAAGTTGCAAGTTACAGGTTAAAAGTTATCTCTATTGAGGAAACTAAAAACTCACCACAGAGGCGCAGAGGGCACAGAGATTTTCAAAAATTCTCATCACCACGCTACGCCCTCAGTTATGTCTTCAAAAATGTTATTCCATCCTCTTCGATGTTGCGATAGAGAAGCAGCCGGTCGCGTTGCATCCGATTGTACTCCGCCGGAATCTTGATTACCGTTGACATCACAACGCCATACTCAAGTTCCACATCCCAGGCGATATCGGTGATTTGTTTCCAGTGCTTCCAATGTTCATCTTCAGGAAAGCGCACGACAATCAACACGTCGAGGTCTGATTCCGCGTCAAAATCACCCCGCGCCTTGGAGCCGAACAGATCCACACGCAATAAATCATCCCCATAACGCTGATGCAGCCGCGAGACGAACGCGTCCAGAGCGGCACGCTCATTTTCGGTTAGATGCTGCAATTTGTCCTTTATGGTTAGATCAAGGCCCACCAGCACACTACCCATACTCAACTCCTCTCCTAATGCCACAAAAATCCCCTAAGATGTGTAAGATAATCGTAACTTCTTAGGAGATGGATGTCAAGTTTTGCAAATTTGCGCCCGACTACACCGTTCCGCCGCGCTCCTCGATCAACTCGATGAACTCCTCTTCGTCCAAGATAGGGACATCGCGCGCGTGGGCCTCGTCCAGCTTCGATCCGGCGCCCGGGCCGGCGACGACGTAATCCGTCTGGCCGCTCACGCTGGAGGTGGCCCGCCCGCCCAACTGCTCGACGTGACGCTGCACCTCGTCGCGCGTCCAGCGATCCAGCTCCCCGGTGAAGACGAAGGTCAACCCGTCCAGGAGCTGCTCGCCCGCCTCGGCGTAGGGATTGTGCAGCGAAACCCCGACATCGCGCATCTTCGCGATGATGGCGCGATTCTGCTCCTGCTCGAAGAAGGTCACGACGCTGCGTGCCGCCTCCGGCCCGATCTCGTCGATGGCCTGTAGCTCGTCCTCGTCGGCGGCCATCAGATCATCCAGCGTGTCGAAGTGCTCGGCCAGGACGCGCGCCATGTGCTCCCCCACCAGCGGCACGCCCAGCGCGTAGAGGAAGCGCGGGAACGTCTGCTCCTTGCTGTTCTCGATCTCATCGAAGAGATTCTGGGCCGACTTCTCCGCGTACCGCTCCAGATCCAACAGTTCGTCTTTCTTCTCCGGCAGCGTGTAGAGATCGGAGACGTGCTCGATCAACCCGGCGTCGATTAACTGCTGGGCGCGCTTTTCTCCCAGGCCCTCGATGTCCATCGCGGCCCGCGAAGCGAAGTGGGTCAGCCGCTCGCGCAGTTGGGCCGGGCAATCGAGGTTGGGGCAGCGCGCGATCTTCTTGTCGTCGCTCATCACCACCTCGGCGCCGCAGACGGGGCAATGATCCGGTATGTGGAATTTCTCCTCCGAGCCGTCGCGCGCCTCCATCATCGATTTCACGATGTGGGGGATCACATCGCCCGCGCGCTCGACGAGCACCTGATCCCCCACGCGAATGTCCTTCTTCTCGATCTCGCTCTGGTTGTGCAGCGAGACCCGCTCGACGCGTACGCCGCCGATGTGCACCGGCTCCAAGAGCGCCACGGGCGTCAACTGGCCGGTGCGCCCCACCTGCACCTTGATCTCTTGGAGCGTGGTGGTCTTGCGGCGCGGCCGGAATTTGTAGGCCAGCGCCCAGCGGGGATCGCGCGAGCGGACGCCCAAGCGCTCCTGCGCGTCTAAATCGTTCACCTTGAAGACCACGCCATCGATCTCGTAGGGCAAGTCGTCGCGCTTCTCGGCCAGCGCCTCGTGATAATCGAGCAACGCTTCGACGTCGTCGCAACGCCGGGTCTGATCCGAATTGACGCGCAAGCCCCAATCAGGGAGGCGCTCCAAGACCTCCTCGTGGGTCTCGAAGCCCAACGCCGCCGCATCGGCCACGCCATAGAAGAAGATGTGCAGCGGTCGCCGCGCCGTGACCTGTGGATCAAGTTGGCGCACCGAACCGGCCGCCGCGTTCCGGGGATTGGCGAATAGCTCTTTCCCCTCATCGCCGCGCTGTTGGTTCAGCTCCTCGAACTCGTCCTTGCGCATGTAGATCTCA
This sequence comes from uncultured Anaerolineales bacterium, assembly GCA_964496595.1. Lineage (GTDB taxonomy): Bacteria > Chloroflexota > Anaerolineae > B4-G1 > SLSP01 > JAAAOZ01. The sequence goes on from CAZCAI010000006.1 coordinate 65,729, forward strand.
CCGCGCACGACCAGGCGCTCCGGCGCGCTCTCGCCCTCCGGATCGCGCAGCGCCAGCGGCGCTTCTTTGAGGGTCTTCACATTGGCCGTGACATCGTCGCCGGTATCGCCATCGCCGCGCGTGCCGGCTGTCTCCAACTGGCTATCCTCATAGATCAGCTCAACGGCCAGGCCATCGTACTTCGGCTCGGCGATGTAGACAACCTTATCATCACCACGGCCCAGATCCTCGCGGCAACGCTCATCAAAGTTGCGGACTTCCTCGGCCTCGTAGACCGCCTTGAGGCTCAGCATCGGGGCGGGATGTTCCATTCGGCCCAGCTCATCGCGCGAATCGCCGCCGACATGCTGCGTAGGCGAATCGGGCGCCTGGAGCGCGGGGAACTTCTCCTCCAGCGCTTCGAGCGTCCGCATCAGCTCGTCATACTCCGCATCGGAGATCACGGGGTCATTGCGCACGTAATAACGATAGTTGTGATAGCGGATGGCGTCGCGAAGCTTCTCGATGGCCTCGCGGGCCGCCTCCTGGCTCTCGATCTCCTCGGCTGAAATATCGGGGGGTTTAGGGGGTTGGTTCATTGGATAGAGTATCCTTGAATCACCTAACCATTCGAAGGCGGTGGCAATATAATATCTTGGGCCTCACGCTCCAATTTACTTTTAGGAGAATCGCCTAAAACATAATCAATTCTCACCACACGCCCATCATCAATTTGCAACACCACACTTTGCTTCTCACGAGGGCCGATGAAGATGACACCAATTTGCCCTGCCGGATAATACTCTGTGGAATATACCTCATCCGACACACGATACACTGCATACAAGCCCAAAACCTCTATCCCAGACCATTCGTGAACCTCATCCTTACGAAGAAAATGACCTTCTGGCCCCAAGAAAGGGAGCACTTCCACCTCTGTCCCCTCACTTACTTCATCTCTGCACTTGGGAGGGCCGCCAAGTCCATCTTCGTGAGTACATTCGACCGCCGTGAACGCAAGCACATCTCGTAGCTGATTAACATCTCCATCCAGAACGATATTTATGATGCGGTCGACCTCCTCAATACCCGTCCGTACATCTAGGTCGTGAATCATCACTGAAAAGGGTGTTAAAGATGAAACGGGAGTTAGCGTCGCAGTTGATTCCACAATTGGAGTTATGGTTGGTGAGGATGTAGCCGACGATATAACTGTAGAGATTGGTGCCGGCGTGGGATAAAAACATCCAGAGCAACCCAGTACAAGCAGTAGAAATAGATAGCCCAAACTCCTAGAGCGTAAATCAAAATTCATCGGTATCTCCAAGATTTTCACTAAGCTACTTTCTAAAGGGCTTGCTTAGGAGCTTGGATCGCTAGATCCAAGCCGAGCGAGGCTGAATCTCACCGCTGCAACAGCTTCTTCAAATCCGGCCAAGGGCGCGTGTTGATGACATCGTCCGCTGCGAGCCAGCCGCGCCGCGCCTGCCAGACGCCGTACTTCATATTCGAGAGGCTGCCGGGGCGATGGGCGTCCGTCGAGATGACGAGCTTCAAGCCCATCTCCTTGGCCATTTTGGCGTAGACGTCGTTGAGATCCAAGCGCTCCGGATCGGCGTTGATCTCTAAAAAGCAGCCGCGCTCCAACGCCGCCGACATCACCCGCTCCAAATCGACGTCGTAGGGCGGGCGCTCGCCGATGCGCCGGCCCGTCGGGTGCGCCAGGATGTTGATGTGGGGATTGTCCAGCGCGCGCAGGATGCGCTCGGTCTGCTTCTCCTGCGAAAGATCGAACTTGGTGTGCACGGAGGCGACGACCACATCCAACTGAGACAGCGCCGCATCGGACAGGGCCAACGAGCCGTCGGGCAGAATGTCCACCTCGATGGCCTTGAGGACGCGGAAGTCCTCCAGGTCATCGTTCAGCGCCTCGATTTGCGCGATCTGCTCATCGAGCGCGTCCGCATCCAAGCCCTGCGTCACGCCCACATGGGCCGAATGATCCGTGATCGCGATGTACTCGTGGCCCAAGTCCCGCGCCGCCGCGACCATCTCCTTTAACGAGGCTTTGCCATCGCTGGCCGTGGTGTGCATCTGCAAATCGCCCCGGATGTCATCTAAGGTGATGAGATCGGGCAAATCGTCTTCTTGGGCCGCCGCCAGTTCGCCGCGATCCTCTCGCAGTTCTGGCGCGATGTACGCGAGATCGAAGAGGTCGTAGATCTCCTCCTCGGTGTGGCCGGCGACGCGATCCTCATCTTGGAAGACGCCATACTCGTTGATCTTCAGGCCCTCGTCCAAGGCCATATTGCGCAGCGTGATGTTGTGCGCCTTGGAGCCGGTGAAGTAGAATAGCGCCGCGCCATAACTCTCCTCCGGCACGACTCGCACATCGACCTGCAGGCCGGAGCGGAGCGTCACCGAGGAGCGGGTCTCGCCCTTCGAGACGACCTCCGTCACGTCCTCGTAGAAAACAAAGGCGTCTATGGCGGCAGGCGCCTCGCCCTCCTTGCTGATGAGGAGGATGTCGATATCGCCCACCGTCTCCTTGCGGCGGCGATAGCTGCCCGCCACGGTCACGCGCTGCACCGCGTCGCTCTCCTCCAGATAGGCGACCAGCGGCCCGACCATCTCCTCGGCGACGTTCAAGCGCGTGCGCTCTTCATCCCCCTGACGCTCCAGATCCTCTAGGATTTTCTCTTCGGTTTTGGGGCCGAGGCCGTGCAGCTCGCGGATCTGGCCGGTCTCGGCGACCTCTTTGAGGTCTTCCAAGGTGACGACGTCCAGCTCCTTGTGGATCTTCCGCACGCGCTTCGGCCCCAGGCCCGCGATGTCGAGCATCTGCGCCAACGAGGGCGGCGTGCGCCCGCGAATTTCCGTCAATTGCTCGAGCGAGCCGGTCTCGACAATCTCCTCAATCTTGCCCGCCAGATCGTCGCCGATGCCGGACAGCTCCGTCAAGTCCTCGCCGTCGGCAAGCATCTGGCGGACGCTGCGCGGCAGGCCGCTGACGGTGCGCGCGGCGTCGCGATAGGCCCGCACGCGGAACTCATTGGCGCCCTCGATCTCCAGGAGATCGGCGACCTCATTGAAAATATCCGAGACTTCCGAATTGGTGACAGGCATCAGGGCGCCCCCTCACTCGGCCATCCCCACGCCGGCGACGGGCGTCCCGCAGTTGGGACAGCGCCCCTCGCCCGCGAGGCGATTTTCGCGAATTTGGTAGCCGTAGCGGCGAATCAGCAACGCGCCGCACTCGTGGCAGACCGTGTTAGCTTCGCCGGGCAGGTTACCGACGTAAACGTAATGCAATCCGGCATCCTTGCCGATTTCCTGGGCGCGACGCAGGGTCTTGGTGGACGTCGGCGGCATATCCGTCAACTTGTACATCGGATGGAAGCGGCTGATGTGCCAGGGCGTCTCCGGCCCCAACTCCTCCGCCACGAAGTGCGCGGCTTCGCGCAGCTCGCCGGGATCGTCGTTGATATTCGGGATGACCAGCGTCGTCACCTCCAGCCAGATGCCCAACTCCTTCATCTTCCGCATACTATCCAAGACGGGCTGGAGGCGCGCGCCGACATACTCGCGGTACACCTCATCGCGGAAGGCTTTGAGATCGACGTTCGCCGCATCCAAATAGGGATGCATCTTGTCCAACATCTCGGCCGTCATATAGCCGTTGGTCACGTAGATATTGGCGATCTCCCGCTCGCGCGCGAGCTTCGCCGTGTCATAGCTGTACTCGAAGAAGATGGTCGGCTCGGTGTAGGTGTAGGCGATGTTGCGACAGCCGGCCCGCGCCGCCGATTCGACGATCTCCTCCGGGCTGGCCTCCTGCGCCGCCGCG
>CAZCAI010000007.1:0-56061 GCA_964496595.1 uncultured Anaerolineales bacterium
CGCTCAAGTGATTCCTATTCACGTCTGAGAGCACTTTTTTCATGTACTGAGTATAATCCCCGGTGGAGAAAACAATGATCGAGATTACAGCAGGAAAGTCCATCAGTTTCATCTACGGTGTCATCTGCTTTGGGGAAGCGCACCTCGTTTAGGTGCGCCCCAACCGATGCCGATGACCCCTTGTTGAACCCAACAATCGTCCATTCGAGCCGTGGGCGCGCTCGCGCCTGCGGCTTTTGCTTTCCTGCCCTTTCCGCCTCCTGAGGCCGTGGTTGCGAGAAGCCACGGCCTTTTTCTTTTTCAGTTCAAGATTAAGAGTGTATTTGAAAATTCATTCACGCACCCTTGCGAAGGTTAACGAGAACCCTGGTAAACTGATTAACCGACTCGTTGCGCCTCCCACAAACTATTTGAGGTTACTTGCGCAACCTTCGCAAGGTTAGGATGAATTTTCAAACAACCTCTAAGGAGGATCTTATGAGTGCTATCATTGTCAATGTAGATCGTGTCACCTATCATCACGCCGCCGAGCTAATTCTGGACGGCGTCTCCTGGGAGATCCAGGCCGGCCAGAAGATCGGGCTGGTCGGCCCCAACGGCGCCGGCAAATCGACGCTGCTGCGCCTCATCGCCGGGGAATTGACGCCCGACAGCGGCATCATCGCCCGGCACAAGACGCGCATCGGCTACCTGGCGCAGGAGCCGCGCCTCGATCCCGCGCTCACCGTGTGGGAGACGGTGGTGGGCGCCGACGCCAGGCTCCACAAGCTCGAGGCCAAGATGCGCCGCTTAGAAGCACAGATGGGCAATCCCGCCATCACCAGCGACGAGCGCGCTTTTGAGCGCGTGCTGGCCGCCCACGCCCGCGCCCAGGAGGCCTTCGAGCGGGGCGAGGGCTACCGCTACGAGAGCCGCTGCCGCCAGGCGCTCCAGACTGTGGGCTTCACCGATGCCGACTTCGAGCAGCCCACCACGGTGCTCTCCGGCGGGCAGAAGAAGATGCTCGGCCTGGCGCGCCTGCTCGCCGTCCAATGCGATCTGCTCCTGCTCGACGAGCCGGATAATCACCTCGATCTGGTGGGAAAGGCGCACCTGGAGCGCTTCATCCACGCCTTCGACGGCGCCATCATCATCGTCTCCCACGACCGCTACCTGCTCGATGAGACCGTGGAGCAGATCGCCGAGGTCGAAGATCACCGGATCACGCTCTACCTGGGCAACTACTCCGCCTACGCCACCGAGAAGCAACTCCGGCTGTTGCGCCAGCAGCAGGCGTACGCCGCGCAGCAGAAGGAGATCGCGCGCATCGAGGCAGCTATTACCCGCTTCGAGTACTGGGCCAACGTCGTCGTCAACGAGCGCCATATCCGCCAGGCCCGCTCCCGCCAGAAGATGTTAGATCGAATGGAGCGGATCGAGAAGCCGGTAATGGAGCGCGAGAAGATGGGGCTGGAACTCAACGGCTGGCAGGGATCGAACAAGGTGCTGGAAATCGTGGACTTAGATAAGACCTTCGACGACGACATTGTGCTGCTGGGTCTCGATCTGCTGATCTGGCGCGGCGAGCGGGTGGGTCTCGTCGGCGCGAACGGCAGCGGCAAGAGCGTACTCTTCCGCTGCATCTTGGGCGAGGAGCATCCCACGAGCGGCGTCATCAAGATCGGCCCCAGCGTGAGCGTCGGCTATTACGCGCAGGAGCACGAAACGCTGGACCCGGCGCGCACGCTGATCGAGGAGATTTGGGACGCGCGGTCGATGTCGGAGCACGCGGCGGTCAACTTCCTGCGACGCTTCCTCTTCCCCTACCGGCGCACCCGCGACACGGTCGCGACGCTTTCGGGTGGCGAGCGTAGCCGGCTGCAACTCGCCAAGCTGATGCTCTCCGGCGCCAACTTCCTGCTGCTCGACGAGCCGACCAACAACCTCGATCTGCCCTCGTGCGAGGTGCTGGAGCAGGCTCTCGACGAGTTTGAGGGCGCTGTCCTGGTGATCTCTCACGACCGCTACTTCCTGAATCGCACCATCAACCGCATCATCGAACTCGAAGACGGCGCGCTCACCAACTATCCCGGCGACTTCACCGACTACGCCGCGAGGAAAGCCGCATCACAGCCCAACAGCAAAGCAATCAATGGACTGTAGTCTACAATCTTCCGGGAAGCTGTTAAACGTTATCCGCCGCCGCTGTAGCTTGCTTGCCAAGACGCTGCATAGCTTCCCGGAAGGCAAAAGGGGCAACACGCTTTTGCGTTGCCCCTTGGGATTTGAGTTGGTACAGCGAATGGATTACTTCTCTGATGTCTCCGGCTTCTCTTTGCGCCGGGGCCGGAAGACCAGGCCCAGCAGTTTGATGAAGCCAAAGATGATCAGACCGATAAAAGCGACAATGGGCAACACCACCAACACAATCCAAATCAGCGCGTCGAAGAGCCACTGGAAGGCCTCGATGAGCGTCTCGAGGGCGCGCTTGATCGTTCCCTGCGGACGCCAGCCGGCGACCTCGACGGGGCGGGCCAACTCGTCAGGCGTCAACCGGACGGTGATGGTCGCCATCGCGGCGGAGCGCTCCAAGTAGCGCATCCGGCCCTTGGTCTGCTCGATTTCCTCTTGGGTGCTGCTCAACTCTTGATAGATGGCGAGCACCGCCTCGGTGTCCTCGGCATCTGCCATCAGTTCCTCTAAGCGCGCGGCCTTGGCCTCCAGCGCCGTGAGACGCGATTCCAAATCCACATATTCCTGCGTCACATCCTCGCTGCTGATGCTCTCGTGATCGACCTCGCGGGCCATATCTCGCAACTCGGCCATCGTCGCGTTGAATTTCTCGGCGGGGACACGCAGCGTGAGGTTGATGTTGACGAGATCCTCGCCGGATTTATAGCTCTCGGCGGAGCTGAGATACCCGCCCTGACGTTTGATCATCTCCGCGATCTCCTCTTGGGTCTGTAAGGTATCCTGGACTACCAGCGAGATATTCGCGTTGTAGATGATCATGCGCTCAAACTCGCCCGTCGCGGCCGCGCCCTCATCCATATCCTCCATAGCCGGGGCTTCCATCGCCTCCTCTTCGAACGCCATGTCGCTGGCCGGGGCGCCGCCGGATGTCGGCGCTTCCTGACGATTCGCGCTCTCCGGAGCTGCGCCACATCCAGCCACAACTAAAGCTAAGACAAGCAAGAAAAGCATACTTATACGTTTCATTTGATCCTCTCCTCTTTAACTATGATTATTTCTATTCTATCTCTAAGTCCAAAACCTTCCCATCTTAATGTCTGATGAGAAGGTTTGAGTGAGTTGGGTTACTATCTTTATAACGAAGGCGGAACGGAAAAAGTTCCGCGCCGGGGAAACCCGGAATCTCAGCGCCCTCGTTCCAGGCGCTCGATGAGCCGAGGCGGGAGGCCGCGCGCGCGCATCCGCTCCTGGGTGATCTCCACAGCATAGGGGACGCGATGGAATTCTAAGGTCTGCTCCTCCGTGTCTAACTTCACATAGCTGGCGCGGGGATCGCCATCGCGAGGTTGGCCCACGCTGCCGGGATTGACGATCAAGCGCTGATCTCCAATCTCGATAGGCGTCTCCAGTTCCGGCAAGATGAGGTGCGCTTCCTCTTCCTGCTCATCCCACGCGAAGATCAAGGGCAGGTGGGTATGGCCCACAAATGCCAGTTGGAAATCGTGCGTCATAAAATTCTCCGTGGCGGCGTAACTATCCACCAGATACTCCCAGATCGGCTCCTGGGGGCTGCCGTGCGCCAGCATCATATCATCGATGCGAACGGTGGTCGGCAAATCGGAGAGGAAACTGCGGTTATCGGCATAAATTTCGCGCTGGGTCCACAGAAGCGCCTGGCGGGCGTCGCTGTTAAAGACGTAAAGATCCGCGCGGCCGATGACGCCCCAGTCGTGGTTCCCGACGATGGCGGTGAGGGGAAACTCCTGAAGACGCTCGACGCATTCGTTAGGATTAGGGCCGTAGCCCACCAAATCACCCAGGAAAAGGATGGCGTCAAAGGGCGCCGCGTCGGCGAGGACGGTCTGGAGAGCGGGATAATTGCTGTGGACATCTGAAATTATGAGATAGCGCATATATTTGCTCCTGGTATCAAGTAAAAGTCATTATGGCACGAACACACGAAATTTAAAAATTCAATCGAGAAACCCTCGCGAAGGTCAACAGGAGCCGGGGCCAACAGATTAACCGTTCGCCGCACCTGATATGAATTTTTCCAGTTCTCTTGGGCAACCTTTGCAAGAGGAGTCTAACTTTTTCTCGACTTTACTATCGCCACTATAATGGAGGTTGTAAATAAAGCAAGTAAATCAGCCCGGAGGACGAAGGCTGACATCTCCAGCGGAGAAGGCGCGGCGCGAGCCATCGAGGCGGCGCAGCAGGAGCGCGCCCTCGTCATCGACGCCGAGGGCCACGCCCGTGTGGACGGCATCCGGCGCGTGGACGCTGACCGTCTGGCCGATCCAGGCCAGGCGCGCTTCCCACGCGCGCAGCGGCTCCCATCCGGATTCCCAGCGGGCATAGGCAGCCTCGAGTCGCGCCAAAAAATCATCTAAAATCGCCACGCGATCTACGGAATGGCCGATCTCGGCTCGCAGGCTGCCGGCGTTGGGCGCCAAGTTGGCTAACGCGGCGGATGGGACGTTCACGTTGAGGCCCAATCCCACGACCAGGAGAGTAGGGTGTTGCGCAGCGCCGCCGATTTCGCTCAGCATGCCGGCGATCTTGCGCCACGCGCCATCTTCGCGGGCGATGATCAAATCGTTGGGCCATTTGAGTTGGACTTCGACGCCCGCGATCTGGGCAGCAGCCTCGGCGAGTGCGAGGCCGCACATCATCGTGATGCGCGCGGCGCGGCGGGGGAACGGTGCGCCCGGCCGGAATAGCAGCGACATCAGCAGGCATTGCCCGCCGGGCGCGCGCCAGCATCGATCCAGGCGCCCACGCCCGGCGATCTGCTCTTCGGACAGCACGAGCAAGCCCGATGGCGCGCCCGCCACGCCCGCCGCCAGCGCCAGATCGTTGGTCGAACCGACGCGTTCGTGGTAATCGATGGCGCCGCCGATCCAGCCGTCGCGGTGATAGGTTTTGAGTGGGGAATCTTTCATTTGAGTCGCCCAGTGAAAAACGTATTGCGTAAAGCGTGTTTCGTAATAAGAGCAGGCTTACAGTTTTGCTCCTGTGAGCAAGTATGATACCATAAAATCGATGGTTTGCAGTGCCGGTATTGCAAGAGCAACTCAAAAATCACCGAGGATTTGCTATCTGAGCCTACGTTCACGAAAGAGAGGAATGCTTCTATGACACAAGACGATGATTGGCAGGCCGAGGCGACAATCTGGCAGGGGTATCATCACGCCTGGGAGTACAATCACCGGCTGAACCGCTTGGGGAGTTATGTGCGGATGGCGCCCGATCCGAATGGAGGAAGGCCGCGGGCAATCGTGGGTCACACGGCGGCCTCCGGTACAGGCGGGGATGCCGCGCACTTCGCGGAGTATGTGACGCGCGTGCAGGCGAACGGGGTCGCCTTCCAGGCCGGCGAGGGGGAGACAGAGATCGATTGTATGCGCGGGGTGACGACACCCTTTCGCATCCGCGTGGAGGATCTGCCGCTCGCGCCGGAGATGCGGGGACACGAGAACTACACCGTCATCCTCAACGGCTTTGATCTCACCGCGAGTCGCCACTCCGACAAGCTCATCGCCTTCGATCTGGAGGTCACCGACCCGACAATCTACGCCGACGGCGCGAAGGCGCGCTTCAACATCTTGGGTAGTATGAAATTCGATTGTCGCACCGCGGAGTGCCAGCTCTGGCCCTTCGGCATAGAAATCGAGGATGTGGGCCGGCGGCGCAAAAAGAAACTCGAACCGCCGCCCCCCGATCCCGGCGCGGCGCGTCCCAAGCGCGGCATCCGGCGCTCCGCCGCGATAGACAAGGCCGTCGCCTGGCTCAAACAACAGATCGCCACCTTCACCGATCTCCCCAACGTCAAGCGCTGGGTATTAGATAACGGGCAGAATCGCCTGCGGCGGCGCCTCTTCCGCATTTTCGGCAAGCAAATCTACTTGCGCCTGCTCAAATGGCGGATCGCGACGCCCTATATTTTGCGCGCGCATTACGTCATTATCGCCGGGGATGACGAGACCCTGCGCGTCACCGAGTCCGATCTTTTTCAGAACACCTACACTTGGGATACCGAGCGCGAGATTCACCGCGAGAAGGTCGGCGTGCGGCCCATCACTATTCGGGGCGCCGATCCTACCGACTACGAGTGCCACACGCTGGCCTTCAAGCGCATCACGCTGGAGGCGGAACTGGATGAGGCCTTTGGTCACGATAATCCGATCCAGTGGGGGCAAGGAATGCACATGCTGGCGTGGGACATGGCCTTGCGCGATATCCAGACGGCGGATGGGGGGGTCACGGCCCGGCTCGATCTCTTCTACAAGTGCTGGAGCGAGGCGATGAACGAGGTCATCACATTCACGACGTGGGGCGCGCTGCGGTCGGCGGGCAGCGCGACGTTAGGCGCGAGAGTGGCGCTCCTGCAGTTTAAATCGGGCCGCGCGTGCGCGCAACTGCGCCTCCCCGGCGATCTTTATTGGCCCGGCGGGGGGCGCAGCGCCCGAGGGCATCCTCGCGCGTGCGTCGAACGGCCCATCATCCCGCCAAATCCGCGCCCACAGCGCGCGGAGGTGCGCGATGAGTAAGTGGCGCGCGTTGATGCAACAGTTGCGCAATTTCGTCATCCGGCTCTCCATCACCCACCTGGTGCTCCTGGCGACGACAGTGCTGCCGGGCATCCAATTCAAAGACGCCCTCTTCCGCATCTGGACCGCATCCCTGGTCTTTGTAATCCTGACCGCCGTCCTGCGCCCGGTGCTGGTGGCGATCTTGCTGCCGCTGACCATCGTCTCCGGCGGCCTCTTCCTCTTCGTGATCGACGGCCTCCTGCTGCTGCTCACCGACTGGCTCACAGGCCTGGAGATCGCCAGCTTTGGGTGGGCGATTTTGGGCAGCGTGGTGATGGGGGTGATGAACATCTGGGTGCAATCGGGCTTCAAACGCCTGGGCTGGATGGAGCGCACGGATGAGGATGATCCGCCGGAGATTCTTTCGCCGGGCTGGGGACTGCGCATCCTGCTGGGCGTGGGATTGCTCTTCGGTCTGGCGCTGGGCGTCATGGCCGCCTTTCAAGTTGTGTTGGCGCTCTCCACCATCGTCAGCGATCTGCGCATCTTGGGCGTCGTCGGCCTCCTCAGCCTGGTGGGGATCGCCTTCACCGTCGCGTGGCTGGTCGCCGAGGGGCTGGAGGCCAACAATCGCGCCCGCTTCAGCTTGATCGCGACGATCATCACCGTAAGCATCACGACCATCGCGCTCGTGGTGGTCTTCGCGCTGCCGGCGCCCGCCGGTGAGGCGCCCGAATCGCCCTCGAACGTGCGGTACTGGTCGCTGCCGACCGGCTCGCGGATCGCCTACTATGCTTATCCGGCGCAGGGCGAAGGCGAGGTCAAAGAGACGCCCATCGTCTATCTGCACGATGGGCCGGGGATGGCGGTGTTGGAGGCCGAGCGAGAATTCTACCGCCGGTTTGCCGAGGACGGTTTCGATGTCTATCTCTACGACCGGATCGGCGTGGGCCACTCGGCGCGCCTGGAGCAGATCAGCGACTACGGCCTGGAGCGCGATCTGGCGGATTTGGACGCGATCCGGGCTGAGTTGGGCGTCCACGAGATGATCCTCATCGGTCAGGGGGCGGGCGCCGAGTTGGCCGCGCGCTACTTGGCCCGCTATCCAGAGCGCGTGACGCGGGCCATCTTCCATTCGCCCACACCGCTGGCAGAGGATGCCGCGTTCTTCGATGTTTACGCCCGCACCGGCGCTTCGCTCGGCCCAAATCCGGTCTTCGAGCCGCGCCTGCTCTTGGCGGCGGCGCTCTCCGTCTACGGCCCGGAAGCGGCGGAAAAGATAGCATCCCAGGCGGAGATGGGCGCTCTGCTGGAGGAGGCCTTCACGCCCAGGCTGTGGGTCTGCGGACGACACAGCGCGCTCGCGCCGGAGATGACCGCTGAGGCGGAGTTCAACTACTACGTCCTGGTGCAGACCGAGCTAAGCGAGCAGACCTTGCCCGATCCGCGCCCGGCGCTGGAGGAGAACCTCACGCCCAGCCTGGTGTTGGCGGCGGAATGCGATCATATCCCGTGGGGCGTGATCCAGCAATATCGAGAGACGCTGCTCAACGAGAAGGTCATCTACTTCGAGGGGGCGGGACACATGATCCAGCTCACGCAGGGGGGAGCGCTGGCCGCGACCATCCGCGCGTTCCTGCTGGAGGAGCCATATCCCATCCCGCCATACCAGGAGATGGGCAATCCGCGTCCAGTGCTGGGGCCGTGAGGGGGAACAAATCGATGAGGGGTCTTTTGGATTTTGCCGGACAACCTGCTCAGTAACCCTAAAAGCAGCCAAGAATTGCGTGTTTGTGGGGATTACAGACCTTTTTGGCGTCGTTACTGGATTGTGGATGGGGATGGTACGATTGCATCCGGCGAATTCTTGAAGAACCTTGATGAGAAAAGAGGAAAGCTATCAACTACTTGTCAATTTGTGACGCACAAATGCCAAGAAATCGCGAAGAGCATCTTCAGGATCATCACTGATGTGACTTTCAACAACATTGCTCTCACTGCCATCGTGAGAATGCTTGGGGAACGTCTTCACGTACTGCCATTTTGCGTGAGGTGCGTTATCGTGCCGATAAAGATCATTAGCAGAAATCAGACGACGTTCCCAGTGATAAGAGTAGCGACCGCTAACCGAAAGGAATACATCGAGCAAAGAGCCGTCGACAATGTCCAAGCGGAGCTTGAGCGGATCGCCTGTCGAACTGAATATAACTTGAGCATCGACCACCACATCAGAAAAATCACTCAGCGAGATTGTCTGTAGGATCTCGTAAGTCGTTGAGATACGCATCCAATTCCTCCAAGCGTGCGACCAAGTTTTCCGCGACGATCAAATCCTCCCAAGCTGGGTGCTCTACCACCGTTCCCTGGGCAATTTTAGCTTCCAGATCCGCAACAGATTCAACGCCGTATCGCGCCAAGAGGTCCATTCGAAGTTGTAATACGTGACGTTTCTTCTCGCGCAAAAAGCTTATCAAGGCTTGGCGATAAAGATCATCTTCGGAGAGTCCTAACCAACTCGCGATCTTGCTTGTCATTGGCTTTACATTCGCAAACGTCGTCATAATGCCCCCCATCTGAGATCAAGTACATCAATATATCACAGCCATCCCACGCTCCCATCTCATTATAGCACACGTTGCTCAGGTCTGGATAATTGCGGGTGTAATGCGATTAATTTTGCGATGAAAAGACGTCAGGTCTGGAAGGTGTTGAATTCCAGACCTACCTGAGACCCAACGCTAAGCCGGGCGCACGATGTGAGGTCGTGCGCCCGGCTTTTTACGTATAGACGGCGGTTCACTTGGGGAATTCCCCGCCTATCCCCACATCCTGAATGCCCAAATGGCGCTCGAGTTGCTGTTCGACGTAGCGCGCCGGGGCCGGTTTTGAGAAGGTCAGCAGGCGTATCTTTTCATCATCCTCGCGCATGATGGCATAGAGCGCGTAGCTGTAGCTGCGACTCAATCTTCGACTCGAACGGTGGACGTGCTCTGCGCAATAAAGCTGAGTGATCTCTCGCAGCGGCGCCTCTCGATTGCCCGGCATGGGGAGCGGGCCACGGCGAATGGTCAACATTCCCCCTTCGGCCCGAAAAGTTACACTGTTAAGTAGCGTCGCTAATAACCCGTAAGCAAAGAGCGGTATTATCGGGATCAAGAGCACCCCCAGTCGAGTCTCCCTGAAATACCGGCCTGAAGCGATCTCTTGTCCGGACATGAACAAAATCATCGCGAGTAAGGCCAGTGCGAAAAGGCGCACAAGGATAGGGGGGCGATAGGTGATTATCAAGCCGGGGCGCGTCTCTTGCGCTGTGAGGCCTCGGGGCGCTGTCTCGGCGTCGTAGGGCGCTGATTTTGGTCGCCGCCATCTCGCTGTCCACATAAATATCAGAGCGCCCACCACAGCCAATACAATCAGAAGACTTAGAAGGTAAGGAGGTATCTCACGAATTTCCGATAATATTGTGTCGCTGGTGAAGGCCGTCTGTGCCCGAATCGGCGCCGGTAGCAGGATCAAGGCGAATAGGGTGACACATCGTCGCTTATTCATAGATTTTCTCCTATGTTCTAATGGTCTGTCGTTCAAGCGCAAGCTCGGTCAGCCGGCTAATCCGACGGCGCGCCCCCAGTCAATCATTGTCGCAGTACCAGCGGTAAGTAGAGGGTGTAGGCAGGCGCTTCATCTGCCACGATCGTGAAGCTCGCCGTATGCGCGGTCATCGGGTTGCCCGCAAGGTCGGCGACAGGTGCCCCCACCGTCACCTCGTAGTCGCCCGGCGTCAGCGCCGCCCGCGGGCTTACCACGATCTGGCGGAGGCCCTCGTCAAAGTGCGCGCTGATAGGCGCGTCTGTGCCGCCGACCCGCGCCAACGTGACGGTGGCGCTGCTGACCGTCGTCCCGCTCAACGGCTCGGAGACACCGATCAGGATCACGGGCGAGTAGGCGGGGCCGACGGTGTCGGTGAAGAGCGGCGTGCTTGAGGCAACGATGTCCTCGGCATCCGCGGCCGGGTTCGTCCATGTCACCTCCGGCGGCGTCGTGTCCCCGTCGGGCGTGACCGTGATGTACACCTGTGCCGCCTGGCTGGTGGTGACGCCGTTGCTCACCCGGAAGGTGAAGCCATCGACGCCGGTGAAGTTCTCGACCGGCGTGTAGGTCAAGTTCGGCGCCGTCCCGGTCAGCGCCCCGCCGTGCGGCTCCTCGACGACCTCGTAGGTCAGCGGGAGACCGCTGATTTCGCGGCCACTCAACGTGATGGATAGGGGCACTTCGTAGTCCGTGGTCAAGTCCTGCGGGATCGCCGCAAGGGGGGAGACCAGATTCACCCAACTGTTAGTCGGCGTCTCCTCCGGTACACTGGGAAAGTAGACCACAGCCTGATTGCTAACCACGGTGCCGCTCGGCACCCCACCGGTCAGTGCCACAGTGTAGGTGATGGCGCCCTCCGAGTCGGGATCTCCTTTAGGCCCCAGTTCGCCCACCGACCAGAAGATCTCGCGGGTATTGGTCAGGTAGGCGCCGCCGCCATGCACGAAGGTCAACGTGCCGGCATCGAAGGCCTCAGGCAGCTCGTTGACGACGTACACGCCATAAGCCCGGCCCGCGCCCTCATTCTCGTAAGTGATCGTATAGGTCACTACGTCGTCGGGCAGCAGGTCGCCCGCGGGGCCGTAGATGGCATTGGGATCCTTGGCGCGGCGCACGGTCAGCTCGCTGCAATTTTTCATACTGGCAGACGTAGCGCATACAGCATCGACCGACGCCACGCTCACGGGCGTGAACGCAGCCGCCAGCAGATCCTCCTCACACTCAACGCAGCCGCTGGCGGCGCCCTTGCCGGCAACACATCGCTCGCCGAAACCACATTTTTCGATGATTGTGGGCGCCGGACGCCAGGTGCCCACGGCGTCACAGCTATACTGAGCGCATTGCTGCTCTATTCCTGTGGGCGCCCAGCGCACATCACCCGGCTTGCAGCAGTGCGAGCTCGTATCCGCCTCGCAGGCTTGTTTGCATTCCTGATAGGTGGCTACCTCGTCGTAGATTTGGTATCCCGTCCAAACAGCGCCCACCGGTGGGATCACCCATGTAACGAGACCCATCATCTTGCCAGCCACGGCGCCCCAGGATTTCGCCTTAATCATACAGTTGGCAAAGCAGCGGTTTTCATCACAGCTATTGACCGCCAACAGCGCGTTATCGGCGGGGATCCACGACCCCTCCCATTCGTAACTCCGGGTCGTGAGCGAGGTCGTCAGGCCACCGAGCATATCGTTGACCACCAACTGACCGCCGCCCACGGTCGAGGCCAGGACCTCATCCGCGTCAGTCAAGCTCAGGATGCGCCCGTATTGGCGGTCGGGCGTGCGCATCGCAGCATTCCACACGCGGCGGCCATCGTGGAAGGTGATCCGCGCCGCACTCAGATATTCGAAGCCCTCCGCCAGCGCCGCCTGATAGAGGCTCTCCAGGTCGGCATGATCTCCCCGAATTCCGGCAAACTCGCTCTCGCTAAGGTAATCGATATCGGTTACCCTCAGTTGGGGCGACTCGTAAGCACGGTACTCCGCCACGTCGAATGCGGCAGCGTTATAGTTCTCACCGGCGAAATGGGTGAAGGTGCCGTCTGTGTAGTCAACGGGCAGCCCCCAATGGAAGCGGACGCGAGCCGAGACGTAGTCTTGATCGCCAGGTTCCACGTCCCCGAGTTTCCAGATGACCTGGTGGCGATCAGGCCAATAGACGGCATCGTGCGTTCCATCGATGTAGGTGCAGGCGAAGGGAAGCTGCAGCATCAGAACGCCTCCCGCCACCGTCGTGGTCATCTCGTTGAGGTATTGGATCGCGTAGTCCACGCCCTCGCCCGGGCTGATCAACTTGGGCGCGCCGGTGCTGACGATCATCTCCCCCAGAGCCTCGGCGCCGGTGGTGGGCGCGCTAAGCCACGGATAAAAGATCACGTGATCGCCGACCTCGTCGCCTGTGCCATCGGGATTCAGTGTAGGATGATAGGGGCCGCTTGCGTCACCCCACCAGTTGTGCCGAGCATCGAGGTCCGGCGCGTCGTCATTGACGAGGCCCTCCTCCGCGTTGTCGTGAACACGGTTGTAGCGGAATGTCGGCATCTCGGTGACGTACTTGAATCGCACACCCTTGCTCGCCGAATCATGGATGTCGCAGTTCTGTATCGAGACGGGGGACGGCGACGCCACACTGTTACCGCGAACGTCGAGACTAGCATAGCCGCTGCTGCCGCCGCCGCCATAGGCGATCTCGCAGTGGTGAAGGACTACGCCTGCGCCGCCGTAGGAAGCCCCAATCCCCTGCCAATACCCGGGCTCGGGCTCCGCGCCCGTAAAGACGATCGGCTCGTCGGCCGTGCCCACAGCGTAGAGGTTGGCATTGCTATTCACCCTGAGAGTGGTGGCTCCGTCGTACTGGTTCTTGTCAAAGCGCAGTGTGGTTCCCGGGCGAAGGGAGAGCAGCCCATCGGTGAGGATATTGATATCGTCCGTAACGCTTATTGGGATCCCGACATCGCCCAGGTCCCATTGCCGCCCTCCGTTGATGTCGCAGCCGGTCTCCAGCACGTCCGCGCCGTTGCCGGTGGCAGTCAGGTCGTGGGCCTCGATGTTGCCATCGCAGTCCCAGAACATAGCCGACCCCGCGTTACCGGCGAGTGTCACGTTCTCGAGCACAGGATGGATGCCGACATAATGGAAGTCGATCCCGCGTGTCTGATACACCTGCGTGCCCTGGTGTCCGTTATCGCTCAGGTTCACATCCGTCAGCGTGGGGTAGATGTCGCTGGGGCGCGTGATACCTCGCACCCCAGCGTGACCATTGCGGCTGATGTTACCGCCCTCCCAGGTAAGCCGCAGGGTGCTGCTCCGACCGGCGTCCAGGTAGACGCCACCCTGACCGTTGTCGGTCACATCCACATTTGTTAAGGTGAGGTCTAGGGTGTCTTCAAAGCCGGCCGCGATCACCACGCCATCGTCTGCGTTGTGGTGGATGTGGCAGTTCCGCACCTGGGCGTCGTCGGTGTTGATCTCCAACCCGCCATCTCCGTAGTTGCCGTCTTCGGCGTAGCTGATGTCGCAGTGATCCAGGCGCAGCGTGCTGCCCTCCTTGGCCCAGATGCCGTACCAGTACTGGCCCGTGTCGCCGCCCGCGGCCAGTTGGGAGGTGAAGGTGATCGGCTGGGTGATTGTCCCCTCGGCGATCAGGCTGCCCCCGCTCTCCACCGCGATGCCGTAGCTAGAACGGAAGTCCAACAGCGTGCCCGGCGCCACGGTCAAGGTGCTGGTGGGCACCGTGAGCTGACAAACGGTGAAGCCGCACACAAAACCGTAGTTGGTCCCGCCCAAAGTGACATCCTGGGTCAGCGTTCCGCCAAAATCGCCGATGACAACCTCATCCCGGTCGTTGCCGCTGAAGGTGAGGTTGCTGTAATTGGGCTGCATGTTGATGCTATCCTGGTAGATGGCGTACCCTTTCCCATCCCCGGCCACGTTGCCTGCCACACGAACCGATTCGATCTGGGGCGTGATGCCCTCGCCCTCCAGGTAGATGCCTTTCATACTGCCCGAGATAACTTCACCGCTGCGCAGTTCCACGTCGGCGTCCTCCACGTCGATCTGGGCACGGCCGTAAAGACTCAGCGGGGCGTTGAAGACGCCGGAGCCGGCGTAGCCCACGAAGAAGTGTTCCAATCGCCCCACACTCCCCGGTTGGAAGACGATGCCGTACCAATCGCCCGCGGCCCCGCTGCTGGCGCCGTCCTCGTTGGTGTCGCCGCCGTGCTCATCGTCGGCCAGGCTGGTGAAAGCGACGGTCTCCGTCGGCGTCCCTTGCACGTCCAGCGTGCCCGCGACGATGAAGGCGCTGCTGTCACCCGCAAACTTGATGACAACGCCCGGCTGCACCGTCAGCGTGACGCCAGCCGGCACCTCCACGTTGCAGTCCGTGGCCGTGTACACGTTGCCCGTGCTCCACGTCGTGTCGGTCGTGATCTCGCCGCAGGCGTCGATCACGGCCAACGGCTGCGCGCTCAAAACCTCCAGCGGGGAATGGTTCAACAAGAACATCCCCCCAACCAGGACGACCAACAGTCCGATACAGAATCCACACATTTGAGTCTTACTTCGCCTGGACATCATTTCATCTCCTTTTGTGATTTGGGATTTCAAAACAGCATCGTTCGCTTGGATACGGATTACCAAAGAGGAAGAGGTAAAAGTCAAGAGATCGCCGGCTGTGAACATGAGCGAGGTAATGATTGAGACGAGGAAGCGCGCCGGTACGCTTGACGTAACCAAACTGCTCGCAGATCCTATCCTGGACGGGTTAAGATATAAGATAAAGGAGGCTGCGAACTGTGCGCAAGCCCCCTTTTTGATCTTGATGACGTACGCCCCCATCTCGGTTGCGTCGCGATTATGGGTCTTTTGGATTTTGCCGGGCAACCCCTCATTAGCCCTAAAAGCAGCCAAGAATTGCGTGTTGGTGGGGATCACAGACCTTTTTCGCGTCGTTACGGGGTTGTGGGTGGGAGTGATATGATTGCACCCGGCGAATTCCCGAAGAGCCGTGATTATATACAAGTGTACCACATCAGGGAGGTAGTTTTCAAGCATGTGCAAGAATTGATGCGCGCTGCAAAATATAGCCATGACTTGGGCAAAAATTCAGAGAACAAGCCCCGCCCGGCGATTTGACCATTTTCGAGTTTCTCAGTACAGTCGGAGATGAGATTGGCCCAACACCTATGGGAGTCTATCTAAGGGAGGAAAGAGATGCCACACAACGAAGAGTTCCCGTCGCCGGAGGCGACGATGGCGTTGCTGAAGGGGCGGCGCAGCATTCGACAGTACACGCCCGACCCGGTATCGGACGAGGTGCTGGAGGCGGGGCCAACAGCAGGATCAAGGCGAATAGGGTTACACATCGTCGCTTATTCATAGGTTTTCTCCTATGTTCTAATGTTCTGTCGTTCAAGCGCAAGCTCGGTCAGCCGGCTAATCCGACGGCGCGCCCCACAGCCGCACCGTGCCATCCAGAGTGGCTTCTTCCGTGAGGGTGACTTCGATCACGACATCCGTAGGTTCGATCTCTGGGTCAGCGGCCGGGCCGGTCAGGGCGCAAGCCGGTGAGAAAAGTATCAACAGCGCGATTAACAGTTTGGTTCCGTTCTTCATGGTTAGTCTCCTTGTAGAGATAGTTCTGAACGGATGAATTTCATACGCCACTTCCAGGTGGGGAGGGGCGGGCTGATGCGCCCGCCCCTCCCCAGTGGCGGCTATTGCCTCAGCACCAATGGCAGGAAGACGTCGTAACGTTCAGCTTCCCAGATTTGGAACTGTCGTGTCGCTGTGAACACCCCGCCGCAGTTCTCTGCACGCTGCGTGATCGTGTACGTATCCGTCATACTCCATTGATACGTCGCCTGTTCCTCGCCCTGTCCAGCTACAGGATCGGGCGTCCAGGTGTAGGTGATTGGCGTGGTAGCTTCCGTGGGCGTGATGATCGCCTGGAAGGTGTATTGGGTATCAATGAACAGCGATCCCGTGGTGTCCAGCGGTCCTTTGATGCCTACGCCGGTGAGCGGCGCAGGGCAATCGATATCGAACGGCGTCAATTCCAGATCAAGGTCGGTCACTTCCGGCGGCACGCCGACCACCGGGCTGACCAACGAGCTGTAGCTTTCGGCCTCCACCTGCACGTACCAGCATCCCTCGGAGACATCCCAGCCATAGTAACCGTCATCATCGGTGTATTGATAGGATGTCGCTGGTGCGATAGGGGGGTTCTCGGGATTGGCGATCATACCCTCATCGACCGGGGCCGGCTGGCTCCAGGGTTCGCCTTCCGCCTTGGAGAGGTTGGATTCACAGGTGTTGGGACGGTCATCGGTGGGGCCGGTGCGCGGCTTCCAATCCGGCACGTAGTAGAGCGTCACCTTGGCCCCCACCACCGGCTCACCGCTCTCGGCGTCCGTGATGAAGCCGCTGGGATCATAGAGCGTGATATAACCGATGGTCTCTTCGTTCGCCGTGCCATCACACGTGTAGGAGACCTCAAGGGTGGATGTCTCGACATCATCGGCAGGAATGGTGGTTTGATACAGATCCTGGCCTATGTGAGTCATTGTATAGACCGCACTGGGCCAGCCCCAGACCATCAGCGACAATTGAACATCCGTCGGGGTAGCGCCGGCGGGACAGGTGATGGGGAGGGTGACCGTGATGGGACTGACGTCGCTACGGAACTGCTGGATGTTTGCGGTGCCGTCAGGATTATAGGTCACCGTGCCGCTGCCGGGATCGATCTCGCTGGCCGGCGGTAGCGGAGCGCTCAGGATGGCATCGATACCGGTGCGGATCGCGCCCAGCGTGACGGTCACGGGGGTCGAATAATCCTTGAAGAACGCATTGTCGTAGTACTGCGAGGTGTACTGGCCCGCAGAATCCACGAAGTGTACTCGATAGTCGATGTCCTGCCCCAGGCCGCCGAACTGGTAGCTGCCGTCCGCGATGGTGCGGGTGCGCGAGACCACCAGCCATTCCTGTCCGAACTCGCCGTGGAACTCGTCGCCGCCCAACGCGCGATAGAGCGTGACCTGGATGTCGGCGATCGGGGTTGTGTCGGTCAGGGTTACGCTGCCGCTGATGCCGCCCAGTGGCTGGTCACAGATGATACCGGTGCCTTCATACTCGAGCCCCGCAAGCCAATCAGGGACTGGCCCTGTAGCCGGCACACACCAGTCGGTGTTATAGAACATAAAAGGGCTGCCAAAGTACCAATCGTCCTGCCCCAACGCAGTGAGGCCGGCGAGAAAATCGGGCATAGGGCCGGACAGCGGGTTATCGTGCAGGTAGAGCTCCGACAGCGCGGTCAGACCGCCGAAGGTATCGGGCAATTCAGGCAACTGGTTGCCGTCCAGGTACAGATACTTTAGCGCAGCGAGATCACCGATGCCGGGTGGTAAGCTGGTCAGCATATTGCGGGACAAATCTAGCCAACGTAAGTTGCTGAGGTTGCCGATGGTTGATGGTAGATTGGTCAACAAATTGTTGCTTAGGCCCAGAGACCATAACTCGCCAAGATCGCCGATGTCAGCTGGCAGGCTGGTCAGTTGGTTGCTAGCCAGGTAGAGATCCTCTAGCGCCTCCAGGCCACCCATTTGAGACGGCAAGCCGGTCAACTGATTTTGCTCCACCCCGAGGCCTGTCAGCGCTGTGAGGTTCACGATCTCGTCCGGTATCACCCCATTCAGACGGTTGGAGTGTAACGATAGGTGGGTCACGTTGCCGCCACCATCACACGTGACACCATACCAACTGCACGGCGTCGTCGTCTCCAGCCATCCGTCGTTGCCAGTCCAATTTTCGCCATCGGTGGCGTTGTACAGCGCCACCAGCGCCTCGCACTGGGCCACAGGCATCCCATCGGTCACCGTGTTGCAATCGAAGTTCGTCTGGGCCTGTACGGGAGACACAGGTGGGCCCAGCCCCGTCATTACTAGAGCCAGCAGCACGGTTAAAGCGAACAGGTTTGTGCATAGTTGCTTGTTCATTATCTTACTCCTTTGTAAGGATAGTTCTTGGGTAGTTGCGTGAGTTGATTGTAACTTCGGACATTGATAGAAAAAGCCCCTTTCATCCAGGGAGGGGCAAGCGCATCAACCCGCCCTGCCCCAGGAACGGTTATTGCCGCAGCACCAGCGGCAGGTAGATGTAACGATACGGCGACTCGCCCGTGTCGAAGTCCCACACGTAGTCTTCTGCCAGCGGATTGCCCGCCAGGTCGGTGACGCCGGTGGTCACGCGGGCGGTGTAGCGCTGATTCTCCGGCAGCGGCGCGCGCGGGTAAGCGAGGATGCGCTGTGCAGCCGGATCGTAGGCCGCGTGTAAGACGAGGTCTTCCCTCGCGCTGCCGCCAGATAAGGTCACGGTGTTGCTGTGTACTGTGGCCGGGTCGAGCGGCTCGGAGAAGCCGATGAGGGTGCCCGGCCCGTAGAGCGAACCAATGTCGTCGGTGAAGATCTCTGTGGCTGCTGGTTGTATGGATGCGCCATCCGCCGGGAGCGTCCACAGCACCGTGGGCGCTTGTGTATCGCCTTCGGGCGTGACCGTCACGTAGACCTGCGCCGGGCTGCTGTCCATCGTCCCGTTGTTGGCGACGAAGACGAAGCGATCCGGCCCGGCGTAATCCTCCATCGGCGTGTAGGTGAGGTCGGGCAGTGTGCCCGAAAGGACGCCGTAGGCCGGTTCCTCCACGATGCGATAGGTAAGCGGCGCGGACGAGACCTCCCGCCCTGTCAACGTGACCGAGACCGGCGTGGCGTAGGTGGTGGTGAGCGTCTGCGGTTCGGCGACGGCGGGCTGGATCATGTGGACGAGCACGCTGGTGGGCGTCTCTTCGGGCACACTGGGGAAGTAGACGACGGCCTGGTTGGTGACAATCGTGCCGCCGGGCAGGTTATCTTGCAAGCGCACGGTCAGCGTCACTTCGCCGGTCGCGCCCGGCTCGCCGGTGGGATCCAGTTCGCCGATGTCCCACACGATCAGCCGCACGTTGGGGAAGTATTCGGCGTTGGAGCCGAGTTGGAGCGTGGTGTCGTCGAAGGCATCGTGCAGGTGATCGGTGATAAAGACGCCGTAGGCCGGCGCTTCACCTACATTCTCGTACTCGATGAAGTAGTCCACCCACTCACCGGGCAGCAGGTCGCCCTCCGGCCCGTGCTTCTCGTTGGGGTCGCGGGCCACAAAGGATTGCGCCCCCTGGCAATCGCCGCCCTCTCCGTCGCTAGAGACGCAGCCTGTGCCGGGCATACAACACTCGCCAAAGGCGCAGAACAGGTATTCCGGCTTGGAACTGTAGCACCCGCTCTGGCAGCGCCATACAGTTCTGGTTGCCGGCGCGCCGAAAAAGCGGAGGCCGCTTCTGATCAATCCTTGATCGCAGGTGATGAGATCGTTTGTACAGTCGTTGCTGTTGGGGTTGCCCGCGCACTGGGCCAGACATTCGGTGGCGTCCATCAATTCGCCCAGACCGGGAATGTCGGTAGCATCAACGGCTTCATTCTTCACTCTTTCAGCGCAACGTGCCTTGGCCTCCGGCGTGCCCGTCCGGAGCGCGGTGGCGCAGGCACGAGCTGTTCTCGCTGCGCTGAAAGGCTTTTGGAGTTTGCTCATAATCGCATTGTACGCTACTTTGTTGATACAGTTCCGCACGCAGCAGCCCGCGCCGCCGCTCGTCGCGCACGCGGCGGCACTGAGCGTGGTACCGGGCCAGGCCGCGCCGTTTTCCAAATCCCAACTGCCCCAAAACGTCGTTGCTTCGGTGAGCATATCATAGTGCATCCCGCCGGTTGTGTCCTGCACCGTGTAATGATCCGGCCCAAACGTGGTCGCGCGCGCGTTGCCGCCGCGCGAGATGATCGCCCGCAGCCAGGGTTCTTGTTCGCGCAGCACGATGGCCTGGGTCAGCACATCGCCGTTGCTCAGGCTGATGCGCTCGGCGCTGGCCCACATATAGCCCTCGGCCAGCGCCTGATCATAGAGCGTCGTCAGGTCGGCGTTGGTTGCCAGATAGGCGTCCCATGCGGTCTGGGTGAGCGACAACGTCTCCGTTGCCGTCAGCGGCGTATAGGCGTGGTACGGGGCGGCGTCCAGCAGCTCGGTGTTGAAGTTATCGCCCACCAGCAGCGCGACGACGCGGTCGATTTGTCCGTCAGGAATGCCCCACTCGAATTGCACGCGCACCCAGACGCGCCCACTCGTGTCCGGTTCGAGGTCGCCCAGCTTCCAGAAAACCTGATGCCGCTCCGGCCAGAAGATACTGCCGTCGCTGGATCCTTGCAGCGTTGCCAGGCCGGGCAGCGTGGCGATCAAGACGGCGTTCTGCACCGTTTCGGTCAGGTGATGAGCGTAGTCCAGCGCCCACAGCGTGGTCTGTCCGGAGGCCATCTGGCGCGGGCCGAGGATGTCAACCTGGACGCCGCTCGGCGGGATCGGCGATTCGGTCAGCCAGGGCGTGAAGAGGACGTTGTCACTCACCGAGACGCCCTGCCCGCCGGGGTTGAGCGTGGTGTGCTTTGGCCCGCTGCTGTGCCCCCACCAGTTGTAACGCGCGTCCAGAGGCGGATCAAGCGTGCTTGCGGCTGATACGCTGCTTCCAATGCGGCTGTTGCGGATGATATGCTCCCCGGCGACGCCGGCGTAAATGCCCTGACCCCAACTTTCACGGAGCGTGCAATCTTCGACGCTCACCGCGCCGGTCGTGCGGATGTCGAGCAGGGGGATCATGCCGCCAAAGTCCTGATCACGCCCGCCGTAGGCGATTTCGCAGTGTGCTAACGTGATGGTGCTGGTGTGGACCAACGTAATATTCCCCCATCTACCGGGGACATTGTCCAGCCCCACGAAGCGAATGGGATGTTCCGGCGTTCCCACCGCGACCAACCGACCATTGCCCTGCACGTCAATTCTGGGGGTATACGCGGCGGCGACCCTACCCAGGCGCAGGGTCACGCCCGGCGCCAGCGTGAGCATACCATCGTTCCGTATACCCGGGCTGGCATCCCTGGCAATGAAGGGAAGATTGGGCTGGACGACGTCCCAGCGCCGTTCGTTCTCTATCCATCCTGAAATCAACGCGATGCCATCCAGGCCGTTACCGCTGACGGTGGTGTTGGTGAAGACCGGTGAGTCGTTGTCGGGATGCATCAGGAAGCCCGCGCCGCTGTTGTGGGTGATCGTCACGTTTTCGAGCGTCAGCGTCGAGCTAATGCTGCGGATGTGCAAGCCGTCGCCGCCGTTGTTGTTGATGGTCACATTGTCCAGGACCAACGTCTGGTCGCGCGGGACTTCCTCGCCGGATAGCGCGGTATCGTAGAAGCGCACGCCATTGCCCGTATTGCTGTAGATCGCGCCGCCCGTCAGTGTGATATGGCCGCCTCGCGTCCAGAGGGCCAGCCCATCGCGGGCGTTATCGTGCAGCGTGACGTTTTCGAGCGTCGCCTGCGTGCCGGTCTGGCTGATGTGAATCCCATCATAAGGGCCATCATAGATGCGCACATCTTGCAGAGTCACATTCGCAGAACGTATCCAGAGACTTGTAAGTCTTGACCCTGCGAGATGCGAGCCAGCATTGCGAATCTCAGCGTGGCTCAGACTGGCGGAGGCGCCCTGTTCTATACTGATGTTGCCCCAGTAACTATCGTCGTCTCGGGCCGCAAAGACCACCGGCGCGGTCACTGTGCCGGTGGCGGTCAGGTGTCCGCCAGCTTGGACCTGTATGTTGTTGGTGGAGTGTTGGCGCAGCAGCGTACCCGGCTTGAGGATCAAGGCGTAGCTGTCTGGCACACCCAGGCTGCCATAGAGCATCAGCGGCGCGCCATCAAGGATGACATCACCGGTTAAAGCGCTATATGGGTCCAGCGCCACCACGTCGAGGATGTTGTCTTCTAGGGTCAGGTTATGATAGGCAGCATTCATATTGAGCGTGTCCTGGTAAATGCCACCGGGCCGGTAGGCGGCGGCTTGTCCGGTGTTGCTGATGATGCGCGTGCTATCTATAACCGCTTGGGTAGCAGCGCCGTAGAGCGCCACACCGGCCTGCGGGCCGTAGGCCACCTCGGACTGCTGCAGAGAAAAGGTAGCATCTTCCACCCAGACCTGTGCTCGGTTAACGTAAGAGGTGCCGTCCCAACGCCCGTATTGCCCGGAGCCGGCGTAAAAGATGTGGGTGTGGGTCAGATCGCCGTGGCTGTTGGGCATAAAATGGAGGCCGTACCATTCGCCGGGGCTGCCTGCGCTGGGGCCGCCGTTGGTGTCGCCGCCGTGCTCATCGTCGCGCCAACTGGTGAAGACCACCGGATTGGCTTCGGTCCCCTGCGTGCGCAGCGTCCCCTTGACGACGAAGGCGGCGTTGCTGTCGTAGCTGGAGTACGTGCCGCCGCCCATCTTAACGATGACGCCAGCTTCCAAGGTGAGGGTCGCGCCGGCGTTGACGATGACATTGCAATGGGTGGCCGTGTACACGTTGCCCGCCGTCCAGGTCGTGTCGGTCGTGATCTCGCCGCAGGCGTCGATCACGGCCAACGGCTGCGCGCTCAAAACCTCCAGCGGGGAATGGTTCAACAAGAACATCCCCCCAACCAGGACGACCAACAGTCCGATACAGAATCCACACATTTGAGTCTTACTTCGCCTGGACATCATTTCATCTCCTTTTGTGATTTGGGATTTCAAAACAGCATCGTTCGCTTGGATACGGATTACCAAAGGGGAAGAGGTAAAAGTCAAGAGATCGCCTGCTGTGAACATGAGAGAGGTAATGGTTGAGACGAGGGAGCGCGCTAAAGCGCTTGACGTAACCAAACTGTTCGCAGATCCTATCCTGGACGGATTAAGATGGATTAAGATAAAGGGGGGCTGCGAACTATGCGCAAGCCCCCTTTTTGACCTTGATGAAGTACGACCCATCTCGGTTGCGTCGTGATTATATACAAGTGTACCACATTAGGGAGGTGGTTTTCAAGTATGTGCAGGAATTGATGCGCGCCGCAAAATATAACGATGATTTGGGCGAAAATTCAGAGAACAAGACACGTCTGGCGATTTGACCATTTTCGAGTTTCTCAGTACAGTCGGAGATGAGATTGGCCCAACACCTATGGGAGTCTATCTAAGGGAGGAAAGAGATGCCACACAACGAAGAGTTCCCGTCGCCGGAGGCGACGATGGCGTTGCTGAAGGGGCGGCGCAGCATTCGACAGTACGCGCCCGATCCGGTGCCGGATGAGGTGCTGGCGCAGGTGCTGGAGGCGGGACGCTGGGCGCCCTCGGCCAGCAACCGCCAGCCGTGGCGCTTCATCGTCATCCGTGATCCGGAGATCCGCGCGGCGGTGGCGGAGCACGCGGCCTACTACTTCATCCGCTGGGCGCACGTGGAAGAGGCGCCGGTCATCATCGCACTCTGCGGGGATCGCAAGAACCGCGTCTACCGGCAGTTCCTGCACGAGGACATCGGTCTGGCGGGCGGGCAGATGATGCTCCAGGCGGCGGCGCTGGGCCTGGGTACCTGCTGGATCGGTGGCCTGGATCGCGACGCGCTGAGCGCCATCCTCAAGCTGCCGGAGCACATCGAGCTGGTGGGGATGCTCACGCTGGGCTTCCCCGCCGAAGTCCCCGATCCGCCCCCACGCAAGCCGCTGGAGCAGATCGTGCACTACGACACGTACGGCAATCAGGAGCCGGGCGCGGCGAAGGCGGGCGCGCTCCAGGCCGGGCCGTTGAGCGTGCTGCTGCGAAAATTACGCATCAATCTGAGATTCTAATCGAATCAAAATCAAGCTCCGAGCGGATCGCAAGGTCTGCGACATTTGTGCATTAGCGGGGATCCGCCGATCCCTGGGAGCAGGAGAAACAAAGAGCCGAGGGAATATCCCTCGGCTCTTTGGGTTGTGATGTATTTTGTGAGCGCAGGTTCACTCCTTCTCGTAGGGTTGCCCATCGGCGGCGGGCGGGCGCGATTCCCCGACGACGCCGGCCAGGACGATCATCGTCACGAGATAGGGCGCCATCAGCAGGAACTGCGAAGGGATCGGCACCGCCGAGATCGCCAACTTGGTCTGCAACGCATCGGCGAAGCCGAAGATGAGCGAGGACCCGAAGGCCCCGATGGGATTCCAGTTGCCGAAGATCATCGCAGCCAGGCCGATGAAGCCCTTGCCGGCCGTCATCAACTCATCAAAGCGGGCGACGGAGCTGAGCACCAGATAAGCGCCGCCCAATCCGGCGACCATGCCGCCCATGATGACGTTGACGTAGCGCATCACAAAGACGTTGATGCCCAACGTATCCGCCGCGCGAGGGTGCTCGCCCACGGCGCGCGTGCGCAGGCCCCACCTGGTGTAGAACAACATCACGAAGATGGCAAAGACCAGGATGACGGTCAGATAGACGAGCAAGGTGTGGGTGAAGAGCGCCGGCCCAACGATGGGGATTTTGCCCAACAGCGGGAGGGCGATTTTGCTGAAGGTCGGCGGGCTGTTGAGCGCCGTGTTCGCCTGCAGGTAGCGCGAACTGAAGTAGCTGGTCAGCCCCGTCGCCAGGATGTTGATCGCCGTCCCGGCCACGATCTGATCGACCTTGTACTTGATCGCCATGACGGCCAGCAGCCCGGCCATCAAGCCGCCGGCGAGCAAAGCGGCGATCAACCCCCACCAGTAGCTCTGCATCACGCTGCCAATCAGCGCCGACATAAAAGCGCCGGACAACATCATGCCCTCGATGCCAATGTTGACCACGCCACTGCGCTCGCACAAGACGCCGCTGAGCGCCGCCAGCGTGATGGGGATCGAGCGGAGGAAGGTCGAACTCAACATCCCGGTCAGGTTCATCGATCTGCCGCGCGCCGCCCATGTCAGGAAGGCAATGATAAAGACGCCTGCGACCAGGCCCAACGCCAGAGTGACATTATCGAAGCCTTTGGCCAACTGCCACGCGCCCGCGAAAGCGGCCAACGAGGCCATCAAATATAAGCCAACTTGGGTGGAGAAGATCAAATCGGGAATTTCGGGTACCTCGCCCCGGGTCACATTAAAGCCGAAGGTTGTTTGCTGATCGCTCGCTGTGCCGGGGATAAATAAAATCGCAATTAACAGCGCGAAGACCAAAAAGGCGATGCCCATACCTACAGCGCGTCGGTGTTCTTGTTTAGGACTAGGATCGTATGCCATAGTATACCTCCTCCACCTACATTTGACCCCAACCACGGGTCAGAACCACTTCTTCCTTCTCCAAGCCGCGGACGCGATAGAGCGCGCGGATGATCGCCGGCGCCGCGATGAAGACGATGATTAACCCCTGCAAGATCGAAGTGATATCGATGGGGATGTGGGCCACGCCTTGCATATTCGTCGCGCCGGCGCGCAGGGCGCCGAAGAGCAATGACGCCAACACAACGCCCACCGGATGACTTTTCCCTAGCAAGGCCAATGCGATGGCGTCGAAGCCGTAACCGGCGGAGAAGGCATTGGGCATAAAGTGGATCACGCCCAAAATATCCGCCGAGGCCGCGAGGCCCGCCGAGGCGCCGCTGATCAGCATCGTGATCACGATGATCCGCGGGACATTGATGCCGGCGTAACGCGCCGCATCAGGACTCTTCCCCACGGTGCGGATCTCATAGCCCAAGGTTGTCTTGTACAGCAACCACCAGACGAACGCCGCCATAGCCAATGCTACGAAAAATCCCGCGTTGAAGCGAATGGATGAATCCGCCGGGAAAAATTGGGGTAGATAGGCCGTCGGCTCAATCTCCGGGCTGACGGGGCGGAAACCCTCGCGCGCCATCGGGCCGCCGACGTCCAACATAAACTCGGCCAGGCGGATGGCGATGTAGTTCATCATAATCGAGTTGATGACCTCGTGCGCGCCGGTCTTCGCCTTGAGCAAGCCGACGATGCCGGCCCAGATCGCGCCGCCGGCCATCCCGCCTAACAACGCCAGCGGTAAGTGGATGATCATCGGCATACCTTTGATGCTGTAACCAAGGAAGACGGTCAGCAATCCGCCGATAAAGTACTGCCCCTCGGCGCCGATGTTGAAGAGGCCGCCTTGGAAGCCCAAGGCCACCGCCAATCCGGTGAAAATATAGGGCGTGGCGATGCGCAATGTCTCCGTGATGTGATAGACATCCCCAAAAGCGCCATAGAAGAATGCGCCATAGGCCAAGGAGATGACCTCCCAGCCGCGCTTCAAGCCGGCGCCGATCCCCTCGCCAAAGGCGAGAATGACGGTATCATCGGTGAAGATAATCAACAGCGCGCCGAGAATAAGCGCGGTGACAATCGCCAGCGCCGGGATCAACAAGGTATCGCCCGCGCTTTTTAATATTGCCACAAAACCCTGAGTGTTTGTCTTTTTTTGTTTCTGTTCTGTGCTCATGCGAACTCCTTTATCGCCGCCGCGTCTTCTGAATTTTCCGCGTCCTCTGTATCCGTCACGCCGGCCATCAAGAGACCAATTTCCTCTTTCGTTGCTTCCTCAGCCGGGACGATGCCCATAATCTCACCGTCAAATATGACGATAATGCGATCCGCCAACCCCAGCACCTCATCCAGTTCGGATGAGACCATGAAGACAGCAACGCCCTCATCGCGCTTGCGCACCAACTGCGAATGGATGTACTCAATCGAGCCGACGTCCAGGCCGCGCGTGGGCTGCGAGGCGATGACCAATTCCACATCGCGACTCAGTTCGCGGGCCACGATGACCTTCTGCTGATTGCCGCCGGAGAGGCTGCTCACCGGGGTCATAATGTTCGGCGTGCGCACGTCGTACTCCTTCACCAACTGCTCGGCCCGCGCCTTGATCTTATCATTCTGCATCACCAACCCCTTGGCGATAGGAGGCAGGTAGTAGGTGTTGAGGATCAAGTTTTCCGCGATGGGGGCGGCCAGCACGAGGCCGTTACGCTGCCGATCCTCTGGAATATGGGCGGAGCCTGTCTCGGTGATCACGCGGGGGGAGGCGTTGGTCACCTCGTGGCCGGCAATCTTCACTTGCCCCTCAACGGACTCGCGCAGGCCGGTCAGCACCTCAACCAACTC
The DNA here is from genome assembly GCA_964496595.1 of uncultured Anaerolineales bacterium. GTDB lineage: Bacteria > Chloroflexota > Anaerolineae > B4-G1 > SLSP01 > JAAAOZ01. Next base: position 27,334 of record CAZCAI010000007.1, read on the forward strand.
GGTCTGACCATTGCCCTGCACACCTGCCATGCCAACGATCTCGCCAGCGCGCACCTCGAACGAAATGCCCCTCACAGCCGCCTTACCTCGATCCCCCATAGCCTTGAGGTCGTTCACCTCCAGCACCACATCTTTGGGCTGAGGTGGTTCCTTCTCCACGGAGAGGATTACCTCGCGCCCGACCATCAGCGAGGCCAGGTCGCGCTCGGTGCTCTCCTCGGGATCGGCAGTGCCGACCATTTTCCCCCCGCGCAAGACGGCGATGTTATCCGCCAGCGCCAGGACCTCTTTGAGCTTGTGGGAGATGAAGATCACCGACTTCCCCTGCGAGACCAAAGAGCGCACAACTTCAAATAACCCCTCCACCTCTTGGGGCGTCAGCACCGCCGTCGGCTCATCCAAGATGAGAATGTCGGCCTTGCGATAGAGTAATTTGATGATCTCTACACGCTGCTGCAAGCCGACAGGTAAATTGCCGACCAGAGCAGTGGGATCAACATCGAGGCCATACTTGTGGGAGATATCACTGATCTTTTCTGCCGCTTCATCGCTATCCAAGAAAACGCTATTCTTGATCGATTCCATGCCCAACATCACGTTCTCCGTGACAGTAAACACCGGCACCAGCATAAAGTGCTGATGCACCATGCCGATTCCCAGGTCAATAGCGTCATTTGGGCTTTCGATGTTTACTTTTTTGCTCCGGACGTAAATCTCGCCCTCATCCGGGGTATAAAGCCCATAGAGCACATTCATCAGCGTGCTCTTGCCGGCGCCGTTTTCCCCCAACAACGCCAACACTTCCCCTTCGTGCAGGGTCAGATCGATGTGATCGTTCGCCAGCACCCCGGGGAAGCGTTTGGTGATCCCTTTAAGTTCCAATACTGGGGGCATACGTTCCTCCTTAAATATTGAGAGTTAAGAGTTGCAAGTTAAAAAGTCAAAAGTCAAAAGTCAAAAGTTGAAAGTTGGTTACTGGCACAAAGACTTCGCCGCTTGGCCCCCTGGCTCCGAGGGGATTGTCAAATGCCCGCCTAACCGCCGGACTTAGCAATCCGGCGAGAGCCTGGCGCGACATGGCGAATACTTTGAGACACAAGCAAAGTTGAAAGTCAGAAGGCGGTAAGTTTTAGACTACAAGTATCTGTTTAGTTTCGTGAGTGGATGTCCCGGCACTTAAAAAAGCTCTCAGTCCCCGTCCCCGGGGACGAGGGCTTGGAGCGTTACTCATAAGACTAAACTGGTACGACTACAAGTCGTTGGGGAAATGAAATAGAAGACAAGATTGATCCGACGATAAGGGAGAGCAGATCTGTTGCCTCTCTTAAAACACGAAACGCAAAGCACGAGTTGGGGCAACCTCGCCCTCGCCTTTCGCGCTTCACGTTTGTTTCTTTAGGATAAGGTCACTTGCTGATCCGGGGCATCATCTTAACCTCGGCTCCACGCCAGTCCAATCGCTCAGGAGCAATAAATAGGGGAGGCGATGTAGCCATCGCCTCCCCACACAACTCTATTCTCCGCTCAAAGACGCCAGATAGTCGCTCCAGCCGGTATTCAACTCACCCTGAATGATCAACTGCTCCACCTCATCCAACGCATCCAACACCTCATCCGAAACCGCGCCTTCCGCGATGGGGGCCAGGCCGACGCCGTTGTTCTCCAAGGTGCCGACGTAGACCTCGCCGCCGAAACCGTCGAAATCGGGCGAGGCGACCTGCTTGATGGAATCGAAGACGGCTACGTCGATGTTCTTCACCACGCTGGTGAGAATGATGTCCGTGTACTCCGCCGCGCTGATCGACCAGTCCTGATCCACGCCGACGATCCACGCATCACCGTGCTCCTGCACCGCCTGCGCCGAGCCAAGTCCCACCGGGCCGGCCACGGGCATAATAACGTCCGCGCCTTCCGAGAGGAACTCTTCCGCCACCCGGCGACCATCATCAGTCGATTCGAAGTTGCCCACGAAGACGCCCTCGTAGGTCTCGTTGCTCCAGCCCAGAACCTCAACCTCCGTGCCATTGACCTCGTTGTAGTACGCAACACCAGACTCGAAGCCGATCATAAAGATGCTCACGGGCGGGATGTTGATGCCGCCGAAGGTCGCCACGATGCCAGTCTCGGTAGCATCCGCTGCCGCGTACCCGGCCAAGAAACCGGCCTGATCGGTGCCGAAGGTCAGGCTGCGCACGTTGTCATATTCGCCCCCAAAGCTGTGATCGACGATGGCGAAGTTGGCATCGGGGTCCTCCTGCGCGGCCTCTGCTGTGGCGTCGACCAGCAAGAAGCCCACCGTGATGATCAGATCCACTTCCTGGCGGATGTACTGGTTGATGTTCGTCGCGTAGTCGGTCTGCTGCTGGGATTCCAGATAGGAGACGTTGGCGCCCAACTCTTCCTCGGCGCGTTGCATGCCCTGCCAGGCCATCGCGTTGAAGGACTTGTCGTCCACGCCGCCCATATCGGTGACCATCCCCACGGTGACCTCTTCAGTTTCCGGCTCTTCCGGTTCCTGGCCCAGGCTTGCCAGATAGTCGCTCCAGCCGGTATTCAACTCACCCTGAATGATCAACTGCTCCACCTCATCCAACGCATCCAACACCTCATCCGAAACCGCGCCTTCCGCGATGGGGGCCAGGCCGACGCCGTTGTTCTCCAAGGTGCCGACGTAGACCTCGCCGCCGAAACCGTCGAAATCGGGCGAGGCGACCTGCTTGATGGAATCGAAGACGGCTACGTCGATGTTCTTCACCACGCTGGTGAGAATGATGTCCGTGTACTCCGCCGCGCTGATCGACCAGTCCTGATCCACGCCGACGATCCACGCATCACCGTGCTCCTGCACCGCCTGCGCCGAGCCAAGTCCCACCGGGCCGGCCACGGGCATAATAACGTCCGCGCCTTCCGAGAGGAACTCTTCCGCCACCCGGCGACCATCATCAGTCGATTCGAAGTTGCCCACGAAGACGCCCTCGTAGGTCTCGTTGCTCCAGCCCAGAACCTCAACCTCCGTGCCATTGACCTCGTTGTAGTACGCAACACCAGACTCGAAGCCGATCATAAAGATGCTCACGGGCGGGATGTTGATGCCGCCGAAGGTCGCCACGATGCCAGTCTCGGTAGCATCCGCTGCCGCGTACCCGGCCAAGAAACCGGCCTGATCGGTGCCGAAGGTCAGGCTGCGCACGTTGTCATATTCGCCCCCAAAGCTGTGATCGACGATGGCGAAGTTGGCATCGGGGTCCTCCTGCGCGGCCTCTGCTGTGGCGTCGACCAGCAAGAAGCCCACCGTGATGATCAGATCCACTTCCTGGCGGATGTACTGGTTGATGTTCGTCGCGTAGTCGGTCTGCTGCTGGGATTCCAGATAGGAGACGTTGGCGCCCAACTCTTCCTCGGCGCGTTGCATGCCCTGCCAGGCCATCGCGTTGAAGGACTTGTCGTCCACGCCGCCCATATCGGTGACCATCCCCACGAGGGCCCCTTCTTCCGTCTCTTCGGGTTCTTCCGCTTCCGTCGGTTCTTCCGTCACCTCTTCCGCCGGAGGCTCGGTGGCTTCCTCGGTCGGCGTTTCTGCGCCGCCGCAGGCGGTCAACAGCATACTCATCAACACCAAAATGCTCAAAAAGCTAAACAGTTGCTTACGCATAGATTTTCTCCTCCTAATTTGATTTGGAAAGTGTACTTCTTCGGGGTAGCTCTCTCATAAACATCTGAAGTTTGCCGTCGGCAACACCTCCTTTCGTCGCTTCGACTACGTCGATTGTCTATCTTCACTGGATGGGGAAGCTCCCATCAGGAATAGACTCAAAGCAGCGTAAAATACAGAATACCACAGATCGGGTATCTTGCATAGTGCTATTTCTCTTACAATCAATGCAATTTTTCACAGGCGTTCGGCCGGTTGAGCCTCACGCCCCGTTTCATTGACTTCATTGACTTCAATCTCAAGCTCCTCATCCACGACCGGCTCATCATGCGAGAAGGCCAACGCATCCTCGACCTCATCGATGCCGGCCCACACCCGCTCGCCGGTCTTGATCTCGCCCTTGAGGATCTGCACGCTGAGCGGACTCTCCACGTAGCGCTGTAACGCGCGTTGCAAAGGCCGCGCCCCAAATTGCGGATCGAAGCCCCTCTCCGCGAGCCACCGCTTGGCCTCCGGCGTGAGGAAGACCTCCAAATCGTAGCCGTCCAGGCGTGCCTGGATCTCCTCCATCTGCAGATCCACGATTTTGACGACCTGCTCGACGTCTAAGTTCTGGAAGATGATGATTTCATCGACGCGGTTGAGAAACTCCGGGCGGAAGGTCTCCTTGAGCGCCGAAAGCGACCGGCGTCGCCGTCGCTCGTCCTCCGCATCGCGCCCCCGGACGAAGCCCACGGCCCCCCCCTTACTGGCGTAGTCCGTGCCCACGTTAGAGGTCATAATCACAACGGTGTTGCGGAAGTCCACCTTGCGCCCCTGCCCGTCGGTCAAGTTGCCTTCATCTAGAATTTGCAATAGCGCGTTCCACACGTCGGGATGCGCTTTCTCAATCTCATCGAAGAGCACGACCTGATAGGGACGGCGGCGCACCGACTCCGTGAGCTGCCCGCCCTGGTCGTAACCCACATACCCCGGCGGCGATCCGAACAGCCGCGAGATGGTGTGCGCCTCGCGATATTCGCTCATATCGATGCGCAAGAGCGCGTCCTCGTCATCGAACAGGAACGCGGCCAGCGACTTCGCCGTCTCCGTCTTCCCCACGCCCGATGCGCCCAAGAAGAGGAAGCTGCCGATGGGCCGGCGGGGATCTTTCAGGCCCGCGCGCGCCCGGCGGATCGCGTCCGCAATGGCGTTGATCGCCTCCTCCTGGCCGATGATGCGCTCCTGCAACGCCTCCTCCATCCGCAGCAGCTTGTCGGCCTCCGTCTCCATCACCTGCGAGACCGGGATGCCGGTCCATTCCGCGACCACATCCGCGATATCCTCAGCGCCCACCGTCTCATCCAATTGATGGCTGTTCAGCCACTCCTCGCGCTTCTTATCGAAGACCTTCTCCAATCGCACCCGCTGCGTCTTCAACTCGGCCGCGCGCTCGTAATCGCGCCGATCCCCGGCGGATTCCTCCTCCGCGCGCAGGCGATTGATCTCGCGCTCCATCTCCTTGAGATCCGGCGGCAGCGTAAAAAGCACCACGCGGAGCTTGGCGGACGCCTCATCCATCAAATCAATGGCCTTATCCGGCAGATGGCGATCCGAGACGTAGCGGTGCGACAGCCGCGCCGCCGCCACCAACGCATCCTCCGAGATCGAGACCTTGTGGTGAGCCTCGTAGCGATCCCGCAGCCCGCGCAACATCTCGATGGTGTCCTCGACCGCCGGCTCCTCCACGTAGATGGGCGCGAACCGCCGTTCCAGCGCGCCGTCCTTCTCGATGTACTGGCGATATTCGTCCAACGTCGTCGCGCCGATGCACTGCAATTCGCCGCGCGCCAACGCCGGCTTGATCATATTCGAGGCGTCCAACGCGCCGGCGGCATTCCCCGCGCCGACCACGGTGTGTAACTCATCAATAAAGAGAATGTTCTCGCCCTCCGAGCGCTGCACTTCCTCTAGAATGCCCTTGAGACGCTCCTCAAACTCGCCCCGGAAGCGCGTGCCCGCGACCAAGGCGCCCATGTCCAACAGCAACAGCCGCCGCCGCTTGAGGATCTCCGGCACGTCGTCATCGGCGATTTTCTGCGCCAGCCCTTCGACGATGGCCGTCTTGCCGACGCCCGGCTCGCCGATGAGGACGGGATTATTCTTCGTGCGACGCACCAGCACCTGGATCACGCGCTGAATCTCCGCATCCCGCCCGATGACGGGGTCTAACTTGTGCTCCAGCGCCATCTGCGTCAGATCGCGACTGAAGCGCTCCAGCACCTGGAAACGGGATTCGGCCTTGGGGTTTTGCACCCGCTGACCATCGCGCATCTCTTTGACCAGCCGCAGGGCGCGCTCATAATCGAGGTTATACTGGTTCATGAGCTTCGCCACCGAGGTATTGCGCTCCTGCACAATCGCCAGGAAGAGGTGCTCGGTGGAGATGTACTCATCCTTGAACTTCGTCGCTTCCGCCTGGCTGAGGTCCAACACACGCTTCACGCGCGGGGTGATGAAGACCTGCTGCCCGCCGCGCGCCCCGTAGATGCCGGGCCGCGAATCCTTGCGCAGCAGTTGATCCAAATCCTCTCCGATCTGTTCGGGATCGGCCCCCATCTCGGAGATCAGGGCCGGCACGATGCCATCCTCCTGCCGCACCAGCGCCAACAGGAGATGCTCCACATCCACTTGACTGTGGCCATATTGGGTCATTAAAGTTACCGCTCGTTGCGCGACCTCTTGGGCGCGCTCGGTAAAGCGGTCAAAACGCATCATCTTAGTTTATGCCTCCTGCGGCAGTCTGCTACCGCTTAGTTTCAACTTCAGTATATCACGATTTGTCTGACAACGTGATGACTATACCAGCACCATCGAGTGCAGCGCCGCGCGGGCGGCGGATTGCTCGGCCACGCGCTTGCTCTGGCCTTCACCCTCCCCCACCACGCGCTCATCCAATAAGACCTGCGCGGTGAAGGTCTTGGCGTGATCCGGCCCCGCCTCGTCCACGATCTGATAAGCGGGCGTGATACCCAAGCTGGCCTGCGCCCACTCCTGGAAGCGCGACTTCGCATCTAAGTAGGATTCCGTCTGTAGAATAGTCGCCGCCTCGCGCGCGAACCACGCCTCCAGCCGCGACCAGACCGTGGTCATGTCCGCATCCAGGTAGAACGCGCCGACCGTCGCCTCCAGCGCATCGCACAAATTCGCCGGGCGATCCTGGCCGCCGCTCTCCGCCTCGCCGCGCCCCAGGCGCAGCGCCTCGCCTAAGCCCAGATCCCGCGCCAGGCTGGCCAACGTCTCCGTGCAGACCAGCGTCGCGCGCAGGCGCGTCAGCGGCCCTTCGGAATAATCCGGGTACTCGCGATACAGCCACGCCGCGACCATAAAATCCAACACGGCATCGCCCAAGAACTCCAGGCGCTGATTGTGATACTCCTCGCCGCCTTCCTCCGGATGCTCGTGAGCGTAGGAAGGATGCGTCAGCGCCAACCGCAACAACTCCGGGCGCTTAAATTGATAATTCAATTGTTCCTGAACCTTCGAAAAGGAAGAGCGGGACAGGGGCGTTTTATCGTCAAGCATAGATTGTCCTTCGGCAGAACCTCGCAAAAGTCAAACAGCATTCTATGAGAATTATAGCACACACTTGTTCGTAGTCAGGCACGCAATGAAATGGAGTGCCGTGGTGCAAACCTATCAAACAGGCCCAAAGGGTTCTCAGAAATCCTTCGGGCCGGATGATGATGTCGGGTATTTCTGCCGCCCACCGCACTCACTCCTCCCCGCCAGAGGGCGGCGCAGGTTGGGAAGCAAGGCGAATCACGCGGAGATGGTAGCTCGTCCAGCCCGTATCGCCATCCAGGGGACACGGCCCCACCGGCAAGGTGACCAACGGCGCGCCGGTCGCCGATCCGACGTACACTTTGTAGCTCCGCCCCGGCATCACCTCGAAGTCCGCGTAGCCCAGGCCCAACGCCGGGCGCATCCCCGTCACGGCGCGATCCGCCGCCTCATCCCACAGCAGCCAGACATTCTCGCCCGGTAACGGCTCCCATTCATCAGGCGGAACCTCGGCCTCAGTCATCGTGGGCGAGAGATAAAGCGATAGAGAAATCCGCGCCTGCGTCGTGCAGGTGATCGTCGGCGTGAGCACGCGATAGGGCGAGGGCAGCGGGGATGACGTGGGCGGCGGCGAAGGTGTCGGCGCCGGCGGCGGCGTGGATGTGGGGGGGAGCGGCGTCACCGTCGGCGCAATAGCGGTCGGCGTCACCGGCGTATCCGCGTCCGCGTAGATGCGCACCGCCGGCGTATCCGCCCCGTAGGCTTGCGCCAGCTTCGCCAGGCGCCGCAGCGCCGCGACGGATCGCCCCTCCGCCGCCGCCTTATCCAACGTCTGCGCCGTGACCTGTCGGATTTCCTCTTCCGGCAGGCCGCGAAGGCGCAATTGCGTGCGATCCCCGTCGCCCTCCGCGCCATAGGCCAACGCCGTCATCTCGATCCAGTCGCGGCGATGCTCCGAGGCCATCAACGGCGGGTAGATGTCGTAATACTCCGGCGGCGAAATCACCCAGGCATAGGCCAGCCCGCCCGCCAAACCCACTATCAATCCAACCAACACCAGCCATCCAACTTTCACAAAACTCTCCGTTTAGGGAAGATAGGGCGTCATCGCCGGCGTCTCCGCGCCCAGATCGCGGGCCAGCGCGACCAGAGGCGTGATCAGTGCGCGCGATTTATCCTCCGCGATCCACGCCTCGGTCAACGCGACCAGCGGCGCCGTCGGCGCGCGGGGATTGAGTTCCACCAGGCGCTTGATCGCGGCGGCGCTGTCGTGATCCGCCTCGTACGCCAGCGCGACCAGGCGGATGTACTCCGCCTGGTAATCCTCGCGGAGCGCGGCCGGCCCCGCGTCGTACTCGACGCGCGGAAACCACTCCCAGCCGATGAGCAGCGCCAGCCCAACGCCCAGCGCCACGCCAAAGAGAAAGAGCGCCAGACGCCTCATTTCTTAGCGATCCCGGCGATTTCATCCGCGTAGGCGAAGAGCGCGGGCGTCCCGCCGGTGTGCCAGAAGAGCACGCGCTCCCCCAGCCCGAACGTCCCGCGGCGGATCAAATCGATCAGGCCGCCTAACGCGCGCCCGGTGTAGACCGGGTCGACCAGCAGGCCCTCGGTTTGGCCGGCCAGCGCGATGGCCTCACGCTCCAGTTCGCTCACGACGCCGTAGCCGCCGCCTAAGTAGGCGTCGTGAACGATCACCTCGGCGGGGGCAATCGTTGGGATTACCAAATCCAAGTGCTGAATCGAATGGTTGGCGTGCGTCGCGATCTGCGCCCGAAACGTGGCGGCCGGCTCGGCGATGCTGATGCCGTGAATCTCGCCCGCGTAGCCCAGGGCGCGCGCGCCGACGAGCAAGCCCGCCTGCGTCCCGCCGCTGCTGGAGGCCACGACGATCTTATCGAGCCCCTGGACATTCGGGGCCTGTGTCCACACCTCGGCCAGCGCCTCGACGTAGCCACAGACGCCCACGGCGTTGCTGCCGCCGTAGGGCACGATGTAGGCCCGCCGCCCGGCCCCGCGCTCGCGCGCCGCCTCATCCGCCAATGCCTCAAGGATCGGCGTCGATCCGGCCCAGCGCACCTCCGCGCCGACGATGCGATCCAGCAAGTAGTTGCCCTGCGGCGCATCGGCGGGCGGATCGCCGGCCAGCACGAGCACACACGCCAACCCCAGGTGCGCGGCGGCCGCCGCCGTCTGCCGGGCGTGATTCGATTGCTGCGCGCCGGTGGTCAGCACCACCTCGGCTCCCTGCCGGAGCGCGTCCGCCATCAAAAAGCGGAGCTTGCGGACTTTGTTGCCGCCCGTGGCAAGCCCGGTGAGATCATCCCGCTTGACCCAGATATCCGGCCCGCCCAACGCCGCGCTCAAACGTGGCAGCGGCTCGATGGGCGTGGGGAGATGGCCCAAATCCACCGGCTGCTGCTGTTCCAAAATAGCGTGCAATTCATCAAGCTTCATATTCCACCTCCAGATGTATCGGTAACCCTTGCGAAGGTTTGACGAACCTCCTGAAATCAGACACCCTTCCGGTTTCCAAAAGCCGACCCGAATTCAAGAACGCCCCCGCAACCTTCGCAAGGGTGCATTACGGCTTCCGTGCAATAAAAAACAGATACGCGCCTTCATCGCCCGGCGGCAGCGGCTCCTCGTAGTAGCGGCGCAGGAGCCGCTCCGTCAGCGCCAGGTTCCAGCGCACCGGCGACACAATCCAGCGCCCGAAGAGCGCCTTGCTCACCATCGTGGGCGCGCCCAAGGGATGCCCCCACTCCAGCGCCGCCAGCGCCTGGGGCGAGAAGTACGACCACCAGCGCGTCACGCGGAGGCCCGTCTCCGCCACCAGCGCCTGCCACGTTTGGGGATCGTGGTAGTAGTAATGGCGCGAGATTCGATCAAAGAGGCGGCGATAGCGCTCGGCCAGGCCGGGCAAGCCCAGGCGATCCAATCCTCTGGCGACGGAGAGGTAGCGGCGGAAGTTCGGGCCGGGCACGCAGAAGTAGAAGCGCCCGCCGGGCGCCAGCACGCGCGCCGTCTCGTGGAGCACCGGCTCGACCTCCGGGATGTGCTCCAGCACCGAGTTGCTCACCACCGTCGCAAAGTGCGCGTCGGGGAAAGGCATCCGCGCGCCGTTGGCTTGGGTCAGCACGCGATGCGCCGCGCGCGTCCGCGCCTCGCGCAGCGGCGGCCACCACGGGTCCAGCCCCGCATCCAGGGGATCATCGAAGGTCGCGGCGGCGAAGTGAGCGTCGCCACAGCCGAGGTCTAGCACCGGCGCGGGCAGCGGCAGATCCGCGTAGAAGCTTGCCTCCACCGAGCGCAACAACGCTCGAAAGGCCGGGAGTTGGGCCAGTTGGCTGCGAAATGCTGCCAAGTCCGAATCCGATGAAGGTGGCGCCGGGGGCCGCGCGGGTAAAGCGTTCATCATAGCGTTTGATCCGTTCATCCTAACCATCAGTTTTCAGGGCGAGAGGAATGGACACAGATCCGTCGTGTTATAGACGGGGTTGGCGTAGCCGAAGCTGTTGAAAAATTGGAGCACGGCTTGAGCCTCCGGGGCGTTCGTCACGTCCTGACAGCCGTAGGCGACGTTGCCGGTCTCCAGGAACGCATCCCAGAACATCCGCGCCAGCGCCGCGAACTCGTGACCGGGCGTACCGGCGGGGTAGGTTTCCTGGAGATGATCCAGGAGCGCTTCCGCTTCGGCGTAATTCTCATCCAGGGTCTCGATCAGCAGCAGGCGCCAGTGGGCCGCCGCCTCAAGCCAGTGACGCTCCTCCTGCTCGCCGTAGAAGCCGCCCCACGGTTGCAGCGTCTCGTCTTCGATCACACGGCGATAGGCCAGCGCAGCATGATCGTAGCTTTTCGCAAAGAAGTCCTCATCGCCCTCGATGTAGACGTGGTAGCGATAGCGCGCCGGACCTAACGTGCGCCCCGTCACCGTGATAGCCTGACCGTTCCACGCCAGCGTCTCGGTCATCGGGCGCTGCGGGCCGGCCCCCACCGAGCCGATGCCTTCGCTGCGGGCCAGAAGCTGACCCTCGACCAGCGAGAAGGTCGGGGCGGGATAGGCCAGATCGCCCGCGACGCGCTCCTGAAAATCCTGCCCGGCCCACGACCAGACGTGAAGGACGTGCCAGCAGGTGTGCGCGCCGCACGAGACCTCCGCGAAGATCACCTCGGTAACGCCGTCGCCGGTCAAATCACCCGCGCCGATGAGGCTCAGGCCGTAGTTCGGGCCGGGATAGTAGGTGTAGAGCGTCTCTACCTCGCCCGCGCGGCAGGTGTAGAGCGCCAGCACGCCTGGCGGCGGGATGACCTGCGCCTGCGGATCGACCATCGCGATGATGGTCTCCGCGCTCTGGTCGCCGGTGAGATCGGCCTGGACGAGCGCCGGCTCCGATTCCGGCGGGCGCGCGTCCCACTCGGCCAGGATGCCAGGGAGCGCGATGGGATCGCCGCCGGCCGCGAGGTAGTCGCGCAAGGTCGCGACGTAGGCGTCGAAGGTGGGCGGCGGCGTGGGCCGCGCGACGACCTGGCGCGGCGGGCAGGGATCGGGCGTTGCCGGAGGGGGCGTGGCGGTTGCAGCAGGCGCGGGCGGCGGCGTCGCCGTCCGGCGGGCGGCGCCGGGCAACATCGGCGCGGGCGTCGGCGGCCGGCCGCATCCCAGCAGCAGCGCCAACAGGATAACGGCCACCAACCAGGCAGGCCAACCACGTCTCAAGTCTTTAACTAGTCGATTCGATTTCGATTTCAAGATCGCCTTGACCTCCCAGAAGCACATACCTGCATTAGAAACACACGCTTCGACTATAAGGGCAATTGGCTAAAATGCAACCTCCGTAGAGACGCAAAAGCTTGCGTCTCTACAACCCCAACTCCATCTTGCACTTCTTTTTCTTTCAAGTATACTTTTCTTAAATCATCTATCTTAAACCTTCTGGGAAGCTGTGAGCGAGCCGATACGATTAAAGAACCTGCTTAATCGGCCCCTGCTCACTTCAAAATCCTCACGTAGCTTCCCGGAAGGTAGAAAACCCAGATTATTACCGAAGAAGGGAGATAACATCCATGCGGTTTTCACGCGCTGCTGGCGTTCTGTTGCATCCGACCTCTTTACCGGGCGGATATGGCATTGGCGATCTAGGCGATGCCGCCTATCGTTTTGTGGATTTTTTGGTGAAGAGTGGGCAATCCCATTGGCAGGTCTTGCCCCTCGGCCCGACCGGCTACGGCGATTCCCCCTATGCGTGCTTCTCCGCCCTGGCGGGCAATCCCCTGCTGATTGACCTGGACGACCTGGCCGCCGCCGGGGACATCGACGCGAGCGAGCTGCGCCAGGCGCCCAACTTCCCCACCGATCAGGTCGATTTTGGCGCGGTCATCTCGTTCAAGATGGCGATGCTAAATCGCGGCGCACGGCACTTCCGGGAGCACGCTTCCGACGAGCGGCGCGACGCTTTCGAGCGCTTCTGCGCGGAGAACGCCGGTTGGCTGGACGACTACGTCCTCTTTATGGCGCTCAAGGACGCGCACGGCGGCGCGGTGTGGAACACGTGGGAGTGGCCCCTCGCCTCGCGGGAGCCGGAGGCCTTAGCAGAAGCGCGCGAGCGCCTGGATGAAGCCATCTTCGCGCGGAAATACTTCCAATTCCAGTTTTTCCGGCAATGGGAAACGCTGAAGGCCTACGCCAACGAGCAGGGACTGTCGATCATCGGGGACATCCCCATCTTCGTCGCCTACGATAGCGTCGATGTCTGGGCCAACCCGAAGCTGTATTTCTTGGATGAGAACCGGCTGCCGACCGTCGTCGCGGGCGTCCCGCCGGATTACTTCAGCCCCACGGGCCAGTTGTGGGGCAACCCCCTCTATCGCTGGGAAGAGATGGCCAGGAATGGCTACGACTGGTGGATCTCCCGCGTCCGGCAGACACTCCGCATGGTCGATATCATCCGCTTAGATCACTTCCGGGGCTTTGCCGCCTACTGGGAGGTGCCGGCGGGCGAGCCGAACGCCATCAACGGCCACTGGGCCGCTGGGCCAGGCGCCGATTTCTTCCACAAGCTCAAGGACGCGCTGGGCGAGCTACCCCTGATCGCCGAGGATTTGGGGCACATCACGGAGGATGTGGATGAGTTGCGCGAGCAATTCAACCTGCCGGGGATGAAGGTGTTGCAATTCGCCTTCGCCTCTGGGCCGGACAATCCCTATCTGCCGCACAACCTCACGCGGGATGCGGTCATCTACACCGGCACGCACGATAACGACACCACGATGGGCTGGTACGAGAGCCGCGAGGATGAGGAGTTGCAAGCGATGTGGCGCTACATCGGCCCGACGGATGAGCCGGTCAACTGGGCGCTGATGCGGACGATTTATCGCTCGGTGGCGAACCTGGCCGTCGTGCCGCTGCAAGATATTCTGGGTCTGGGCGCCGAGGCGCGGATGAACTCGCCGGGCAAATTCGGCGGCAACTGGACGTGGCGCTTCCGCGCGCGCGATCTGACCGAGCGCCATTGGCAACGCCTGTTGGAGATGGCGCTGACGTACGGACGCCAGGAGCCAGAGGTCAAACAGGGCCGCCCCGATTGGATGTAAACGACGACATTAACCCTTGCGAAGGTTGCGATTGGTTCTGGGTACGGGGTAAGTTCTGATGAATCAAGAGCGTCGTAGTTGGTAGAACGTTCCCCAACCTTCGCAAGGGTGACCTTCACCTACAAGACAGCCCCCGAAGTGATTCGGGGGCTGTCTGCATGCCGTTGTGAACCAAGAAAAACGCCACTCCGCTTCGGCCTAACGGCGTCGCTCCGAGGCTGACTACGAACCGGATTTTACTCCCCGCTCTCCCGATAGAGCCAGCGATACCGCGCGTAATGCTCGCGGATGCGCGTGACATAGGTGCGCGTCTCGCTGAAGGTGATCAGCTCCACGAAGAGATCAGGGTCCCGATCCGCCGCTGACCACCAGCGGGCGGAGTTGCCCGGCCCGCCGTTGTAGGCCGCCATCGCCGCGAAGAGGTTCTGGTCGAGCGCGTCGCGCTGCTCGGCCAGGTACCACACCCCAAAGCGCACGCTGACCATCGGCCGATAGAGGTCGGGCGTCTCGTAGTCGGGCGGCCATCCCAGCGCCTGCGCGATTTGGGCGCCCGTCGGCGGGATGACCTGCATCAGGCCGTGCGCCGCCGCCCACGAGGTGGCGGATCCCTCGAAGAGGCTCTCCTGCCGGAGCAGCGCGTAGACCACGAGCGGATCGAAGTCCATGCGTGCAGCCTCCTGCTCGACCAGATCATCGTAATACGTGGGGTAGATCAGGCAGCCCAAAAAGCGCGGCAGCTCGGCGAAATCGAAGACCGGCGAGAGCCGCCAGACGGTCGCCGCCGCGATGATGGAGGAGCGATAGAGGCCAATATCGCGATAGTAGAGCGCGAGACGATATTGCGCGAGCGCGTCGCCGACGGTGGCCTCGCGCAGCGCCTCCAACTCACTGCGTCCCTCATCGAAGCGCCCCAGACGCAATAGCAGCGATCCCCGGCGCAGGCGCGGGTCGCTCTGCAATTCAGCGGGGAGTTGCCCGACGTCTACCGCGCTCTCCAGCTCCAGCCAATCCGCCAGCCACTGCTCGGCCGCCTGCTGCTCCGCCGCCGATCCACAGGCCGTCGGCGCCGGCCCCTGCGCCGCGAACGGCGGACGTCCCAGCCGCAAGTCCTGGGCGCGCAGGCCGTAGAAGGCCCACGGATCGATGTGCTGGGCCTGGCTGAGCGCCTCCGTGGCGCTGATGGTCTGCCCCGCTTCCAGGTAGCTCTTCCCCAGCCAGAAGTGCGCCGCCTGCGCGCGATCATCCGCCGGATACCAGACCGTCAAATCCCGCCAGACCGCCTGCGCCCCGGCAAGATCCTCCGCGCGATAGCGAAGCAGCCCGGCGCGGAAGCGCGCGTCCGGCGCGCCCGTGTCATCTGGATAACGATTCACCAGATCCAGGTAGGCCTCGGCGGCCTCCTCGAACGCGCCCGTATTTTCTAAAATCCGCGCCGCTGCTTGGAGCGCCTCGGTCGCCCGCGCGTGCTCCGGTTGGATTTCGGCCAGCTCGCGATAGGCCGCGACGGCCTCGTCCGTGCGTCCCAATTGACGCAGCGCCCGCGCTTTGCCCATCCACGCGCCGCCCCAGTAGGGATCATCGGGGTATTCGTCCAACGTCTGGAAGGCGTCCAAGGCCAACTCGTAACTGCCCGCCTCCAGATACGAGCTGCCGATGTAGTAGTACGGCTCGCCGCCGAGATGGGGAATCTGCTCCAGCGCGCGATAGTAGGCCTGCACAGCCGGCCCATAGGCCCCGGCGTGATAGTTGATGTACCCGCGCAACATCTCATCGACCGGCTCGCCGGCGTCGACGAGTTGCACCAGGGCGTCGTGGGCCTGGGAGGCGGTGGGATAGGCCTCGATCAACTCGTGCATCCGACGATAAGCCTCAGCGGAGCTGCCAAACGCGCGCGCCGTCTCGGCGGCCTGGTACATAATGCGCGCCCGGTACGAAGCGATTTGCGCGATCTCCAAAATCGCGTCGTAGGCGGCTAAGGCCTCATCCTCGCGGCCGGCCGTCGCGTGCGTGAGCGCGATCTTCTCCCAGAGGTAGACTTGATCGCTGGCACTCTCCGCCTCGGCCAGCGCAGCCTCGTAGGTCGCCAGCGCCGCCGCGTAATCCTCCGCCGCGTACTGCGCATCGCCGATCCAGAGCCGGGCGTAGGGCGCCAGGACAGGATAGGCATCCAGCACGGCTTGATAATGGGGCGCGGCCTCTCCGGGTTGCCCGACCTGGACGAGGGCGTCGCCCAGCGCGAGATGCGCATCGACGGCCTGCGCGCTCTGCACGGTGTCGGAGACGACCGTGCGCAGCAGCGGGATCGCGGCCTCGGCATCGCCGCTGGCCAGCCTGGTGCGGCCCCGGCCCAACATCGCCGCGACGGCTTGCTCCTGCGAGACGGAGGAGAGCGGCAGCAGGCGATTGTAGAGCGCCTCCGCCGTCGGCCAATCGCCGATGTGATAGGCGCGCTCGGCCTGCGAGAGCACCTCCGACGGCATTGGCGTGGGGGTCGGCGTGGGCGTGGGTGTGGGGGTCGCGGTGGGCGTCGGCGTCGCGGTGGCGGTTGGCGTGAGCGTCGGGGTGGGCGTGGCCGTGGGCCGCGCCAGGATCTCCGTCGGCAGATCAACCTCTCCGCATCCGGCCAACATCAAGAGCGTCAAAAACAGCATCAGCCACAACGTCGTGTATCGTTTCATAAACAAGATTATGTCGCAAAAGTGCGAGGGTGTCAATCGGGGGCGAGAAGCGTGTTTCGTATTGCGTATTCCGTATTGCGTATTCCGATGAAGTAGTTGCAAGTTTCGATTGGTAGATGTGCAAAGTATACACAGCATAATTACGCAATACGTTTTACGGAATACGCGCGGCGGCTTGAGGATTCCTCATAGAACAGGGAGGACACAAAGTCGCGGATCACAGAGGCTTGATTTTAGAAGATAAATATAGTAAAATACACGTAAATTCCATTCATATAGCACTACTAAGGAGGCAGAACGATGGTGAACGTTGGAGAGTTAGCCCCTACTTTTACGCTGCAGTCCGATCAAGGCGCGGAGATCAGTCTGGAGGATTATCGCGGGCAAAAGGTGATCCTCTATTTCTACCCCAAGGCCGATACGCCCGGATGCACGAAGCAGGCGTGCGCCGTGCGCGATGCCTATCCCAAGATCGAGGCGCAGGATGCGGTTGTGCTGGGCATCAGCCCGGATGACCCTCCGGCGCTGGTGAAGTTCCGAGAGAAGTACGACCTCCCCTTCCCGCTGCTCTCTGA
The DNA here is from genome assembly GCA_964496595.1 of uncultured Anaerolineales bacterium. GTDB lineage: Bacteria > Chloroflexota > Anaerolineae > B4-G1 > SLSP01 > JAAAOZ01. The sequence goes on from CAZCAI010000007.1 coordinate 44,373, forward strand.
TCCCGACCACGAGGTGGCGAAGGCGTATGACGTCTGGGCCGGGAAGGAGATCTTGGGCAAGGATGTGGGCCACGTCGTGCGCAGTCACTTCGCCATCGGCCCGGATGGACGGCTGCTGGAAGCGAAGCGCAAGGTCAAGCCGGAGACGACGGCGGATTTGGCGCTGACGTTTAGTATCGACTAGCAGCGCCACCTCGGCAACGGGGGAGAGTCATAGCGGGATGCCGAACAGCTCGAAGAGCCAGGCCCAGAATTCGTAGGGCGCGAACCACAGGAAGGCGGCCAACGCCAGGCACAAGAGGATGAGCGCCACGAGGATGACGATCCCCCAATAGTACCGCCTGGAACGCCCCGGCTTGGATGCCGGTGGTGGTGTCGCCATCGAGGCGGAGGATTCCGCCGCTTCGGTGGCTTCCATCGCTTCCTCCGCCTCGATGGGGGCCGCCATGGGCGGCTGCGCCCCGAGCGGTGGCGCGTACGCCTCGACGATAAATCGAAAGGTGACGGCATCGGCCAATTGGATAATATCGCCGCTCTGCAACCGGCGGGCGCCGGTGAGCGGTTCATCGTTGACCCAGGTTTGGTTGGTACTGCCTAAATCCTCGATGACCGCGCCGCCGGGCCGCCGTTGGATCTTAAGATGATGGCGCGAGATGCGCGTATCATCGATGGAGATCTCGTTGCTGAGGCTGCGTCCGATGGTTGTGGTACCCTGGGTCAAGATGTAGCGGGTACCCGGTTCCGGCCCGGCCACCTCGATGAGGATTTGCTCGGCGGGAACGTCTGCAGTTTCCCTGGTTCGGTCATCCATAGTTAGATCTATCTCCTCGAGGATTGCGAATAATGAATTATGAATTGCAAATTGCGAATTGAGAATAATGAATTTTAGATCATTCTGAACTGTAAAAGTCTCTGCGGCGAGATTTACAGGATCACTGGTGGCGGAACTCACGTAGGAGATCTTTCTCTGTTGTGAGATGGGGGCCGCCTGTGTAAGGTGATTGTACTTTAACCCGTGGCGATTTGTCAAGGATTTCCAGGCCACAACTAGGGTTTTTCCATTTTTGCAATTATATCCTATTCGCTCCAATCGGATTGCAGAATCCGCGCCTCTGGGGCATATTTTGAACGTGTTTTCGGCTTGTGCAAGCAAAACGGGGATCTAGCGATCCCCTTGGAGCGAGAATGGGAAAGCCCCAGGCCACAACACTTGCGCATTGACGAGGATCTAACGATCCTCTTGGAGCGGAGGAGAGAGGCTGTGAGGCGCGGATTTTCGGCTATAATAGGGATATGATCTCCTCAGATGAGTTCGAGCGCCTAGTTGTCGACGCCATCGATGCGTTGCCGGCGAATTTCCGCGACAAGTTGGACAACGTCGATGTGACTATCGAGCCGTGGCCGGATGCGTACGCCCTGCAGCGGGCCGGCGTCCGGCGTCCCAGCGATCTGCTGGGACTTTACCAGGGCGTGCCGCAGACGCGACGCACGCATCGCTACGGGCTGGTGCTGCCCGACAAGATCACGCTCTATCGCGGCCCGATTATGATGCGCTGTCGCACGGACGACGAGGTGCAACGATTGGTCGAGCACGTGCTACGCCACGAGATCGCGCATCACTTTGGCATCGATGACGATCATCTGCGGCACATCGGCGCGTACTAGACGAGATTGCCCTCTCATACAAACAGCCCCGTATTTTACGGGGCTGTTGCTTTTGGATGATCTCCAACCTCACGCGAGGCCGTATCGCTCGATGGCCAACGCGACGATCTCCTGGATCAGGCGCGCGTAGGGCACGTCCCCGGCTTTGGCAGCGATGACGATGTCGCTAAGGAGCGGGTTGAGGCCGGGCAGAGTGTTGGCCTCCACAAGATAGGGCTGCCCGTCCGCGCCGAGGCGGGAATCGATGCGACTCACATCGAGCGCGCCTAACGCCTCGAAGGCCGCGATGGCCAGGCGGCGCAGCGTCGCGGCCAGCGCGGGCGGGATCTCCGCCGGGCAGAGATAGCCGGGCGCGGCCTCGTCGTCGATGGCGTAGGATTTGGCCTCAGCGTTGTAGACGCCCTTGACGGCGCCCTTCTGCGTGTCCAGTTCCAGCGCCGGGAAGACGTGGAAGCCGTCGGCGTCGTAGAAATCCGAGCGCGGCGACCGGCCCGGCGCGTAGCGATTACCGAGCACGCCGACGGTGAACTCGCGGCCCGGCAAATATGTCTCGACCAGCGCCGGCTGCCGGTAGGTCTGGATGACCCAGCGCGCCTGCGCACGGAGCGCGACTTCGTCTTGGACGAGTGAGCGGGCGTTAATGCCCATCCCGGAGCCTTCCCGCGCGGGCTTGACGAAGAGCGGAAAGGTCAATGCGTCGTCGAGCGGCTCATCCCCGTGCACGAACACCTGGAACGGCGCCGTCGGCAGGCCGTGATCGCGCCAGATGCGCTTCGTCACCACCTTATCGAGCGAGATGGCGTGCGCCAGCACCTTCGATCCCGTGTAGGGGATGCCTAACATCTCCAGCAGCGCGGGCGCGTGCGATTCGCGGCTGTCCCCGCGTAACCCCTCGGCGATGTTGAAGCAGAGATCGGGGCGCGTCTCCCGCACCGAGTCGAGCAGCGACGCATCCGCCTCCAGAAAGAACGCCTCGTGGCCGGCGGCGCGGAGCGCGGCCTGAATCCCCTCGACGGTTTCCTCCACATCGTACTCGGCGAGCGCGTCGGCGGGGGCATCCGCCATCACCGACACGCTGTATTTGCGATTGGCAAGGACGGCAATCCGCATGGCTAGGCCTCCTTCGTCTCCAGAACCGCATCCTGAAGGATGCCCAAATCCTCCGGGCCGCGATGCACGATGAACGGCGCGGTACTCCGGCGGATCGGGCGGGCGTGGGTCGCGTGCCAACCCTCCGGCGTGACCTCGCGCGCGTGTCCCGTCAGCAGCCCCGCGATCCCCTCCTGTCCCGCTTCGCCGCGCTGCGCCCGGCAATAGGCGCAGGTCGATGGATCGTGCGGCGCGTAATCCGTCGGCTGCGTGTAGGCCGTGATGAAGCCCTCGTAGTTGCGCACGACGACCTTGCGATCCGACATGCTGATCAGGTAGTTGGGCAGGATGGGGACTTTGCCTCCGCCCTCCGGCGCATCGATCACGAAGGTAGGGACGGCGAAGCCGGAGGTGTGGCCGCGCAACGCTTCCATAATCTCCAGGCCCTTCGCCACGGGCGTGCGGAAGTGGCCCGCGCCGTGGACCATATCGCACTGGTAGAGGTAGTAGGGGCGCACGCGGTTCTTGACCAGCTTGTGGACGAGGGCCATCATCACGTTGGGGCAGTCGTTGATGCCGGCCAGCAGGACGGTCTGGCTGCCCAAGGGGATGCCCGCGTTCGCCAGGCGCGCGAGCGCGATTTCGACCTCCGGCGTGATCTCTTGCGGGTGATTGATGTGGAGGTTCATCCACAGGGGATGATAGCGCGCCAACATCGCCGCCAGATCAGGCGTGATGCGCTGCGGCAGGAAGATGGGCGTGCGCGAGCCGATGCGGACGACCTCGACGTGGGGGATGGCGCGCAGGCCGCGCAGGAGCCGTTCGAGCACGGCGGGCGGCAGCGTGAGGGGATCGCCGCCGGAGATGAGGACATCGCGGATTTCGGGCGTCTCCGCGATGTAGGCGAGTTGCTGGTCGTAGCTGGCCGAGTTGAACATGATCTGGGTATCGCCCACCAGGCGGCTGCGCGTGCAGAAGCGACAGTAGCTCGCGCACTGCGTCGTCACGAGCATCAGCACGCGATCGGGGTAGCGGTGGACGAGGCCCGGCACGGGTGAATGCGCGTCCTCGCCCAGCGAATCGGCCAGTTCCGCATCAAAGGGGACCATCTCGCGGCTGGTGGGTACAACCTGGCGCCGGATGGGACAGGTCGGGTCATCGGGCGCCATCAAGCTGGCGAAATAGGGCGTCACATCCACGCGGAAGGTCTCCGGCGCGGAGAGAGCCGCGCTCTCTTCCTCTGTCAAATGAATAACGCTGGCGAAATCCTCGACCGTGCGTAACCGGTGCGAGAGTTGCCAGCGCCAATCGCGCCACTTAGCCAGCGGCACATCCTGCCACGGACTCGGTGGCTTGTCCTCTACATCACAACTATCAGGGGGCTGATCATCGTCCTTTAACAACTCATCCATCGTGATATCTTTGATCCTCCTTTTAGATCAAGGGTGTCTTGAATAGCGAAAGCCCATCCCCACGCACTCGTGCGAGCAGGGACAGGCTTTTGTAATCCTACTTACAATTATATCATATTTTTGGAAAAGCAAGTGAATTTCAAGGGGTCAACCATCTCACACGGAACAGTTCTCCAAGACAGATCAGGAAGAATTTGCGCCGTATTTTCCTCTAAGTTATGATGAAGTTGTCCACACACGAGGGGGGCATGTATGAATGAGACCAGTACGATCCATTGGGAAATCAACCAACTTGTCAAGACGCAGCTATTCCCTGACGAAGAAGCGGTATTGCGCAGCGCTCTGAGAGCATTGTTTCGTCTCCAACCGGAAATCCGGCAAAAAATGGTGATTCGCGTCTATACCACGGGAGAGATTAGCCTGGGTAAAGCGGCCGAGATTATGGGAGTCTCACACGAAGAGATGAAAGAGATTCTCATCGAGAACGATGCCGAGAACCACTTTGGCCCACGTACGGTTCCAACGGCACTCCATTCATTAGCATTCATTACGTGCCTAACTACAAACAATTGAGGCGACGCCCGCGAGCCGCGCGGCATACGCTCCGGTATTGACGAAGTAGACAAAGGCCATCAGTACAAAAATCGCAACGAAGTGCGTGTCCATAGCGTTATCTCCTCCTGGGGATTTTTCACAGAAAATTGCTCAAAATTCGACCCACGTTACTTTCTCTCGGATTATACTACGTTTTGGGAGAAGCGAGCTTGCCGCCGGGATGACTTACGGTATAATGACTCGCGACGGGGAAGTGTCGGAATTGGCAGACGAGCATGACTTAGGATCATGTGTCGCAAGACGTACGGGTTCGACTCCCGTCTTCCCCAACGAAAAACGCCGGACGGAGGTGAAAGCTTCCGTCCGGCGTTTGTGTTTGAGGATAAAGATAGGCGTTACACTTCTAACGCCTCCAGCGCGTCGAGGCCGTTTTCGACAATGCCGGTGAAGGATTCGACGTTGAGGCTGGCGCCGCCGACCAACGCGCCGTCGATCTGCGGCATGATGATGAAGTCGGCGAAGTTCTGTGGCTTGACGCTGCCGCCATACTGCACGCGGATCGTCTCCGCCGTCTCCTCATCGTAGAGATCGGCCAGCACATCGCGGATGGCCTCGCGGATGATGCGGTCGGCATCCTCCGGCGTGGCCGTCCGGCCTGTGCCAATGGCCCAGATCGGCTCGTAGGCCAAGGTGATCTGCCTGGCTTCCTCGGCGGAGATGTCGGCGAAGGCGCCGTGAATCTGCCCGCTGACGAAGTCGACCGTCTCGCCGGCCTCGTTCTGCTCCAGGCTCTCGCCGATGCAGACGATGGGCGAGAGGCCGTGGGCGAACGCGGCCTTGATCTTACGATTTACCGTCTCATCGGTCTCGCCGAAGTACTGGCGCCGCTCGGAGTGCCCGATGATGATGTACTCGGCCAATTCTTTGACCATCGGCGGCGAGATTTCCCCGGTGTACGCGCCGCTTTCCTCCCAGTACATATTCTGCGCGCCCACGCCGATGTTGCTGCCTTCCAAGACCTCGTTGACGGCGGCCAACGCCGTCGCGGTCGGGCAGACGGCCAGATCCATGTCCTCGACGTCGGCCAATGCTTCTCGCAGCTCGCTCGCCAACGCTTTGGCTTCGGCTACGGTCTTGTACATCTTCCAGTTCCCTGCGACAAATGGTTTGCGCATGCTACCTCCTCTAAAAATGAGTTACAAGTTGCAAGTTAAAAGTTACAAGTTGCAAGTTAAAAGTTACAAGTTGCAAGTAGTCTAAAGTCGGACGTCAAAGGTCAAAAACTCGGCGTTCTTGCACTCTGGCGTTAAGATTTCTCCCCGCCGGTCGGAATGCCATTCCGATCTACTTGCCTTCCAGGGCTTCCAAACCGGGCAACGTCTTGCCCTCGAAGAACATCAGGCTCGCGCCGCCGCCCGTGGAGACATGGCTGACTTTATCGGCGACGCCGGCCTTCTCCACAGCAGAGGCGGATTCCCCGCCGCCCACGACGGTCACGGCGTCCAACTCGGCCAGCGCTTCGGCGATGGCGAAGGTGCCCTTGGCGAAGTTTGGCATCTCGAAGACGCCCAGCGGCCCGTTCCACGCGACTGTTTTCGCCTCGTGCAAGATGCCCCGGTACTTCTCCACCGTCTCGGGGCCGAGATCCAGGATCATCCAGCCCGGCTCCACGCCATCGACCGGCACGACCTTGTGATTGGCGTCGTTCTCGAAGGCATCGGCGACCACCACATCAATGGGCAAGATGATCGTCTCGGCGCCCTTGCGCAACATCTCCTTCACATCCTCAATGATGTCATCCTCCACCAGGGAATCGCCCACCTCGTAGCCCATCGCCTTGAAGAAGGTGTTCGCGATGCCGCCGCCGATGAGGATTTTGTCCGCTTTGCCTAGCAGATTCTCGATCACGGGGGCCTTGTCGGAGACCTTGGCGCCGCCCAGCAGGTGAACGTAAGGATGATCCGGCGCTTCGGCGGCCTTGCCTAAGAATTCCATCTCTTTGCCGATGAGGAAACCGGCCACAGCGGGCAGATAATCCGTCACGCCGACGGTGCTGGCGTGCGCGCGGTGCGCGGTACCGAACGCATCGTTGACGAAAACATCGCCAAATTGCGCTAACTGCTCAGCGTATTCAGAGTCGTTGGCCTTTTCCCCGGCGTGGAAGCGCGTATTTTCTAGCAACATCACGTCACCCGGCTCCATCTCGGCGGCCAAAGCCGCGACCTCATCGCCGACGCTATCGGGCGCCATTGTCACGTCCTGCTCCAGCAGTTCGCTCAATCGCTTGGCTACCGGCGCCAGGCTCAATTCCGGCTTGACTTCGCCCTTGGGCCGGCCCAGGTGCGACATCAAAATTAACGCAGCGCCATGCTCCAAAACATACTCGATGGTGGGCATCGCGGCGCGAATTCGCGTATCGTCCGTAATCTCATCGCCATCCAGCGGCACGTTGAAATCGGCCCGCATCAATACACGCTTGCCCTTCAGATCCACATCACGAACGGTTTTCTTATCCATGTTCACTCCTTGCTCCTTTCACAGCGGGTTAATAGTTAAATCAAAAAAAGGGGCACCGAGGTCATCCCCCGATGCCCCCGCATCGTTGCTACGTTACGGCCGTAAGAGCTTGGGCTAGAAGCCCTTCTCTTTAGCGACGCGTATGGCCTCGCGGACCATCTGGCTGGTGAAGCCCCATTCGTTGTCGTACCAGGCCATAATCTTGAGCAGATTGCCATCGACGACGCGGGTCATCTCCAGATCCGCGATGGAGGCGAAAGACGTCCCGACGATATCGGAGGAGACCAGCGGTTCATCCGACGCCAGGAAAATCCCCTTGTACTTCTCGGATTCAGCTTCTTCTTTGAGAATAGCTTGAACCTCTTCCACGGTGGTGTCCTTCTCCGTGAGGAAAACCAGGTCGGAGATGGAGCCAACGGGAATGGGCGCCCGCACGGCGACGCCATCGAATTTGCCCGCGTACTCGGGCAGGACGCGCGTCGTGGCGATGGCTGCGCCCGTGGTCGTGGGCACAAAGTTGGCCGCTGCGGCGCGTCCCCGGCGGAGCTTGCTGCTGGGGCCGTCCACGATGGCCTGGGTCGAGGTGTAAGCGTGGATGGTGGTCATAATGGCCTTCTGGATGCCCAAGCGGCGCCCGATGATCTCTACGATCGGAGTGATGGAATTGGTGGTGCAGCTTGCGGCGGAGAGGTACCTGGCGTCTTCCGGCGGCGTGCTCACGCCATGCACCACGGTGGGGATGCCCTCGCCCTTGGCAGGCGCGGAGAGGATCACAAACTTCGCTCCGGCCTCCAGGTGCTTCTTGACGCCGGCCTCGTCACGGAAAAAGCCCGTGCACTCTAAGGCGATATCGACGCCCAGCTCTTCCCACGGCAGATCAGCAGGATCGCGCTCTTGGAAGAACTTGAAGGTCTGATCACCGACGATGAGCTTGTCGCCATCGACGGCGACCTCTTTGTCGTAGCGCCCGTAGGCGGTGTCATATTTGAGCAGGTAGGCGATGTTATCGCGCGATGCGATGTCATTGACCGCGACCAACTCAAGCTCTGGTGTGTCCAGGATAATCTTCAACGTCGCTCGTCCAATCCGCCCCATTCCGTTAATTACTACTTTCGCCATCATTTGCCTCCTAATAGTGTAGTTGATTGAAGAACTTGCTTTGAAAAGTGAACCTCAAACCGCCCCGCTAGCGGTGCGGTGATACGCAATTGGATGCTCCTCCTTACCTCGTTCTATAACCGCCCTCCTTTGCAAATTTTCTCGATACCGCTACAGATACTGGCCCGCTTTTCCATTCGATTCGTACCCGACCCATATCTCACGCTAATAACGCCATCACCTCGCGCGCCAGCTTGTCGCTGTCGTGGCGCCAACCCACGGCGGGATCGACGAAAGCCCCCTGGATAACCTGGACATCTTTGTGGGATTCCAAATCGGCGCGCACCCACGCCACCCCTTCCGGCAACGAGAGATCGGGATAGTGGGTATTGATAATCGCGGTGGAAAAGACTTTTTGACCAACGTGATTGATCAGCGTCTGATAATGGCGTTGCGCCGTGTAGTCGTCAGTCTCGCCGCGTTGCGTGGCAACGTTGCAGATATAAACACGAGGAACAACAGTAGATCGCAGCGCCTCCGCAATATCGGGCACTGACAAATTGGGCAGGATGCTGGTATACAGACTCCCCGGGCCGATGACGATCAACTCCGCCTCCAAAATGGCGCGCACAGCTTCTGGGTAGGCCGATGGACTGCTGGGGACGAGCATCACGCGCAGGATCTGCCCCTCCGTTTTGGGGATGTTGGACTCCCCGCAGACGCGATGGGCGCTGCCATCCGGGCGTCGCATATCCGCGCACAAGGTCACCGCCTCGAGGGTGCTGGGCAAGACCCGCCCCTGCACCGCCAAGACGCGACTGGACGCGGCCAGCGCAGACTCGAACGAGCCGGTGATGTCCGCCATCGCGCTGATGAAGAGGTTGCCAAAGCTATGACCGCCCAACTCGCCGCCGCCGGCGAAGCGATACTGAAAGAGCCGGGTGACCAACGCCTCATCATCGGCCAGCGCCGTGATGCAATTTCGAAAATCGCCAGGGGGGAGAATCCCCAATTGGCGTCGCAGGCGCCCCGACGATCCGCCATCATCGGCAACTGTTACAATGGCCGTGAGGTTGGATGTGTAGCGCTTGAGACCGCGCAACATCATCGATTGGCCGTGTCCCCCGCCGATGACCACGACCTTCGGCCCGCGCCCGCGCCTGCGGTACTCGTACAACTTCCCCGGTAGGGCGCTGTACGGCGCATCCACAAAAGGCGCCAGCAGCGCGCGGTTGAGGCCCCATAATCCGGCGGCCAACAGACCTCCGCCGATGATCAAAAAGAGGCCGGCTCGCACCATCCGGGGGAGAAATTGCAGAGTCAGATAGTAGAAATATCGCGGCAGTGGATAGAGCGCGCGCAGCGCAAACGCTCCCCCGAAGCTCAATAGCCCCACGCCGATGGCGATTAAAAGCAGCCATCGCTTAACACCCAAACCTGGCCTCAGCCACGTTAGATGGGTGCGCCAGCGCCAGTGCTTTTCTTCGGCTTGCTTGTCCCTCCAATCCATCTTAAAAATTATACTCCGATTGTGAAGGCTGTCAAAAAGCGCGCGCGCAGAGGCGTTACCCTTGCGAAGGTTAGAAGATGGCTTGGGTATCAAATGGATTCACTATATGATCCTTCAACCTTCGCAAGGTTAATACCGATCAACTTTAAAATTCCCCCTTGACAACCAACAAGGTTTTCGCTACAATGTACAGTGTTGGTTGTCATATGTTAAAGTGATGTAAGGAAAGAAAAGGCCGATGTCGACAAGCGCGCGCTATCAAACCTGGCTCAATAACCACAATAATAATCAGCAACTCCATCAATGTGGAGGGGCCAGGTAGCGCTGCCTAGTTCGAGTGAGGTAAAGCCAGCTTCCGGTTCCGGGAGCTGGCTTTTTTATTGTCGCATTCGGGCTGGCGCGTCCAGGGCAAAGTAAGGAGGTGAACATTCGGATGATTTTCGTTAGGTCTGGATAAGGCTGGGGAAACCGATCCGGGCCGGTCTTGACACCCACCCTATTATTCATATACTACCCCATACAGGGGAAGGAGAAAAGAGATGTCCGAGAAACTGATCGCACAAGCTAAAGCCGATAACATCCAATTTATCAGCCTCCAATTTACCGACATCGCGGGCACGATCAAAAGTGTCACGCTTCCCGTCAGACAACTCCAGGAGGTGCTGACCGAGGGCGTGTGGTTCGATGGCTCCTCCATCGAGGGCTTCGCCCGCATTCAAGAGAGCGACATGGTGCTGGTCCCCGATCCGACGACCTACCGCGTCCTGCCGTGGAGCGCGCCCGAACGCCGCCGCGCCCGCATCATCTGCGATGTTCACAATCCCGACGGCGCGCCGTCGCTCAACTCCCCGCGAACCGTGCTCAAGAATGTGCTGAAGGAGGCCGAAGCGTTGGGTTACACCTATAACGTGGGGCCGGAGCTGGAGTACTTCCTCTTTAAGCACAATGGCGACGCGCCCCTCAAACCCGTCCCGCATGATGTGGGCGGCTACTTCGATTTCTCGCCATTCGATGAGGCGCAGCAAGTGCGCAGCGAGATCGTCCTGGCGGCGGAGGCGCTGGGCATCGACGTGGAGATGACGCACCACGAGGTCGCCACCAGCCAGCACGAGATCGATTTCCGCTACGCGGACGCGCTCACCGCCGCCGACAACACCGTGACGCTCAAGTACACCATCCGCGCGATTGCGGCCGCGCACGGGCTGCACGCCAGCTTTATGCCCAAGCCGATCTTTGGCATCAACGGCTCCGGGATGCATGTGCATCAAAGCTTCGCCGATGAGGATGGCCGGAATTGCTTCTACGACGCGGATGATCCCTACCATCTCTCCGACATCGCCCACCAGTTCATCGCGGGGCAGATGGCCCACGCGCGCGCGATGGCCGCCGTGACTTCCCCCACCGTCAACAGTTACAAGCGCCTCACGCCCGGCTACGAGGCGCCGGTCTATGTCTGTTGGGCGCACCGCAACCGCTCCGCACTGATCCGCGTGCCGGCAACGCGCGCGGGCAAGGAGGCGGCCACCCGCATCGAACTGCGCTGCCCCGATCCGAGCACGAATGCCTACCTGGCCTTCGCCGTCACCTTGGCCGCCGGCCTCGACGGGATCAAACGCGAGCTGACGCCCGCCGATCCGGTCAACGAGGACATCTATCATCTGACGCCGGCGCAACTGCGCGAGCGCGAGATCGGCACACTGCCCGGCACGTTGGGCGAGGCGTTGGAGGAGTTGGCGGCGGATCAGGTCATCCTCGATGCGCTGGGCGCGCCGATTACTGAGGCATTCTTCCGCGCCAAGTCCGCCGAGTGGGAGGCCTACCGTATCCAGGTCACGCCCTGGGA
>CAZCAI010000007.1:56161-68319 GCA_964496595.1 uncultured Anaerolineales bacterium
TATTGCATTTTAAGTGCGTTGCACCTTGGGTTACTAAATCCAACGATGAAACTATTTCGCTATACCGCCGCCGGCGGCGTCGTGACCAATGTAGATTACTCGCAAACGCTGCTCCTGATCCGCCCGGAGCGCGATGAGGTGCGGTTGCCCAAGGGCCACATCGAGGCGGGCGAGAGTTTGGAGGAGAGCGCCTATCGCGAGGTGCAAGAGGAGACCGGGTACGGCGATTTGGAGATTATCGAGAGCCTGGGCGAGCAACTGATCGCTTTTCTATTGGATGGCCAGGCCATCCAGCGAACGGAATATTATTTTCTGATGCGCGCGCTGAGCGATCGGCGGATCGAGCGCCCGCCCCAGGATGCCACCCAATTCTTCACCATCTGGACGCCGTGGGAGATGGCGCTGGAGTATCTCACCTTCGAAGCCGAAAAGGATTGGGTGGATCGCGCACTGCACGTGTTGCATCAAAGGGGATTGAGCACACTATGAATGAACCTGACCGCGAGGAGATCTTGAAGATTCATCGTCGCCTGGTTGATGCCTACGGCGAACCTCAGCTTCCCTCGAATCAAGATCCGCTGGCCGAATTGGTCAACACGATTCTCAGCCAGAACACCAACGACAACAACCGCGATCTGGCCTACGACCAGCTTCGCAAGCGCTTCCCTACCTGGGCTGAGGTGCGCGACGCGCCCACCGCGGAGATCATCGCGGCGATCCGGCCGGCGGGGCTGGCGCCGACCAAGGGGCCGCGCATTCAAGGCGCGCTGGAAAGAATCACCGAGACGCAGAGCGAACTTTCGCTGGAGTTCCTGCGCGATCTGCCTCTAGAGGAGGCCCGCGATTGGCTGGCGGAGATCAAGGGCGTGGGGCCAAAGACCGCCGCGATTGTGCTGCTCTTCGCGCTGGATCGCCCGGCCTTCCCCGTCGACACGCACGTCCACCGCGTCACGCGCCGGCTCGGCCTGATCCCCGATGCGACCTCGCGGGCGAAGGCGCACACGCTGCTGGAGGCGCTCGTCCCCCAGGAACTCTACTACCCCTTCCACATCAACATCATCACGCACGGGCGTCAAATCTGCCACGCCCGCACGCCCGAATGCGAGGCTTGCATGCTCCAGGATCTCTGCGCTTACTATCAGAATCAACAGGAGGCGCCGGATGGCCCGTAAAACACGTCGAAGCTTTCCGCTCCTGCCCTACCACGCGCTCGGCCGGCGCTGGCTCTGGCCGGCGCTGTTGATGATCCCGGCGGGCGTCGTGCTCTGGTGGCTGGCGCCCAGCGTCCCGGCGCTGGATGCGCGATATGCCCCCGCGGCCTTCATCATCTCCGTGGTCGGGGCCCTCATCGCGATCTACGCCCTGTTGGCCCGCCGAGCACACGTCCGTGTGGGCCAGGGGAGCTTTACCGTGCATACGCCGCTCATCCCCGTGGTCTTCTCCTATGCGCGCATCGAGATCCACAACCCCGCCCAATTCAATGATATCCGTCCGCCGGCAGAAGAGAAACCCGCTCGGCGCAGGCTCTATCGCAAGCTCTGGGGCAAGACCGTCATCGTGGTGGATTTGAAAAGCTACCCGATGCCCAAGTGGTGGCTGAAGCTCTGGTTTCACCCCTATCTCTTTCATCCCCGCAAACAGGCGCTGGTCCTTCCCATGGATGATTGGATGACGCTTTCACGAACCTTGCAAACGCACCTCACCGCCTGGCGCCAACGGCGTCGCTGATGCGCCAGGTCATTCATAAGTTGAACACACGCGCTCGACTGAGAACAAATTGCCCTGCATACCCCTGCCTAAAAAAGTTATCCACAGCCTGCATCCACAATCCACCCCCAAGATATGGGGGGCGCCCCCCCCTTCAACCCCAATAAGCAGGTTATACAAAAAATGTTTTCCACAGGGGTGGTGTGCAATATAAGCGCTGAGACATTTTTAAAGTTAACCCCCTGTTTTCGCATTGCCACCTTTCCCCTTTTTTGGTAAAATGTAAACGTCTTAGGGATGGCAAATCGCGAGCATCTCGCAAAGCATCCCGAGGCTTTTGGATTTCACCGGAAACTCCCCGGATAGTTCTAAAAGCGGCGAGGATGTGCGCGGTTGTGGGGATCACAGACCTTTTTCGCGTCGTTACCGGGTTGCGGGTAAGAGCGCAAGCGCGCCTGGCGATGGCGCCCGGTGAATTCCTGAAAAGCCAGCATCCCAAGGTCACATGGTTCCAGACGAATCCATTTTTCGGACAATGCCCACGCTGGAACTTTCCTTGGTCAACCACAGAAGTAACATCACTTTATTTTTCTGAAGCTCACTGTATTCATTGGGGTATTTTTGCGCCCCGTAAAAACAAAGGTAAATTATATGAGTAACGATAATCCGCAAAAATTATGGCAAGCCGCGTTGGGCGAGCTAGAACTACAAATGACCCGCGCGACATTCGATACCTGGCTGCGGGATACGCATTGCATCGGCATCGAGGAGGGCAACACGCTCATCGTCGGCGTGAAGAATGGCTACGCCGTCGAATGGCTGGAAAGTCGATTGTACACGATGATTCAGCGCACGTTGCATCACATCACGGGTAAAGAAATGCAGGCGCGATTTGTGGTCTGGGAAGCGCCCAAGCAACCGCAGCGCCCGCCCGCTCTACTCCACACCGAAGATCACGAGATCAACACCGCGCCCGTGCGCGATCCCGGCCTGAATTTGGAGTACACATTTGAGAACTTCGTCGTCGGGCCGAGCAACCGCCTGGCGCAAGCCGCCTCCGAGGCCGTGGCCGAAGCGCCCGCCAAGGCCTACAACCCCCTCTTTATCCACGGGGGTGTGGGGTTGGGGAAAACCCACCTCCTCCACGCGATTGGTCACATGGGCTACCATCGGGGCCTGCATGTCCTGTACATCTCCTCGGAGACCTTCACCAACGATCTCATCGAGGCGATCCGTACCCACACCACCGACCAGTTCCGCGAGAAGTACCGCACCGCCGATGTGCTGCTGGTCGATGACATTCAATTTATCGCCGGCAAGGAGAGCACGCAGGAGGAGTTCTTCCACACTTTCAACGCGCTGCGCGACACCCGCCGGCAGATTGTTCTGAGCAGCGACCGCCCGCCCAAGGCGATGGTGACGCTGGAGGAGCGCCTGCGCTCGCGCTTCGAATGGGGCTTGATCGTGGACATCCAGCCGCCCGATTATGAGACGCGCATCGCGATCCTCCAATCGAAGGCGGAGAAGTTGGATGTGGAGGTGCCCAACGATCTGCTCAGCTACATCGCCACCAACATCGAAAGCAACATCCGCGAGTTGGAAGGCGCGCTGAATCGGATGTTGGCGATGGCGCGCTTGACGAATCAGCCGCTCACACGCCAGGTGGCCGAAGGCGCGCTCAATGATCTGTTGCCCAATCGGCCAGATGTCTCGGCAAGGCAGATCATCCAGACCGTCGCCACTTACTACGGCCTCTCGGAGGACGAGCTGCGCGGATCGCGGCGCACCCGGCGCATCGCGCGACCGCGCCAGGTGGCGATGTACCTCATCCGCGAGGAGACGGACGCCTCCTTCCCGCAGATCGGCGCCGAGCTGGGCGACCGCGATCACACGACGATCCTGTACGGCTACGAGCGCGTCCGCACGCGGATCGAGCAAAACGACGAGCTGCGCCGCGATGTGATGACGCTCAAGGGGCAGTTGTACGGCTGATGGCGTACCGCGACCCACGGAAATAGACGACACACAGAGATTTCATCAGATACAAGACCTGATCGGATTGGAAGATCCATCAGGTCTTTTCGTTAGCAATCGCTAAGGCGTACCTCAAAATCCAAATATCACAAATTTAAGTTCACAGGAGGCTAGAATATGAAGCGAAGAATTTTATTAGTGAGTCTCGTTATGTTAGCAGGTTGGTTACTCTTCCCCGTAGCTGCCCAGGCGCAGGGAACGGGTGAGCCGAAGGTCGCCTATGTTATGCCCTCGTGTCCCGATGGTCTCACACTATGCTTTGAGACCATCCAGGCGGCTATGGACGCGGAAACAGATGTTGTGTACGTATCTTCAGGGATATATTACGAACACAACATTTCTGTGGATCACAACGTTACCATTACTGCTGATCCTCAGCCGGTGGTTATCGATGCAGAGGGAAAGGGACGTGTGTTTGTAAGTGGCGCGGACACCTTTACTCTTGAGGGTCTCACCCTCTACGACGGCAAGGCCCCTCTGAACGACCGAGGGAAACGGGAGAGTGGGGGGTTTATCTATGCCCCCAACACAGACGTGGTACTTCGGGATGTGGTAGTCGAATATCGACCATTCTCTCAATATCAGATCCTCTTCGATTCCTTCCAGACCAATGGTACTGATACACCTGATGGCGATGATACCGATATTGAATACTCTCAAGGTGGTTTCATTCACGCTGGAAGTTTAACCCTTGAGAATAGTCATCTTCAAGGTGGTATTGGAAATGCGCATACCATCAGAGTAGGCCATCTCGAAGTTGAGGACTCCTTCACAATGACCAACTCTATCATTGAGAATGGCTTGTGTGGCCCCGCCGTCCACGTCATCAGTGGTACTGTCACTATGCAAGACAGCACCATTAAGCAATGGGCTAACCGTTGTAAGGCCTGGACAGCAATCGGGGGCGGGGATGGAGCCGGTCTGGTTCTTGAAGCTGAAGTTAATGATACGAATATCACAGGGTCTTCTTTCAAGTACCTTGTGTCTGATGAGGGATCAGGCATTCACTATGACTTGTGGAAAGACCACACCTACTTCAATGTCCACGACTCAGAGTTCGTAGGCAACGTAGCTCGCAAGCCTATGAATAGCACTTCCCTAGGGGACGAGGTAGGCGGAGCAATCTTTGCAAGTGCTCCTTACTCTATGACGATAACAAACTCATCATTTCGGCTTAATAGCGCCGCTAATAGAGCGGGCGCTATCCATTGGGGATCAGCTACGGGCACTGAGGCGGACGTTCTAATCAAAGACTGTGAATTTACGGCCAACGGTCTCACTGCCCTTAATCCATATTGGACTTCTGTGGGTGGTTCGGCCATCTTCGCGGCAGGTCACTTCCGTATCGAGGATAGCACCTTCCAGGGACATTGGGGGATCAAGGCTGGCTACACCTTAGAGTTTCGGGGTAATAAGACTGAAGCTCACATCGTGAACACTCGGATTGTATCTAATACAACCGGAGGCATTATTCTTAGGGACGGTACAGCTTGGATAACTAACACCGTCATAGCAGACAGCGGGTTTGCGAGATTTACTAATGACCTACTGCACCTGAGATTGCCCTTTGCTTGTATTGTGGCAGCCGAACCAATCACAGTTACAAACAGTACATTGCATAACTGTGGGCACATTTGGGGTAATGACATCCCAGAAGCCAACTGGTACTGGCCTGGGGGAAGTGCAGGCATCTTTGTCCCTTGGGACACAGCTATTCAAAATCCCAGTATTGTGACGATTCGCAATACAGCGATCACGGGGGTTGATTTCCCATACACCTATCAGGTGGAGGACGAGCACGGGCGGGGTCTGTCGTTCAACATTGATCATTACAATGGTCACCCGACCGTGATGACAGACCAAGCTGAGGAAGGAGGATGGCTGCGGGGATTTATGGCATACTTCGATCCTGGGAATTACGATCTGAGGATCACGGAAGCCAGTGACGCTAAGGATATGGGGAACCCGAATGTTGCTCCTAAACGAGACTTAACAGGTAGACTCCGAGACGGCTTACCAGACATTGGTGCCTATGAGGCAGCCCCTCCTTGTACAGAGATCACAGACGTATCAATTGACCACACCTTCACGGCGCCTGATATTTACACGTTCACGGCTTCTCCAACCCCTGGCTATGCGGATGATGGCTCGATCCAGTACACGTGGGACAACGGCGACACAGGGACAACCTCCACGCGGATACTCCCGGTTGGCGTGCATACTGTAACGGTTGAAGCGGAAAATGCTTGTAGTGCCGTGAAAGCTACAACCCACATCACGGTCGCGCCGCAGTGTTTCCCGGTAACTGATCTTCGAGTAACCCAATCCCCGCCCTTCGCCGTTTACTCCGACACCCTCTCCTTCCACATCGATATGACACCTGCCTATGCCACGCCGCCCTACACCTACACCATCGATTACCAGGATAGCACCGTCCTGGGCATTCCAGGCGAAGGCACCATCCTTCTCGATCCAACGCCCACCTTCACCCACAAATTCCCACAACCCGGAACCTACAATGTGCATATTATGATCCAAAATTGCAACGATGGCCTGATCCACATCCATCCCGTCAGAATATATGCGTCTGATGCCTCTTTCTCAAATGCCTATCTCCCGTTAGTCCAACGGAAGTAGCAAAACGTCCACAACAACGGCCTCAGTCGGAATAGAAAGACCTGATCGGATTGGAAGATCGATCAGGTCTTTTCTTTTTTCAATTTGCTTGAAGTTCACCTTTCCTTTGAGTACCCTTTGAGTATAATGGAGACGTATGCTTGAAGCGCATCATGAGTAAGGAAAGAGTGAGGCCCCAATGAACAAGAAACGCGAAAATCTAAAGCAACGTATCGCCAAGCTGGAGCAACTTCTGAGCATCAGCCGGCGATTGAACTCCACGCTCCAGATGCGGCCCCTCCTCCAGCAGATTGTTCGGTCGGCGCGGGAGTTGACGGACGCGGATGAAGCCTCGATTTTGCTGATGCGCAGCGATCAGACGTTGCACTTCGCCGCCGCCTCCGGGCCGCAGGCCAGCGTCCTCATCGACTCGACCGAGGTGCCGCTGGACGGCAGCTTGGCGGGCTGGGTAGTGAAAAATCGCGAGCTGCTCATCGTCGAGGACGCGCAATCCGACCCGCGCCACTACGCCATCCAATCCATCGACCCGACGCAGTCCATCGTCGCCGTGCCGATGCTCTTCGGCGAGCAGGTCGTTGGCGTGGTGGAGGCGATCACCACGAAGACGCGCCATCGCTTCACGGATCACGACCTGGAGACCATCGAGACGCTGGCCAGCATCGCGGCGGTGGCGGTGGAGAACGCGCGCCTCTTCGAGCAGAGCGATTGGGTCGCCGAGGTCGTCCACGAGATCCGCACGCCGCTCACGGCCATCCTCTCCTACGCCGAGCTGCTCATCCGCCCCGGCATCGACGCCGCGATGCGCGAGCGGTTTGCGGAGATTATCCTCCAGGAGACCGAGCGGATCAACCAGTTGGCGACCGATTTCCTGGATCTGGCCCGCCTGGAATCGGGGCGGATTCAGATGGAGCAGGAAGCCTTGGATATGGCGACCATCGCATCGCTTTCGGTCAGCGTTATCCGCCCGCGCGCCGAGCAGCAGCAGCGCACGCTCAAGGTCGAGACGCCCGACGATCTTCCCAAGACCGTCGGGGATACGCAGCGGATTCATCAGGTGCTCCTGAACCTCCTGAGCAACGCGGTCAAGTACTCCGAGCCTGGCGATCAGATCACGCTCAAGGTCTGGCAGGAGAAGCAGCGCCTCATCGCCGCCGTCGAGGACACCGGCCCCGGCATCCCGGAAGACCAGATTCCCCATCTCTTCCAGAAGTTCGCGCGCCTCCCCGGCAGCGAGCGGAAGGCGCAGGGCACCGGCCTGGGCCTGGTCGTCGCCCGGCAGATCGTCGAGGCGCACAACGGGCAGATCTGGGTGGAAAGCGAAGTGGACCAGGGGAGCACGTTTTACGTCTCGCTGCCCATCATCGCGCCGCAACCGGAGGCAGAGGTCGATTTCAACACGCCGAAGTAGGCGAGGGTTCTGGATGAGAGGCCACGGATGTAGCGGTCGATCCACTGGGTCGACCGCTCTTGTTTTTGATCTTTCCTAAGCAGGTGGATTTGGTATAATCGAGGCACAGGTCATCACATCATCGACACTATCATGAGGGAGGTCATGTGGAGCAGTTGATCACGGGGGCGAAGGTCTTGCGCATACCACTTAAGCCGGAACATCTTCGGGCGTTCCGCATCTACCAGGAAGAGTTACTGAAATGGAACGAGCGCTTCAATTTGACGGCGATCACGGACGATCAGGGCGTGCAGATCCGCCACTTTTTGGATTCGCTCTCGTGTTGCCTGGGGATGGGCTGCGGCGAGGAGTTGCGGGGCCAACGGGTCATCGATGTGGGCGCCGGGGCCGGATTTCCCGGTCTGCCGCTCAAGATCCTCCAGCCCGGCCTCCACTTGACGTTACTCGAGGCGACGGGCAAGAAGACGCAGTTCCTGCGCCATCTGGTGGAGCGCCTGGGTTTGGAGGGCGTCACCGTGATCCACGAGCGCGCCGAGATGTTGGGGCAGGCACCGGCGCATCGCGAGCGCTACGATTGGGTCATCGCCCGCGCCGTCGCCGATACGCCGATCCTGATGGAGTACCTGCTGCCGCTGACGAACGTAGGCGGCCAAGTCCTGGCGCAGAAGGGCGAGGGCGCCCCGGCGGAGGTGCAGCGCAGCGAGTGGACGATCAAGACGTTGGGCGGGCACGTGCGGCGGCTGGTCCCCGTCGAGCTGCACGGCCTCGCGGAGACGCGCTACCTCGTGTTGGTGGATAAGGTCGCGAGGACGCCGCCGAAGTATCCGCGCCGACCCGGCATGCCCTCCAAGCGGCCGTTGGTGGCGGATTAGGTCAATCTCACCCTTGCGAAGGTTCCAGAAGGATCTCCAAGCCGCAAGCTCTGTGGACTGTCGAAAATACCGCTGCGACGGAAGCCTTCCGTAACCTTCGCAAGGTTTGGATAAACGCATCCTTGCGAAGGTTCCAGATAGATCTTCAAGCCCCAAGCTCTGTGGCCTATCGAAAATACTGCTGCGACGAAATCCTTCCGTAACCTTCGCAAGGTTTGGGTAAACGCACCCTTGCGAAGGCTTCAGATAGATCTTCAAGCCGCAAGCTCTGTGGACTGTCGAAAATCCCCCGACAACAGGAACCTTCCGTAACCTTCGCAAGGGTCAACCCCTCACAACAGCCCCAACCACCCCGCGACTGTGCTCCCGGCGCCGGCCATGTTCAAGGCGATGGGCAGGAGCAGGACGCCCATCGCGTTCATCCGGCGCGATCCCCAGAGGACGGGGATCAGCCCGATGCCGGTGGCGACCGCGCAGATCGCCAGGCCGCCCAGGCCCGTCATCGCCACAACGACGACCAGCAGGATGCCCAGCGTGACCAGGCTGATGATCCGATAGCTGACGCGCGCCGTCAACGCGATCACCACGCGCGTGAAGCCCAGCGAGAGGAAGAACGCTACCACGCCAGCCAACAGCACGGCGGCGGTGGCCCAGTAGTAGCTCTCCGGCGTGTAGGTACTGTACTGCGTGCTCACCATCCACGCCATCCCCCCGCGCGTGAGGTGCAACCCCGGCACGAAGTAGAGCAAGAAGCCGCCCACGTAGTAGACGATCTTCGAGGCGCCCTGGGAGATGATGAACGCGCGCTCGTCGCGCTGCGCGGTAGCGTGCCCCGCCAGGAAGCCCCCGATCCCGCCGGTGACGACGGGGAAGAAGGCCGCGAAGAGGCCGCCCATCACGCCGGCAGCCGTGCCCTGAAAGATCTTGTCAAAGGGCGCGTCCACGTCCCGCGCGATGTGCTGGGCGGGCAGCTCGATCCGCGCCAGCAGGTTTTGGATCACCCACGGGACGGCGAACAGCCCCACGAAGGCGGGCAGCAGGTTCTGATAGGAGACCTCCACCGGCACCAGCGAGCGATACATCAGGACGAAGCCCAGCAGGCCGGAGAGCAGGAACGTGACCAGCCCCGCCGTGAGCGATTTCCATCCCTCCCACCAGCGCGCCCACCCAGCAGGCACCCGTCCAGTGCCCTTGGGCCACTCGGAGAGCAGCATATAGGCGATGATCGTCCATAAGATCCAGGCCAGGTGGGGACGCAGGATCTCGCGGATCATCGGGAAGACGCGGGACGCGACGGGCGTCATCAACACCAGGGCCGCGATCCCGCCCAGGCCGCCGATGCCGGTGAGCACGACGGCCTCGTAGCCGCGCTGCTGGAGGAGGTATTTCTGCCCCGGCAGCACGATGAAGACGGTGCTGTCATCGGGCGCGGAGAGGAAGATGCTGGGAATCGTGTTCAGCATCGCGTAACCGGTGATCATCCCCAGGAAGAGGAAGGCCATCGCCTCCGGCGGCAACACGGAGGAGAGTGGGTCGCGCAGCAGGATCAGAAATCCGGCGACGTTGTAGATGTGCAGCGCGGGCACCAGCGCCAGCAGCGAGGCGGCCACCGCGCCGATCATAGCCCAGAGGAGAAGTATCGGCATCGTCGTCATGGCGCCGTCTCCTCACCCGCGCGCCAATCGTAGGGGGATCGGGGGATCAGTTCCAGTTCGCCCTCATACGATTCGACTGTACCAACCACCTCGACGGCCAGGCCGGAAGCGGGCGCCGGCGTAACCTCCACGGCGATATTCGACCAGAGCAGCACGGTGATGGCGCCGGCGCCATCATCCAGCGGGACTTTGACGCCGGCGGAGAAGCCCTCCGGCTCGCCCAGGACGCCGCGCAGGCGCACGACGCGCCCCACATCGCTCTCCGTCAGCTCCGCGATGCTCACCCAGGGAATCTCCGGCGCCGCCTGGACGATCTCCACATCCGCCGGGCGTGCGGGCACTACTTCCAGCTCGCCCTCGTAGACCGCCACCTCGCCGTTGACGATGACCTCGGCGCCGGCATCCAGCGAAGTCGGATCGGGCAGTTCACCGTAGACGCTATCCCACAGCAACAGGATGATCTGCGCCGTGCCGTCATCGACGATGGCCTTCATCCCACCGCTGAAGCTCCCCATCGCGACCACGCGCCCTGCGATTTGGACTCGCGCGCCCTCATCGGCCTCCGAAAGTTCGCCCAAAGGCCGCGTTTCCATTGTCTCCATCGTCGGCTCTGTTATCTCCGGCTCGGCCACCAGCGGCCCCAACGTGATGTCCGCCACATCGGCGGGGATCAACTGCGGCGAGTCCTTGTAGAGCGAGACTGTCCCCACCACCTCGATGCCCTGGCCGGGGGTGATCTCCGGCAGCGCGCCGGTCGTGGTGGTGATGATCTCGTCCACCGCGACGTCGATGTCGCCGGCGCCGTCCCGCACATTGATGATGACCAGGCCATCAAAGGGCGAGTAGACATCTTGCACCTGGCCGTCCACGCGCACGCGCAGACCCTCGTCCAAGAGCGTGATCTCGCCGATGTCCAACGCGACGGGATCGGGGCGGCGCAATTCAGCGTGCTCTGGCACGTTCAGCGTGAGGGAGACGAAATCCTCGCGGATGCGCAAGGTGCCCGCCACAGTGATCTTATCGCCCGGCGCGGGGATCTTCCCCGCCGCCAGCAACTCCTCGGTCACATCGCGATAGGCCGAGACGCGCACCTCGCCACTCTCATCCTCCACCCAGAAGCCCAGATACTGGCTCTCCGGATCGTAGCTAAGGCTGCCGGAGACCCGTCCGGCGACCTTCACGTAGGCCATATTCATCGTACCCTGGGCCTCAGCGGCGGTGACGTGGGGAATGTCGGTCGTACGCGCCAGGAGCCACAATCCCAGCAGGCCAACCGTCGCCAGGAGCACGGCGGCGGCCTTGACCCAGCGCACGGGAATACGCCCCTTCATCTCCGCGCCGCAATAGGGACACGTCTCGTACGGGCCAACAAAGCGACCACAACTGGGGCAATGAGCGCCTGCTGCGATCTGTTGTTCTGCATTGGTGTTAACAGACGTCATGTTCACGCTCCCAATAGATTCTATGAGTGCATACTATTTTGTCATCCGTAATTCAAAACCCTCAGTGCCGGCGACGGGGACAAGGGCTTGAAGCGTTGCTCGTAAACCAGGCTCTGCAAGAATTCGCCAGATGCAAGGGCGCTATCCCCACCCGCCACTGCGCTGCGATAGATCATCGTGACAACTCATTCTCCACATCCTCGCACATCAAGCTGCCAGAAGTAGCGGGGTTATGCACAACAGCATGGGGATTTTTGTATTGTCTACGTTGAATGAAGTACATCTTGAAGTGTAGCACATCTGGCGGAAAACGCATCTCGTGGTGGAAAAACACAAAAAGCCCGGCGTGGATGCCGGGCTTTTCAGCTCCTCGGGTAGGACTTGAACCTACAACCAACCGGTT
>CAZCAI010000008.1:0-13255 GCA_964496595.1 uncultured Anaerolineales bacterium
AACCTTCCTCCTGCGAGGAAGGCCCCCGCGCCCGCGCAGGCGGTCGCCTGGCGCGTAGCGCCCGTCGCAGGACTTCAATCCGGGATCACACAACAACCGCCGCGCCCCTGGGGCGCGGCGGTTGTTTAAGTTGCAATGCGATATCAGACGCTTATGATTCGCAATCGTCCGGCCGGGCTTCACGCATCTCCAAAATCTCGAAGACGTAGAAGACGCGATGGTAGGTGCCCAACGGGCCAAATTGACCCTTGTTCTTGCTCACCTTACCCTCGAAGCGCGCGTAGACTTTATCATAGGGCGAATCCGTCAGCTCCGCGTGGCGCCGGCGAATCTCATCTTCGATATCCGTATAGCGCTTGCCCTTGAGCCACCAGACCTCACGCTTAGGCGTGCATGGATCGAAGTTACTGACTCCGGGACCTGCGCCGAAACTGAGTAACCCTTCCCAAATGCCCGTCTTCATCGGCTTGCCGATGGCTACCCGGCTCACAAGGCCTAGTCCCAATAACGCAAGTATCCAATTCATTAATCTGTACTCTCCTTTCATCTCACTACTCACCACGATGAGGTCATTAAAAAACCACTTCCATTTTACGCATAAGCGGTACTTGCGCAAGTGAGATTTGGGAGCACATCAACTTGAGGCGACCAGGAGATTGACCGCGCCGGAGTTATTGCGTCATGGTGGCCCACACCAGCACATCGAAGTCCGCCGGATCGGCCAGGCCTTGGGGCGTCAGAAGTAACTCGAAGGCCGTGCGCTGGCCATTGGACAGCGTCAGGGGATCCTCGCCCTCCGCGCCGGCGCGCAAGACCTGCTGACGGTAGCCCATCACATAGCCATCGGCGTTGTAGAGCGTCACGACGACGACCATGCGCGTGACGGCTGATCCGCTCTCGTTGGCAATCTCGCCGGCGACGCGATATTGCGGCCCGGAGACCGCGCCCGCGCTCGCGACGACCGTCAGCGGCACGAAGTTAGCCGTGACCGCGCTCACCGTCTCGGCGCGCAGCAACTGGATTTGCATATCGGCGACGCCCGTTGGCGGATCTTGAAAGAGCACGGCGAAGGGCGCGTGCTCTCCCGGCGGGAGGTAATCGGCGGCGGCCAAGGCCATCTTATTAGCCAGGGGCGCGCCATCGGCGGTGAGCAACGTCGCGCGCACCTGGAGATTGGTCACCGGCGCGTCGAGATCGTTGCTGACCTCGCCCATGCACCATATTCCGCCCACGGGCGTCTCGTACATCGTCGCGTGGATAACCTCCAGCGGCAACGGCGTGGGCGTCGGCAGAAGCATGTTACCCACCGGCGGGGCGATGCCATCGGTGACTTCGGTCTCCTCCGTCTCCATGGGGATGATCAGCGCCTGGCCGATGCGCAAAATATCATCCTCGGCCAGGCCATTGGCCGCGAGCAGCGCATCCAAAGTGACGCCGTATTCTATCGCGACGCCGAAAAAGGTATCGCCCTCCTGAACGATGTGGATCACGGGCGTGGGGCTGGGCGCGGGCGTGAAGGTGGGCGTCGGCGGGATGGGCGTGAGGAAGCCCGCGACCGATAACGTCGGCGTCGCCGTGACCCTGGGCGAGGGCGAGGGCGTCGGCGTGGGAGAAGGGGGCGGCGTCAAGACGGCATCGCAGCCCAGGAACAGGAGGATGGCGCCCAACATCAAAATCCGGCTTCCGCGTATGATCGACTTTAATAGGGAGTTCACAGCCGGAATTATATCACACTCAGGACGTGGATCAACGCGAGCACTTTACCCAGTTTCTTCTTGTGTTTTCGATCAAGACTGCTACCATAACGAAGGATGGTTGAGCAATGATTTTGAACAGCATCCCACTGAATCAACGGGAGGTAAGCCGTGATAGACCCTAAACAAGTTCTCATCGTCGAGGACGATTTCCTGGTAGAAGAAAAACTGCGGGGAATGTTAGAAGACGAGGGTCACATCATCGTGGGCGATACGGCCAGCGGCGCGGACGCGGTCGCGATGACCGCCGCGTTACAGCCGGACGTGATTTTCATGGACATCCAGCTTCTGGATATGAGCGGATTGGAAGCGGCTCGCCAAATCACAGCGCGATGTCCCACCCCCATTATAGCGGTGACGGCCCACGAATCGCCAGAGATCGTCGCGGAGGCCGGCGAGGCCGGCGTGGGTTATTATCTCGTCAAGCCGCTGACCCGGCGCGAGCTTGCGCGGGCCATTACTATCGCCACGGCCCGCTATGAGGACTTGATGGAGGTCCGCCGCTTGAATGCTCAACTCCAGGCGGAGATTATCGAACGCAAACGTGTGGAGGAGGCGCTGCAGCAGCGAACCTCCGCACTCCAAAAGAATCAAAACCGTCTTAAAAGTATCCTCGCAGCCTCTCAAACTGTGGTCTTCGAGCAGGATCAAGACCTACGCTACACCAACATCCATAATGCCCATACCTTTTTCACCCCAGAAAATGTCCTGGGCAAGACCGACTACGATTTCCTTCCCCCGGAGGACGCTGATCGATTGACGAAGATTAAGCGGGATGTCCTCGCGAGCGGCATCGGACGGCGCGAGGACGTTCGGACCACCATAGATGGCGAGGCGTTCTACTACGATCTGCTCGTCGAGCCGGTGCGGGATGATAGCGGGGAGATCATCGGCCTCACATGTGCGGCCAAGGACATCACCAAACGCAAGCGCGCGGAGCAGGCGCTCCGGGAGAGCGAGAAGCGCTTCCGCGCCATCTTCGAGCAGGCCGCGGCCGGTATCGCCATTGTGCGGCCCAATGAGCAGTTCATCAACGCTAATGAGAAGCTGTGCGAGATTTTAGGCTATCCCAGAGAGACATTGTTAAATATGAAGGCGGGAGATATCACCCACCCGGAGGATTATGAGCAAGAGTCTCGCTTAGCCCACGCGGTGTTGGCCGGCCACAAAGACGATTTCAACATCGAAAAACGCTATATCCATAAGCAAGGGCATATCGTCTGGGCCAATCTGTCCTCGAACGCAATTCGAGATGAAAACGGGGAGATCCAGTTCGTCACCGGCGTGGTCATTGACATCACCGACCGCAAGCACACTGAAGAGACGCTGCGCGAGGGGGAACAACTATTCCGCACCTTATTCCACAACGTCAAGGATGGTATTTTCGTGCATCCCATCTTGCCCAACAATCAACCAGGCCCCTTTACCTTCGTCAACGAGGCCGCGTGCGATATGCATGGGTACTCCCGCGATGAACTCAGCGATATGACGCCGTGGGACTTGGACGATCCAGACAGTAGCAGCGATTATATTCCCCAAGCGATGCGCCAACTCCAACAAGGAGGTAACGCCGTGTTCGAAGCTGTTCAGGTGAGAAAAGATGGGCGCAAAGTTCTCGTCGAGATCAATGCGAGCGTCTGTGCCTTGCATGGCGAATCGCATATCATCTCGGTCGTGCGCGACATCACCGAGCGTAAGCGGGCGGAAGGCCTTACCCAGGCCCGGCTGCGGATCGCGACGGCCTCGACTCAAAAATCCTCCAATAAGTTGATGCAACTGGCGCTGGACGAAATCGAAGCGCAGACCGACAGTGAAATTGGCTTCTACCACTTCGTCTTACCCGATCAAGAGACCATCGCGCTCCAAAGCTGGTCAACGAACACGCTCAGGCGGATGTGCCAGGCGGAAGGCAATGGCCGCCATTATGCCATTTCTCAGGCCGGCGTCTGGGCCGATTGCGTTCGCGAGCGGCGGCCCATCATCCACAATGATTACGCCGCTCTACCCCACCGGCAGGGCATGCCGCCCGGTCACGCGCCCGTCATCCGCGAACTCGTCTTCCCCATCATGCGCGCGGATCGGATCATGGGCGTGTTGGGCGTAGGCAACAAGCCGACAGATTACACCGAGCAGGATGTGGAGATTGTCTCGGCGTTGGGCGATTTCTCATGGGAGATCGTCGAGCGCAAGCGCGTAGAAGAAGCCCTGCGCGAGAGCGAGCGGCGATTGGCTCAAATGTTACAGACGCTCGTCGATGGGATGGTTCGCGTCAACACCGAGGGCAAAATCACCTACGCCAATCCGGCCGCCGAAGAGATTTTGGAAATTCACAGGGACAAAATCCTGAAGCGCTATTATCACGAGCGGACGTGGCGACAGATCGACGCGGATGGCAATCCCTATCCACCCGAACGCTTGCCCCTGGCGCTGGCCCTGGGCAAAAAGCAGGCGGTCAAGGGGATCGAGCACGGCATCGAGGCGCCAAACGGCGAGCGCAAGTGGCTCTCCGTCAATGCGGCGCCGTTGATCGACGAGCACGGCCATCTCTACGGCGCCATCGCCAGCTTCCGCGACATCACCGAGCACAAACGGGCGGAAGCGCAACTCCAGGAGTACGCCGATGATCTGGAGCGGATGGTGGAGGAAAAGGTGCGCGAGCTAGAGCGCGAGCGCGCCAAAGTCATCCAGGCCGGCAAGATGGCCGCGCTGGGTGAATTGGCGACAGGCATCGCGCACGAGCTATCGCAGCCGCTGATGGCCATTATGTTCGAGGGCGATTACCTCAAGAAACTTGCAAAGAGAATGCAAGCGGAAAATTCGGATGAGCCGCTACTCTTAGACTTCGACGAATTACACGAAACCGGCGAAAATCTCATCGGCGATGTCAAGCGTTGCCAGCGAATCATCGATCATCTGCGCGAGTTCGGGCATCTTTCGGAAAATCATCACGCTCTCATCAGCCTCAACCAACCGATTGAGGACAGCTTTATCCTGACGGAGGAACGGCTCCAACAGCACAACGTGGTCATCACGCGCGACCTATCGCCCGATTTACCCGCGATCCGCGCGAATCCCTACCGGTTAGAGCAGGTCTTCCTCAATCTGTTCAGCAACGCCGAGCACGCGATGGAGGAGATGGCCCGCCGCATCGAAGCCGGCGAGGCGACGCGCCCCGGCTATCAGAAGCGCTTGTCGGTCTCGACTTATGTCGATGGCGACGACGTCGTGGCCGAGGTGCAGGACAACGGCTGCGGCATCCCGTCGGAGGCGCGGGAGGCCATCTTTGATCCGTTCTTCACCACTAAGCCAGTGGGCAAAGGCACGGGCCTGGGCCTCTCCATCAGCCGGGAGATCGTTGAGGAATGCGGCGGGGAGATCACCTTCTCCACGGAGGAGAACGTCGGCACGACGTTCGTTATCCGGTTCCCCATCGCGGACATCGCGGACATCGCGGACATCGCGGACATCGCGGACGATGAGAGAGAAGATCATTAGATACAAGCTGAGTAACAGAAGATCAGAAGTAATCGTTTGGTCTTGTGAGAGGCAACGTACTTTTGGGCTTGTTGCCAGGCATATACTGCATGAGGCAGCGCTTTCCTTCGGTTTAAGTGTGGTTTAAGTGCGTTGCACCTTGGCCGAGTAAACCCTTTAGGCCCCCTCCACGTCCGCCGCATCCCGTAGACTGGCCAGCGTGCGGTAGTAGAGCGATTTGATCGCGCCCTCCGTCCGGCCGAGCACATCGCCGATCTCGGCGTTGGTCATCTCCGCCACGAATTTGAGGAGGATGAGCGTCTTGCGATCCTCCGGCAACTGCTCGATGATCCGCAGTAAGCGCTCGCGCTCCTCGACCTGCTCCACAAACTGATGCGGGCTGGATTGATCCGCCCGGAGCATTCCGGCCTGCTGGAGCGAGATTTCCGGATGACGGCCGGTGTCGCGATACCAGTTGACGACCAGATTGTGCGCGATGCGATAGAGCCAGGCGCGAAACGAGGCGTTCTTCTGGTCGCGGTAACGATGGATGTAGCGCAGCGCCCGGTAAAATGTGCGCGAGGTCAGATCTTCCGCCACCGCGACGTTGCTCGTGTGCCGGTAGTGATAGTTGTAGATGCCCGCGACGTGGCGCTCGTAGAGCTTACCGAACGCCTCCGGGTCCTCCTTCGCCTGCGCAACCAGCGCTTCCATATCTATCGCCTCCTCCGCCATCCCGCCTCCTCCTCGCGCCACGGCCATTGCAGCGAGTGCCAGCGTCCCGCGCTGGCCGCCGGATATCCGCCCAGCGTGGCCCACATCCGCGCCGCGCCGGGACACGCCACCGCCGCGTAGACGGTGCCGTAGTCGACGCCGCGCACCTCCACCGCCGGGTCGGCTAAGATGGCAATCAGGTCATCGGGGAAGTCGGGCGCGCGCTCCCGCGCCAGCAGCGCGGCGAGCAGCTCCTGCATCCGCCGGTAACGGCGCAGCGACGAGGCGCTGCCCTGCGGCGCGTCAAAATCGAAGCGCCGGTAGTGATTCGTTCCCGCGATGAAGCCCGTGTCCAGCATCTCCTTGCGATACTCGCTGCAAGTACATTCATAGATCGCGGCCTCTTCGGTCTTGCCATCAATGGCGAAGATCATCATCCCGCCGTCGCGATCCACGCGCTGGAGGAGCGCCTCCACATCCCGGAGATTGCGACACGTCTCCAGCGCATCCGAAAGCCACACAAACCCCTCCAGATGGGGCCGATCCGGGCGCGGCGATCCACACGTCGGCAGCCAGTTGTAGTGCAACCAGAGCCGCTCGCGATTGACGCCCGTGCCGCTGAAGATCTCGCCCTCCAGCCCGAAATCGAGCCGCGGAATCCGCCCCGCGACATCCCGCACGATGACGTAGCCCCACATATCGGGCGCGTAGAGGTCGTTGTTGCGCGCGATCCAGACGTGATCTTCGTGTCGCACCAGCGCCGCACTGCACCCGCCTTCCTCTATGATGCATTTCTCCACGAACGCCCACTCGGCCAAACGTTGCAGCGGGATCTCAGCTCCGGCAGCGATGCCCTCGAACTCCTCCTGGTAACGCCGCGGCAGCGATCGCAGCCAGGGCAGCGCGCCCGCGTGGAGCTTGCGGCGGTCGATGGCGCCGTGACGTCCCGGCCCGGTCTCGATGTAGCGCGCGATGTTCCGGGCCAGGCGCGCGCCTAATGTGCGCCCCAGCGCCAGACCGATCTCCTTGGGCGTGCCTTCAAAACGATAGAGTCGTTGGTCCAGAAGTTTCATCGTCTTCCCTTGCTCCTTGCGATCATCGTGTCTTTCGAGATTATACCATGTCCCCGCTTGATAATCCGGTGGGTCGGAATGCCATCTCGACCTACATTGATCCGAGGCTCTTATTGGTTTTTTGGTGAAAAGTTGTGTGATCCCGGACTGAAGTCCTGAGACAGGCGCTAACGCGCCAGGCGACCGCCTACGCGGGCGCGGGGCCTTCCTCGCAGGAGGAAGGTTGGCCGTAGGCCTGTCCAGAGGCCTTTAGTCCTCGCCCCCCGAACCAAATTCATCCCCAATCTTTCACGCAATTCCCCACATGAGCCTTGGTCCGATTGGATACAGAAATGTTACAAGTTCGTAATCCTTTCTTCACGCTTTCTTAACGATAATGAAGATAAGAGCGGGAACTTCAATTTTCCCTTCTTCGTCTTAAAGATAGAAGGGAAGGAAGCAGCTTGTAAATCTCTGTAACATTTCAAATCCAAGTATCTTTACGCATAGCATATTTAAGGAGGCAACCAATGTTTAAGCGTATCCGAAGTTTTCTGGCTTTGCTGTTGATGTTGGGATTGGCCGCGCCAGCGATGGCCCAAGGGCCATTCAATCCGCAGCACTCCGATCCCACCTGGCAGGCGACCTACTGGAACAACACCTCGCTCTCCGGCGCATCGGTGCTGCAACGCGCAGAGACCAACATCGCGCATGATTGGGGCACCGGTTCGCCGGCCAATGAGGTGCATGCCGACCACTTCTCCGCCCGCTGGACGCGCTATATCGATGTGACGCCCGGTAACTATCGCTTCACTGTCACCGCCGACGATGGCATTCGCCTGTGGGTGGATAACGACCTGATCTTGGATAAGTGGCAGGATCAAGCCGCCACGACCTACACCGTAGACAAATACCTCGGTTCGGGCCATCACTACATCAAGGTCGAGTACTACGAGAACACCGGTTTCGCCGTGGCGAAGCTCTCCTGGACGCTTTTGGATCAGGAGGAGCCGAGCGAGGGCGAGTGGCGCGGCGAGTATTTCAACAACGTGACGCTGAGTGGGTCGCCCGCCGCCGTCCGCCAGGATGCCGCCATCAACTTCGACTGGGGCACGAACTCCCCCATCCCCGGTACCATCTCGGTGGATCGCTTCTCCGTGCGCTGGACGCGCACCCTGGAGCTTCCGGCGGATATGTACCACTTCTCCCTCACCGTTGACGACGGCGCGCGCCTCTGGGTCAACGGCCATCTGCTGGTCGATGCGTGGCAGGATCAGGCCGCCACGACCTACACCGGCGATATTTATTTGCCGGGCAGCCCCGTCACCATCGAGGTGCAGTACTACGAGGTCGGCGGGCATGCCGTCGCGCAGCTTTCGTGGAGTACCCAGGGTGCGCCGCCCGAACCGCCCACGCCGCCCTCCGGTACCGTCATCGTCGATGATACGGACAGCGGCTTCGAGAAGCACGGCGCATGGAGCGGATGGCACACCGCCAATGAGGGGTACAACGGGCATCTGACCTGGACCTTCAACAACGACACCACACGCAGGGATTACAATTGGGCGCGCTGGTATCCCAGCCTGCAAAATCGCCGCTACGAGGTCTACGTCTACATCCCCCATCGTTACACCACGACCGGGCAAGCGCGCTACTGGATCTCCCACGCCAACGGCATGACCCTGAAGGTCATCGACCAATCAGCTTACAGCGGCGGGCAGTGGGTCTCCCTGGGAACCTACACCTTCCGAGGGACCCGCGATGACTACGTCTCGCTGGCCGACGTCACCTACGAGTCGTACCGCAGCCGCCTCATCGGCTTCGACGCGGTCAAGTGGGAGCCGCGCTGACGCATCTGTAAAATCGCAACGCAATACCAAGGCGTGCATCCTCTGAGAGGATGCACGCCTTTTGAAATCTGATACAATGGGGGATGGGTACTGGCGACCGGGCACTTTCTTCAACTTCGATTTTTATCAGCAGATAAAACAAAAAGACAAGCGGTCACAAAGCATCAATTTTGGTTCGTAGTAAGCCTCGAAGCGGAGCCTTTGGGCTTGAGCGGAGTGGCGTTTTTCAGCTCACAACGGCGCCTCATATTCATCTGCTAAAATCTGCTTTATCTGCTGATATGATAAGCTGATATTGAGGAACAACGCACATGAACAGATTCCTGCGCATCCAACCGTGGATACATCTAGCAATGAGCCTGAGCCTCCTCTTAGGCCTGATCGTGAACCCCGCGCCGGCGATGGCTCAAGGCGGAGATCACATCGTCCAGGCGGGCGAGACGCTCTATAGCCTCTCGCGCCATTACGGCGTGAGCGTCTATCAACTCGCCGAGGCCAACGGCCTGCCGGTGAACACCTGGCTCTACGTGGGCCAACGACTCACCATCCCCGGCCTGGCGCCCGATCCCGCGCCGCCTGCGCAGGGCAACGCCAGCACCTACATCGTCCGGCCGGGCGACACGCTGATGAGCATCGCAGCGCGGCACGGCGTCAGCACGCGCGCCTTGGCCGCCGCCAACGGCCTGGCGCTTACCTCGTGGGTCTACGTGAGGCAGCGCCTCACCATCCCCGGCCAACAAGCCGATCCCCCGCCGCCGGCGCCGGGCGGCGTCTACACCGTCCAACGGGGCGACACCCTCTTCAGCATCGCCCGCCGGCACGGCGCGACCGTCGCGGCGCTGCGCGCGGCCAACAACCTCGGCTCGAACCTCATCTACGCGGGCCAGAAACTCACCATTCCCGATGGCAACGCGCCGCCATCTCCGCCGCCGCCTTCACCTCCATCGGAGACGCACAGCGGCAAATGGATCGACGTCAATCTCAGCACGCAGACCGTCACCGCCTACGAGAGCCAGACGCCGGTCTACACCGCGCTGGCCTCCACCGGCACGCAATGGACGCCCACCGTGGTCGGCACGTACGAGATCTACGTCAAATATCCCGCCACCACGATGAGCGGCCCCGGCTATTACCTGCCCAATGTGCCCTACACGATGTATTTTTACAAGGGCTACGGCCTCCACGGCACCTACTGGCACAGCAACTTCGGCACGCCGATGAGCCACGGCTGCGTCAACCTGGCCACACCCGATGCGGAATGGTTCTACAACTGGGCGCCCGTCGGCACGCCCGTGGTTTCACATTATTAAATGTTCGTAGTCAGCTACGAAACGTAAATGGAGTAGCGTCTGCAACCCCAATTTTGGCGCAACCTTCACAAGGGTAAAACTATGACCTCATTCCAATCGAATCGCACGTTTTTACGCTGGCTCCTGCTCCTGGGGCTGATGATGGCCGTCGCGAGTGGATGCGCCTCGCCTGGCGCGCCGCCGCTCCCCACCGCGACGGCGACGCCGCTGCCGCCGCCTACCGCCACCCCGACGCTCACCCCCACACCGACCGCGACGCCCACGCCCACACCGACCCCCACGCCGCTGGTGACGCCGCCGCCCGCCGGACGTCCCCACCACGCGCTGGACATCAACCTCAACTACGAGGATCGCCGCCTTGACGTGATCCACCACATCACGCTGCACAACGACTCGCCCGATACGTGGCAGGAGATCATCTTCGCGGCGCCGCCCGCGCACCAACCGGGCGCGTTCACGCTCTACAACGTCGAGGCGACCACCGAATGGACGCAGCGGATCACGCCGTTCGCCCTGGACGACATCATGCTCCATATCACGCCGACCGTGGCGCTCGCGCCCGGCGATCCCGTGCAGGTGAAGCTCACCTACGGGATGCAGATCCCGCCGGTGGCCCCGACCTCATGGCCGCCCATCGGCAACTTCGGCGCGGGCGAGCGGGTCATCCAGGTGGGCGATTGGCATCCCACGTTGGCGCCCTACGTCGCGGGCGAGGGCTGGCGCACGTGGCGCTATCATCCCGTGGGCGATCCGGTCGTCTATCCTCTGGCGGATTACGAGGTGACGCTGCGCGCCGCGCCGGAGGTAGTGATTGCCGCGACCGGCGCTATCTCCTCGACCGCGCCCGTGCGCCGCTATCGCTTACCGGCAGGGCGGAGCTTCGCCTTCTTAGCGAGCAAGGAGTACCAACGGCTCGAGGGCCACGCCGGAAGGACGCCGGTCATATCCTATTTCTTGCCGGAGCACGGAGAGAGCGGGCAGGCCATCATCGAGACGGCCCAACGCGCGCTGCCGCTCTTCGAAGAATACTACGGCCCCTTTCCCTACGGGGAACTGGTCATCGCCCAGAACGCCTATTACGGCGGGATGGAGTACTCCGGCCTGGTGAGCCTGAGCGGCTACGCCTACACTGCCTACGACGGCAACCCGCTTTCGCTGTTGGTCAATTTAGGCGTGCACGAGATGGCCCATCAGTGGTGGTACGGGGCCGTGGGGAACAATCAAATCACCGAGCCGTGGTTAGATGAATCCTTCGCCAAGTACAGCGAGGTGCTCTACTACGAGCGCTATCATCCAGAGCTGACGGACTGGTGGTGGGAGAATCACATCTATCGGTGGGATCACGGGGCGCCGCTCAACAGCACCATCTATGATTATGAGGATAGCCCCACGTACATTCACCAGGTCTATGCACGCGGGGCGAGCTTCTTGGCGGAGTTGCGGGCGGTGATGGGGGATGAGGCGTTCTTCGCCTTCGTGCGCGACTATCGCCAGGCCAACGATGGCAAGTTGGTGGATCGCGCGGCGTTCTTCCAGGCAGCGCGCGCCCACACCGACGCCGATCTAGAGGCGCTGATCGGACGGTACTTTACAGCGTCAGAATCAGGCGTTCAGTAGCGGCTGCGATGTCTGGCGACGACGTCGCCCCAGCACAAACCACCAGGTGATCATCCCGACGGAGAGCGTGTAGGCGATGATCGTGCTCAAGAAGACCGGGTCGAAGCCGTAGGACTCCTGCATCGGCCCGCTGATCACGGGGCTGATCGCCCGCCCGGAGTTCCAAATCAAACTGTAGAGACTGGCCGCCATCCCGCGCGCCTCGGCGTCCGTCTCCTCCATCACCATCGTCTGGTAAACCGGCCCGGCCAGGTTCATCAGCGCCATCCGCACGAAAAACGCCACGTAGGCCAAAGTGAGGTTGGATACAAAGCCCAAGATAATCAGGAAAGGGATCGATAACCCCTCGGTGATCGCGACCGTCTTGGGCTTGCCCCAGCGATCGGATAAGATCGGCCCCATCATCAGCGCGAAGCCCATCCCCAGCGAACCGAAGCCAAAGAGCGCGCCGATGGCCTCATCGGAGAGATTATAGCGGTAGCGGAAGAAGATGTTCATAAAGGGGATCAACATCCCGGCGCCCAGCGAGAGCATCAACGGGGGCAACAACAGGCG
This sequence comes from uncultured Anaerolineales bacterium, assembly GCA_964496595.1. Lineage (GTDB taxonomy): Bacteria > Chloroflexota > Anaerolineae > B4-G1 > SLSP01 > JAAAOZ01. The sequence continues at coordinate 12,327 of CAZCAI010000008.1, forward strand.
CGTCATCGTTCCGCGATGGTTCCACAGCGCGCGGAACGGCGCGAGGGGATCTTGAGCCATCGCGCGCTTTTGCACCTTGAGCCGCGAGAGTGGAATCAATGTCAGGGTTATCAACATCGTCGTTATGCCCAGCGACCAGGCGTAGGCCAGGCTATCCGTCGCGCTGACGCCCAAGAAATTCCCAAAGAGCGCGGGCAGCCCGCCGCCCAAGAAATTCCCCAAAAACGAGGCCAGCGTGCGGAGGCCGGAGCTGAAGCTGAAGAGATGCGTGCGCTCCGCCTCGGTGCTGTTTTCCATCAAGAACGGGGATGTGGTGACGCGGAAGAGACTCTGTCCCGCGCCGCGCAGGATGCCGGCCAAGATCAACATCGTCGAGGTGGGCCAGAGGAGCATCATCGCCTGCGCTATCACCGTGATGATATTGCCCAGAATGAACGCTTGCTTCCGACCGATCAGATCGCTGATATAGCCGGCGAAGAGCGCCACGACAATCGTCGTCATCGGCGGGATGCTGATCAGTAGCCCCAGAAAATCGCGCTGGTAGCCCAGACTGAGGATGTAGAAATTAAAGAAGAGCTGGAAAACACCCCAACCGATTCCCTCTAACGTCGAGACCAGCAGATAGATCCGGGCCTGGGAACTGAATTTTTTAATATTATGAACGTAATCGCGCAGTGCTGTCATATAATCTTGTTTATCACCTTAATCTTGTTGTTCGATTCACACAACCCTAAGAATGGTTAGCGTGGCTAAGTATAATCAGCCGCTGCGGATTTGTCAACCTCCCCCACAGGCTTATAATCAGGGGACGAAGCAGCAAAACGGCAAAACACCAAAGCAACAAATGGACAAAAGAGCCTTTTTAAGCATATGGTGATATTTGATGTTTTGCCAATTTGTTATTTGCTGCTTTGATGTTTTGTTATTTG